>NZ_JBSFRK010000001.1:435700-620024 GCF_053589195.1 Streptomyces sp. NPDC003379 | reverse complement strand
CGTCCCTGAACTTCGGTTCAGGGACCAGCTCTTTTTTGTTTTCCGTCACTTGCCGTTCACGTTGTGCAGCCAACATCCGCAGACATGGGGACAGTTGGAATGTTGCGCGCCGCTGGTGTCGGTACCGGTGACGAGGTCGTCGTGCCCGCCTACGGGAACGCCGAGGTCGCCGAGGCCGTGGTCCTCGCGGGAGCGCTGCCGGTCTTCGCCGACATAGAGCCGGCGACGTACTGCCTCGACCCTGACGCCGTCGCCGCCGCGGTCACCCCGCGCACGGCCGCCGTCATCGTCGTGCACCGCTTCGGGAACCGGGCCGACGTACGGCGACTTCGCGACGTAGGGCAGCGGCAGGGGCTTCTCGTCCTGGAGCGGGGCGAGTCGGAGACCCCGCACGAGGGCTCTCAGCGGCGGCGGGCGCATGCCGCGTACCTCAGTGGCCGGCTCAGCGGAGTCATGACGCCGGACGGCGGCGAGGGGCACAGCTATCAGCAGTACGTGGTGCGTGTGCCCGGGAACGGGCGGCCGGACCGGGACGCGTTCGCACGCGCCGTACGGGCCAAGGGAGTCAACTGCTGGGTGCCCGTGAAGACGCCCGTGCACCGGCTGCCGCGGTTCCGCAGGGATGTGCGCCTGCCCGAGACCGAGCGGGCCGCGGACGAGACGCTGGCGTTGCCGGTCGACGCGTCGATGTCGCGGCGTGACCTCCAGCGCGTCGTCTCCGCCTGCAACGCGTTGGGTGGGCTTCTCCAGCCCGCCTTCTAGGAATGCGCGCGTCGCGTCAGGAAGCCTTTCTGGTGTGGGACTTGAAGAACTCCCACATCAGGTCGGTCGCGTTGACGCCGGCTTCCGGGTCGGACATGCCGCCGCCCGCGCCGTCCGGCCAGGAGTGGCCCATTTCGGGCAGCCGGTAGACGACCACGTCCGAGCCGTCGCGGCACTTCGCGGCCGTCCTCTTGATTTTCTTCCTCAGTTCCCGGGGCTCGCTCGGCTTGCAGGAGAGGCGCTTCTGCCAGGCGTCGATGCCCGCGTCCATGTCGGCGTAATGCTCATCGAGGCCGCCTATGAAGGTGATCACTGAGACCGGGGTCTTCGGCATGTACGAGGCCTTTTCCGCGTCGGTGCCGAGATAGCCGCCGCTGATCGGCGCGATGGCCGCGAAGGTGCCGGGGAGTTCGACGGCGAGCTTGTACGACATGTCGCCGCCGTTGGAGATGCCCGTCGCGTAGACGCGGGCCGGATCGGCGTTCCAGGTGCCGGTCAGCCTTTTGGTCAGCGTACGGATGAATCCGACGTCGTCCTCGGTGCCGCAGCAGATGAGGGCGTTGAAGCCTTGGTGGAGACCGTCGGGGTAGGCGACGAGGAAATTCTCCCTGTCGGCTTTGGTGTTCAGGCCGCTGATCGCGGCCATGGCTTTGCCGTCGGCCGGATAGGGGTGCATGGCGATGACGAGAGGCAGTTGCTCGGAGCGGGAGTATCCGGGTGGGGCGTGGACGGTGTAGACGCGCTTCTCGCCCTTCCAGGAGAGGGTGACCTTCTGGCTCCCGGGGCGCGGGATCTCCGTGGCTGCCGGCTTCTTTGTGGGCGCCGGGTCCGCGGTGCTTCTGTCGTCGTCGGATCCGCAGGCCACGAGCGGCAGGAGCAGGACGGTGGCCAGGGCCAAGGCGGACCGCGGATGCGTGACTCGTCTGGTCGGCATGCGCGCACAGTGGCAGTGCCGGGACCGGCGGTCCAGAGGAATGGGCGGTTCGGAGGGGCCTAAGAATTCAGGTATGATCTATTCCGTTGCCGCGCGGGAAACCGCGGAGGGCAGCAGGCCCCTATAGCTCAGTCGGTAGAGCGTCTCCATGGTAAGGAGAAGGTCAGCGGTTCGATTCCGCTTGGGGGCTCAACTTGTGAAGGCCTCCGCCCGGTTGGGCGGGGGCCTTCATCGCGTTCATGGGGCGGTGTGCGCCCGGGGCACCCTGAGGCGCCCCGGTGTGCTCAGTCCTTCTGCAGGCCCGGGACGCGCATCGCGAGAATGGCCATGTCGTCGGACGGGGCGTCGGAAGCGAAGCGCTCCACCGCGCGCATGATGCGGGCGGCCACCGCGCCGGCCGTCAGGCCCGTACAGGTCGTCAGAACCTCCGCGAGGCCGTCGTCGCCGAGCATGCGGGTGCCCTCGCGGCGCTCGGTGACGCCGTCGGTCACGCAGAGCAGGACGTCGCCGGGGTCGAGGGTCATCGTCTGCTCGTACAGTTCGAGGTCGTCCATGACGCCGAGCAGCGGCTGCGGTTCCGCGTACGGTTCGACCGTGCCGTCCTGGCGCAGGCGGAGCGGCAGCGGGTGGCCGGCGCAGACGATCTTCAGGACCGCGGAGCCGTCCTCCTGGGGCCACAACTCGCCGTAGAGGAGCGTCAGGAAGCGGCTGCGGGCCCCTTCGTCGAGGATCGCGGCGTTCAGGCGCTCCAGGACCGCGGGGCCGCCGAAGCCCTCGCGGGCGAGCAGGCGCAGCGCGTGCCGGGCCAGGCCCGTGACGGCGGCGGCCTCGGGGCCCGTGCCGCAGACGTCGCCGATGGCGAAGCCGTACGCGCCGTCGCGGATCGGGAAGAGGTCGTAGAAGTCGCCGCCGACCTCGTTGCCCTCGCCGGCCGCGCGGTAGATGACGTCGACCTCGACGCCCGGGATCTGGGGCAGGCCGGGCGGCAGCAGGCTGCGCTGGAGGGACTGGCTGATGGCCATGCGCTCGGAGTAGAGGCGGGAGTTGTCCAGCGCCAGGGCCGCTCGGCGGGACAGATCTTCGGCCAATTCCAGGATCTCTTGGCGGAAGTGCTCGTCCGAAGGCTTACCCAGCGTGAGCATGCCGATGACGCGGTTGCGGGCGACCAGGGGGAGGACGACGGTCTCGCCGCCCACCGCGGACGCCGTGGAGAGCGTCGTACCGATGCCCGAGCCGAGGGTCATGGGCTCGCCGAGGCCCAGGCTGCGCATGGAGGTGCGCAGGGCGGCCTGGTGCGCGGCCTCCGAGGGGGCAGCCCAGACGCGGGCGCCCGGGGTGGGGACCGGGTCCGGCGGGGCGATCTTGGAGAGGAGCGCCTTCAGTCCGTCGATGCGCTCCTCGTCCTCGTGCAGGACGTACGAGAGGTAGGGCTCGGCGGACTGGTCGGCGATGGTGTAGACGGCGCACCAGGTCGCGAGCGTCGGGACCGTCATCTGGGCCATGAGGGCCAGGGTCTGGTCGCGGTCGAGGGTGCCCGCGAGGAGGTCGGAGGCCTCGACGAGGAAGGAGAGCGAGCCGCGGCGGAGCCTTTCCAGCTCGCCGAGGCGCGCGGACTCCACGGCGAGGGCGATGCGGTCGGCGGCGAACTGCAGGCGCAGCGCCTCTTCGTTCGAGTACCGGTCGGGGGCCTCCGCGGCGACGCCGAGGGAGCCGGTGAGGCGGCCCTCGACCTTGAGGGGGACCGTGACGACGGAGCGCATGCCCGTGCCGCTGAGGAGCGGGACGGCGCCGGGGACGACGGTGAGGTCCTCGTGGACGGCCGGCATGCGGGCCGAGCCGTACCGCCCCGGGCCCGCCTCGACGGGGACGCGGGCGAAGCGCTGGCGGGCCGACGGCAGGCCCGTGGAGGCGCGGACCTCCAGCTCCGTCTCGTCGTCGGTGGCCAGGAGCAGGAAGGCCGCGTCGCCGTCGAGCATGTCGCGGGCGCGCTCGACGGTGCGCTGGAGCAGGCCGTCGAGGTCCTCGGGGGCGGGGGAGCCGATGAAGACCTCGAAGGGGTCCGTGGCGTTCGGCTCGCTGAGCGTGGCCTGCTCGGGTGTCGCGCCGCGCAGCGGGGTCTGCAGCACGGCGCGCTCGTCATCGCGTACGAGAAGGCAGACCGTGGACGGCTCGCCGCCGGTGTCGCGGACGCGCAGGTGCGAGGCGTAGACGGGGATGACGCGGCCGTGGGAGCCGCGGATGCCGTAGCTGCCTTCCCAGCGGGAGAGTTGCAGGGCCTCGGCGATGCCGGTGCTGGTGCCGGGGGTGTGGGGCCAGGCCGCCAGGTCGTTCAGCGGCTTGCCGGCGACCTGCTCGGCGGCGTACCCGAAGAGGTCCTCCGCGTCTTCGTTCCAGGCGGAGATGGCGCCCACGCGGTCGATCTGGATGACGGCGACGCGGATCCTGCCGTCGGCGACGGGCAGGAGGTCGGCCGGGAGCGCGGGGCCCGCGGTGCGGGTGCCCACCGAGCGGTGGGGGAGGTCCAGTTGGAACCAGACCTGTTTGTGCGTGGGGGTGTAGTCGACACCCCAGCGGGTGGCGAGCGCGGCGCAGAGCTGGAGGCCGCGGCCGCCTTCGCGGTCGGGGCTGCCCATGTTGATCGAGGACTGCTGGAGCGGGATCTCGCGCTCCGGATAGCGGTCGGAGACCTCGATGCGTACGGCGTCGTCGCTGCGCAGACAGAGGACGTCGGCGGCCGTGCCGGCGTGCACCACGGCGTTGGTCACCAGTTCGCTGGTGAGGACGACGGCGTCGTCGACGATGTCCGAGAACCCCCAGCCCTGGAGGGTGTCGCGCACGAATGAGCGGGCCGTCGCGACGGAACGGCCGACGGGCTCGAAGGTGGCAGCCGCACGCGCGGTGATCACAGCACTCCTCGTACGAGTATCGACGATGTCGACCGTGTCGACGCCCAGTTCTCGCGAACTCATGGTGCGGCCGCCCCTCCGATGCCCGCTTGTTCGTGTACCACCGCCCTGGCCGGGCAGGACCGGGGTGGTTGGACAGCCGGATGCAAGGTTACTTACCTTCGCCGTCCATGCTGATGCCGGTCGTCAGTGTTTCCGCCCGGAGGGTGTGCGGACGGTGTGCGAAGCTGCCGAACTGTTATGGCCTGGTTCGGCCATGGTGAAACACTGGGCAAGCTTCATGGAGACAGCCCGGGCAGCTCAAGCAGTAGGTCGACCCTTGCGGGAGGGACACAGTGGAGTCTGGCGCAGCGACGCGGGGCACTGACACGCGCGCGAAAGACGGACAGTCCCTGAATAAACAGCGCAAACCGCGCAATGGGGCGACTGCCTCCGTGGACGCGGCGGCCCTGAATCGGCTGCTCGCGGCGCTGGCGGCGATGCGGGACGGCAACTTCCGTAAGAGGCTTACGGTCTCCGGTGACGACGTCATGTCGCAGATCGCCGCGGTCTTCAACGAGGTCGCCGACCGGAATCTGCACCTGACGGGTGAGCTTTCGCGGGTGCGGCGCATGGTCGGACGTGAGGGAAAACTCACGGAACGGCTGGAGGGCGGAGCGAGCGAGGGCTCGTGGGCGGCCGCGATCGAGGCGTCGAACGCCCTGGTCGATGATCTTGTACGTCCCGTCTCCGAGGTCGGCCGGGTCCTCTCCGCGGTGGCGGAGGGCGACCTGGAGCAGCGCATGGAGCTGCGGGCGCAGGGGGTGGACGGGAACGGCCATCCGCTGCGCGGGGAGTTCCTCAAGGTCGGGCGGACGGTCAACAACCTCGTCGACCAGCTCTCCACCTTCACCGACGAGGTCACACGCGTGGCCAGCGAGGTCGGCACCGAGGGCAAGCTGGGCGGGCAGGCCAAGGTGCGCGGAATGTCCGGTTCGTGGAAGGACCTCACGGACTCGGTCAACACGATGGCGTACCGACTGACGGCGCAGGTGCGGGACATCGCGCTGGTGACGACGGCCGTGGCGAAGGGTGACTTGTCCCGGAAGGTCACGGTTCATGTCGCGGGCGAGATGCTGGAGCTGAAGAACACCGTCAACACGATGGTGGACCAGCTGTCCTCGTTCTCCTCCGAGGTGACCCGCGTCGCCCGCGAGGTCGGCACGGAGGGCGAGCTCGGGGGCCAGGCGCAGGTGCCCGGCGTGGCGGGGGTGTGGAAGGACCTCACCGACTCCGTGAACCTCATGGCGGGCAACCTCACCGCCCAGGTGCGGGGGATCGCGGAGGTGACGACCGCGGTCGCGAACGGTGATCTGTCGCGGAAGGTCACGGTGAGCGCGCGCGGCGAGGTCGCCCAGCTCGCCGAGACGATCAACCAGATGACCGAGACGCTGCGCACGTTCGCGGACGAGGTCACGCGCGTGGCCAACGAGGTCGGCGCGGAGGGGCAGCTCGGCGGTCAGGCCAATGTGCCGGGCGCGGCGGGGACCTGGAAGGACCTCACGGACTCGGTCAACACGGTCTTCCGCAACCTCACGACACAGGTGCGGGACATCGCGCAGGTGACGACGGCCGTGGCCAACGGCGACCTGTCGCAGAAGGTCACCGTCGATGTCGCGGGCGAGATGCTCGAACTGAAGAACACCGTGAACACGATGGTGGACCAGCTCTCCGCCTTCGGTTCCGAAGTCACGCGTGTGGCGCGTGAGATCGGCGTCGAGGGTGAGCTGGGCGGCCAGGCGCAGGTGCAGGGCGCGGCGGGCACGTGGAAGGACCTCACCGACTCGGTGAACACCGCCTTCCGCAACCTCACCGGGCAGGTGCGCAACATCGCGCAGGTGACGACGGCGGTGGCGAACGGCGACCTCTCGCAGAAGGTCACCGTGGACGTGTCCGGCGAGATGCTTCAGCTGAAGAACACCGTGAACACGATGGTGGACCAGCTGTCGTCCTTCGCCGACCAGGTCACGCGGATGGCGCGGGACGTGGGCACGGAGGGGCGCCTCGGCGGGCAGGCCCGCGTGGACGGCGTCAGCGGCACCTGGAAGGACCTGACCGACTCCGTCAACTTCATGGCGGGGAATCTGACGTCGCAGGTGCGTCAGATCGCGCAGGTGACGACGGCCGTGGCCCGCGGTGACCTGTCCCAGAAGATCGAGGTCGACGCGCGCGGCGAGATCCTGGAGCTGAAGAACACCATCAACACGATGGTGGACCAGCTCTCGGCCTTCGCCGACCAGGTGACCCGGGTGGCCCGCGAGGTGGGCACCGAGGGACGCCTGGGAGGCCAGGCGCAGGTGCCCGGCGTCGCCGGTGTGTGGCGGGATCTGACGGACTCCGTGAACGGCATGGCGGGCAACCTCACCGCGCAGGTGCGCAACATCGCGCAGGTCGCGACGGCGGTGGCCCGCGGTGATCTGTCCCAGAAGATCGACGTGGACGCGCGCGGCGAGATCCTGGAGCTGAAGAACACCCTGAACACGATGGTCGACCAGCTGTCGGCCTTCGCGGAGCAGGTCACGCGGGTCTCCCGCGAGGTGGGCACCGACGGCATCCTCGGCGGCCAGGCGGAGGTGCAGGGCGTCTCGGGCACCTGGAAGGACCTCACGCAGTCCGTGAACGGCATGGCGAACAACCTCACCCTCCAGGTGCGGAACATCGCCGAGGTCACCACGGCCGTCGCCATGGGCGACCTCTCCAAGAAGATCACCGTCGACGCGAAGGGCGAGATCCTCGAACTCGTCACGACGGTGAACACGATGGTCGACCAGCTCTCCTCGTTCGCCGAGCAGGTCACGCGCGTGGCCCGCGAGGTGGGCACGGAGGGCCAGCTGGGCGGCCAGGCGCGCGTGCCGGGCGTCACCGGCATCTGGAAGGACCTGAGCGACAACGTCAACCTGATGGCCAACAACCTGACCAGCCAGGTGCGGAACATCTCCCAGGTCTCGGCGGCGGTCGCCAACGGCGACCTCACCAAGAAGGTCACGGTCGAGGCGCGCGGCGAGGTCGCGCAGCTCGCCGACACGGTGAACACCATGGTGACGACGCTGAGTTCGTTCGCCGACGAGGTCACGCGTGTGGCCCGTGAGGTGGGCACGGACGGCATCCTGGGCGGCCAGGCGCGCGTGCCGGGCGTCTCCGGTACGTGGAAGGACCTCACCGAGTCCGTGAACTCGATGGCGTCCAACCTGACCGGACAGGTCCGCAACATCGCGATGGTGACCACCGCGATCGCCAAGGGCGATCTGACCAAGAAGATCGACATTGACGCCCGGGGCGAGATCCTGGAGCTCAAAACCACCATCAATACGATGGTCGACCAGCTGTCGTCCTTCGCCGAGCAGGTCACGCGGGTCGCCCGCGAGGTGGGCACGGAGGGCCAGCTGGGCGGTCAGGCACGCGTGCGTGACGTCGACGGAACATGGCGCGACCTCACCGAGTCCGTGAACGAGATGGCCGGAAACCTCACCCGCCAGGTGCGCGCCATCGCCAAGGTCGCCACCGCGGTCACCCGTGGTGACCTCAACCTCAAGATCGAGGTCGACGCGGCGGGCGAGATCCAGGTCCTTCAGGACAACATCAACACGATGATCGCGAACCTCCGCGACACCACCCTCGCCAACAAGGAACAGGACTGGCTCAAGGGCAACCTCGCGCGGATCTCCGGCCTGATGCAGGGCCGCCGCGACCTGGAGGACGTCGCCTCGCTGATCATGAGCGAGCTGACGCCGGTGGTCTCCGCGCAGCACGGAGCGTTCTTCCTGGCGATGCCCACGGACGACGGCAAGGATCTCGGTGGCGATCACGAGGACGCGTACGAGCTGCGCATGCTCGGCAGTTACGGCTACTCCATGGGGTCCATGCCGACGTCCTTCAGGCCCGGCGAGACGCTGATCGGCACGGCAGCCAAGGAGCGGCGCACGATCCTCGTGGAGAACGCGCCCTCCGGCTATCTGCGGATCGCGTCCGGCCTCGGCGAGGCGCCGCCCGCGCAGGTCATCGTGCTTCCGGTGCTCTTCGAAGGGACCGTGCTCGGCGTGATCGAGCTGGCCGCGTTCCAGCCGTTCACGCAGATCCAGAAGGACTTCCTCAGCCAGATCGCCGAGATGATCGCGACGAGTGTCAACACCATCAGCGTCAATACGAAGACCGAGGTGCTGCTCAAGCAGTCGCAGGAACTGACCGAACAACTGCGGGAACGTTCGGCGGAGTTGGAGAGTCGGCAGAAGGCGCTCCAGGACTCCAACGCGGAGCTGGAGGAGAAGGCCGAGCTGCTGGCCCAGCAGAACCGCGACATCGAGGTCAAGAACACCGAGATCGAAGAGGCCAGGCAGGTCCTGGAGGAGCGCGCCGAGCAGCTCGCGGTCTCGATGCGCTACAAGTCCGAGTTCCTGGCGAACATGTCGCACGAGCTGCGCACACCGCTCAACTCCCTGCTGATCCTCGCCAAGTTGCTCGCCGACAACGCCGACTCGAACCTCACCCCGAAGCAGGTGGAGTTCGCCGAGACGATCCACGGCGCGGGCTCGGACCTGCTCCAGCTCATCAACGACATCCTCGACCTGTCGAAGGTGGAGGCGGGCAAGATGGACGTCTCCCCGACGCGCATCGCCGTGGTCCAACTCGTCGACTACGTAGAGGCCACGTTCCGCCCGCTGACCGCGGAGAAGGGGCTCGACTTCTCCGTACGCGTGTCCCCGGAGCTGCCCGCGACGCTGCACACGGACGAGCAGCGCCTGCTCCAGGTGCTGCGCAACCTCCTGTCCAACGCGGTGAAGTTCACCGACTCCGGAGCGGTCGAGCTGGTGATCCGGCACGCCAACAACGACGTGCCCAACGCGATCCGCGAGCAGCTCCTGGAGGCCGGCTCACTGCGGGACGCGGGCGCCGACCTGATCGCCTTCTCGGTGACGGACACCGGCATCGGCATCGCCGCCAGCAAGATGCGGGTCATCTTCGAGGCGTTCAAGCAGGCCGACGGCACGACCAGCCGGAAGTACGGCGGCACGGGCCTCGGCCTGTCCATCAGCCGGGAGATCGCGCGGCTGCTCGGCGGTGAGATCCACGCCCAGAGCGAACCGGGCCGCGGCTCGACCTTCACGCTCTATTTGCCGCTGCACCCGAGCGAACTGCCTCCCCAGGGCTACGCGCAGCTCGCGCCCGCGCCCTCCGTGGCGGAGCTGCCCGCCCCGGAGAGCGCGTCGGCGGCGGCCGGGGCCACGGCGCCGGTCGAGCACACCGTGGTGCGCCAGGACGCGCCGACAGGCCCCGCGGCGCTCTTCCGGCGCCGCCGTCGCGCGGTGCCCACGCCGGAGCAGCCGCCCGTCATGCCGGGGCAGCCGGTGGGCGGCACCCAGGACCAGCGGCCGCAGGAGCAGTGGCCCGCCACGGGGACGGAGGCGCGGGCCGAGCGGCCCGGCTTCCACTTCGAGGGCGAGAAGGTCCTGATCGTCGACGACGACATCCGCAACGTCTTCGCGCTCACCAGCGTCCTGGAGCAGCACGGCCTGTCGGTGCTGTACGCCGAGAACGGCCGCGAGGGCATCGAGGTCCTGGAGCAGCACGACGACGTGACGGTCGTCCTGATGGACATCATGATGCCGGAGATGGACGGGTACGCGACGACGACGGCGATCCGCAGGATGCCGCAGTTCGCCGGGCTCCCGATCATCGCGCTCACGGCGAAGGCGATGAAGGGCGACCGGGAGAAGGCGATCGACTCCGGAGCTTCCGACTACGTCACGAAGCCGGTCGATCCGGATCACCTGTTGTCGGTGATGGAGCAGTGGATGCGCGGTCAATGACCGAGAACCGGCTTCGTCACACGGAGTTGCTGACAGAGTGTGGCCGAGGTCGTGTAGAACGGCGGTATTCGGGGAACCTTCTGGTCTCCCACCGCGTTTCTGCTACGTGCACAGTGACATCGCGGTGACAGGGTGTGGCGACAGGCGGGGTGCGGCTACCATGACCGGCACAAGGACGGGCGGCGCAAGGGAGTCGTCCTCTGGGGCGGCGCCCGGTGTACCGCCGGGGCGAGGAGGGCGGGCCATGGTGCAGAAGGCCAAGATCCTCCTGGTCGATGACCGGCCGGAGAATCTGCTGGCGCTGGAGGCCATCCTCTCTGCGCTCGATCAGACACTGGTGCGGGCATCTTCCGGGGAGGAAGCGCTCAAAGCACTACTCACGGACGACTTCGCGGTGATTCTGCTGGACGTCCAGATGCCAGGAATGGACGGTTTCGAAACCGCCGCGCACATCAAGCGGCGGGAGCGGACCCGGGACATCCCGATCATCTTCCTCACCGCCATCAACCACGGGCCGCATCACACCTTCCGCGGCTACGCGGCGGGTGCGGTGGACTACATCAGCAAGCCGTTCGACCCGTGGGTGCTGCGCGCGAAGGTCTCGGTGTTCGTCGAGCTGTACATGAAGAACTGCCAACTGCGGGAGCAGGCAGCCCTGCTGCGTCTCCAGCTCGAAGGCGGCGGCAAGTCCGCGGCGGGCGACCCGAAGGAGCCGGCGGGTCTGCTCGCCGAGCTGTCGGCGCGGCTCGCGGCCGTCGAGGAGCAGGCCGAGGCGCTCTCCAAGCAGCTGGACGACGAGTCGGCGGACGCCGCGGCGGTCGCCACCGCCGCCCATCTCGAACGCAAACTCACGGGTCTGCGGCGGGCTCTTGACGCCCTGGAACCGGGCACCGGCAGCGGCGCCACATCGGTCCCCTCGCAGAACTGACGCGGTACGTCGCCCCGCGGACCCGGTGAGTTCCCGTCAGTTCACCGTCTCCGCAAGGGCGACACGGACGGGTGAAGCAGTGGGCACACGTGTCCGCAGTGGTCGACAACGGTAACCTCACACCCATGGCCTCACGTCAGCCCGCAGCCAAGAAGACGCCCGCGAAGAAGGCGGCCGCGCCGACGAAGGCTCCGGTGAAGAAGGCCGCTGCCAAACCGCCCGCGAAGAAGACCGCGGCGAAGAAGGCGCCCGCGAAGAGGGCACCGGCCAAGAAGGCCGCGGTGCAGAAGCCCGCGTCGGCGCCCAGTCCCACCGGCGGCGTGTACCGCCTGGTGCGTGCCGTCTGGCTCGGCGTCGCGCACGCGGTCGGCGCCACGTTCCGCGGCATAGGGCGCGGCGCGAAGGGCCTGGACCCGGCGCACCGCAAGGACGGCCTCGCCCTGCTGCTGCTCGGCACCGCCCTGATCGTCGCGGCGGGCACCTGGTCGAATCTGCGGGGCCCCGTCGGCGACCTCGTCGAGGCCCTGGTGACCGGCGCCTTCGGCCGCCTCGACCTGCTCGTGCCGCTGCTGCTCGGCACCATCGCCGTACGCCTCATCCGCCACCCGGAGAGGCCCGAGGCGAACGGCCGCATCGTGATCGGCCTGTCCGCCCTGGTCATCGGCGTCCTCGGCCAGGTCCACGTGGCGTGCGGCTCACCGGCCCGCAGCGACGGCATGCAGGCGATAAGGGACGCAGGCGGCCTGATCGGCTGGGGCGCCTCCACGCCGCTGATCTACACCATGGGCGAGATCCTCGCGGTGCCGCTGCTGGTGCTGCTCACCGTCTTCGGGCTCCTCGTCGTCACGGCGACGCCCGTCAACGCCATCCCGCAGCGGCTGCGGCTGCTCGGCATCAAGCTCGGCGTGATCCAGCCGGATCCCGAGGTCGACGAGTTCGGCGGCGACGACGAGCGCTACGACGAGCAGTGGCGCGAGGCGCTGCCCGCCCGGTCCTCGCGCCGGCGCACCGCCGCCCCCGACGCGTACGCCCCCGACCCCGCCGAGGAGGAGGCGCTCACCAAGCGCCGCAGGCCGCGCAGGACCCCCGTACAGCCGGACATGGGCCGGCCGATGGACGCCGTGGACGTGGCGGCCGCCGCGGCCGCAGACCTGGACGGCGCCGTCCTGCACGGCATGCCGCCCTCGCCGCTGGTCGCCGATCTGACGCAGGGGGTCTCGGGGGAGCGCGAAGAGCGCGAGGAGCGGGCACGTACGGCCCCCGTGCCGCCCGCGCGCGCCCAGAACGCGCCGGTGCCCGGCAAGCTCAGGAAGAAGCCGCAGGAGGCCGCTGAGGGCGTCGTTCCGGACCTCACCAAGTCCGCGCCCGACACCCCCCGCGACCTGCCGCCACGCGCCGAGCAGCTCCAGCTCGCCGGCGACATCACGTACGCGCTGCCCTCGCTCGACCTCCTGGAGCGCGGCGGCCCCGGCAAGACCCGCAGCGCCGCCAACGACGCGGTCGTGGCCTCACTGACGAACGTGTTCACGGAGTTCAAGGTCGACGCGCTCGTCACCGGCTTCACGCGCGGCCCGACGGTCACGCGCTACGAGATCGAGCTCGGCCCCGCCGTGAAGGTCGAGAAGATCACGGCGCTGGCCAAGAACATCGCGTACGCGGTCGCCTCCCCGGACGTGCGGATCATCTCGCCGATCCCCGGCAAGTCCGCGGTCGGCATCGAGATCCCCAACACCGACCGCGAGATGGTCAACGTCGGCGACGTGCTGCGCCTCGCGGACGCCGCCGAGGACGACCACCCGATGCTCGTCGCGCTCGGCAAGGACGTCGAGGGCGGCTATGTCATGGCCAACATGGCGAAGATGCCGCACATCCTGGTCGCCGGAGCCACCGGCTCCGGCAAGTCGTCCTGCATCAACTGTCTGATCACCTCGATCATGATGCGGGCGACCCCCGAGGACGTACGGATGGTCCTCGTCGACCCCAAGCGCGTCGAGCTCACCGCGTACGAGGGCATCCCGCACCTGATCACGCCGATCATCACCAACCCCAAGCGGGCCGCCGAGGCACTCCAGTGGGTCGTGCGCGAGATGGATCTGCGCTACGACGACCTGGCGGCGTTCGGCTACCGGCACATCGACGACTTCAACCGGGCCGTCCGCGAGGGCAAGCTCAAGACGCCCGAGGGCAGCGAGCGGGAGCTGCAGGCCTACCCGTATCTGCTGGTGATCGTCGACGAGCTCGCCGACCTGATGATGGTCGCGCCGCGCGACGTCGAGGACTCGATCGTGCGCATCACGCAGCTCGCGCGCGCGGCCGGCATCCACCTGGTGCTCGCCACGCAGCGGCCCTCCGTGGACGTCGTGACCGGTCTGATCAAGGCGAACGTCCCTTCGCGGCTCGCCTTCGCGACCTCCTCGCTCGCGGACAGCCGCGTCATTCTCGACCAACCGGGTGCAGAGAAACTCATCGGAAAGGGTGATGGTCTCTTCCTGCCGATGGGGGCGAACAAGCCCACCCGAATGCAGGGCGCCTTCGTCACCGAGGACGAGATCCACGCGGTGGTCCAGCACTGCAAGGACCAGATGGCGCCCGTCTTCCGCGACGACGTGACCGTCGGCACCAAGCAGAAGAAGGAGATCGACGAGGACATCGGCGATGACCTCGATCTGCTGTGCCAGGCCGCTGAACTGGTCGTTTCCACCCAGTTCGGGTCCACGTCGATGCTCCAGCGCAAGCTGCGCGTGGGCTTCGCCAAGGCCGGACGGCTGATGGACCTCATGGAGTCGCGCTCCATCGTGGGCCCGAGCGAGGGCTCCAAGGCGCGGGACGTTCTCGTGAAACCCGATGAGCTGGACGGCGTGCTCGCCGTGATCCGCGGGGAGGCTCACCCGTAAGAATCGTGAGGCAACCGTTTCCCTTCGGCATACGTCAAGTTGAGCGAGGGACAGGAGAATGTCCACCATCGGGATGTCCGGCCATTCCGATGGCGTACAAAGACCGTCCGTCCGGTTGCCCCACTCTTTCGCGGCCCCCCTAAACTGAACCTCCGGCAGGTGGCTACACGCTCGAAAGGCGCCCCCGTGTCCATCGGCAAATCCCCTGAAGACGACCGACCTTCAGACGACCGCCTCGACCGAACCGCCGGCCCGGCCGACGAGAGCCCGGCCGACGAGAGCCAGGCAAGTGACCGCCCGGCCGACGACCGGCCCTCGATCGGCCACGTCCTGCGGCAGGCGCGCGTCGACGTCGGCCTGACCGTCGACGAGGTCAGCACGTCCACCCGGGTGCGCATCCCCATCGTGCACGCGATCGAGCAGGACGACTTCTCGCGGTGCGGCGGCGACGTGTACGCCCGTGGCCACATCAGGACGCTGGCGCGCGCCGTCGGGCTCGATCCGGTCCCGCTGCTCGCGCGGTACGACGAGGGGCGCGGCGGACGTCCGCCCGGGCCCACGCCGGCGGCGCCCCTCTTCGAGGCCGAACGCATCCGCTCCGACGCGCGCCGGCCGAACTGGACCGCCGCCATGGTCGCAGCGATCGTCGCGGTGATCGGCTTCGTCGGCTTCACCGCTTTCAACGGCGGGGACGACGGTGCCGGGCCGAACGCGGTCGCCGAGGGCTCCGAGCCCGCCACCACCAAGCCCGCCCAGAAGCCCAAGCCCAACAAGCCCGCCGACCCCAAACCCGACCCGTCGGACAGCGCCATCGCCGGTGTGCCGGGCGACAAGGTCACGGTCAAGGTCGCCGCCGCGGACGGCCGCAGCTGGATCTCGGCCAAGGATCACAACGGCCGCACGCTCTTCGACGGCGTCCTGGAGCAGGGCCAGGACAAGACGTTCCAGGACAAGAAGAAGATCGACCTCGTCCTCGGCGACGCGGGCGCGATCCATCTGTACGTGAACGGCAAGCAGGTCGAGAACGAATTCGAGCCCGGTCAAGTGGAGCGCCTCACTTACACCAAGGGTGACCCGGAAGTCGGCTGACCGACGCCCGCGGGGCGGCTGACCTGCGACGCGGCCCGGACCGCGGTGACGTCGGGATGACGTGCCGACGACCGCGGACCGACGGCCGGGTAACCCTGGCGGCCGGGGCCGATCCATGGACGAAGTAGTCTTGAGACCATGCCCGAACGCCGCACCGTCGCCCTTGTCACTCTTGGCTGCGCCCGTAACGAGGTGGACTCGGAGGAGCTCGCAGGCCGCTTGGAGGCGGATGGCTGGCAGCTCGTCGAGGACGCCGAGGACGCGGACGTCGCCGTCGTCAACACCTGCGGCTTCGTCGAAGCCGCCAAGAAGGACTCCGTCGACGCCCTCCTCGAAGCCAATGACCTCAAGGGCCACGGCAAGACCCGGGCCGTCGTCGCGGTCGGCTGCATGGCCGAGCGGTACGGCAAGGAACTCGCCGACGCGCTGCCCGAGGCCGACGGCGTGCTCGGATTCGACGACTACTCCGACATCTCCAACCGGCTGCAGACCATCCTGAGCGGTGGCAGCGTCGAGGCGCACACCCCGCGTGACCGGCGCAAGCTCCTGCCGATCAGCCCCGCGGAGCGGCAGGACGCCGGCGCCGGGATCGCCCTGCCAGGGCACGCACCCGTAGAGCCCCCCAAGGACCTGCCCGAGGGCGTCGCGCCCGCTTCGGGGCCGCGCGCCCCGCTGCGCCGCCGCCTCGGCAGCAACCCCGTCGCCTCCGTGAAGCTGGCCTCCGGCTGCGACCGGCGCTGCTCGTTCTGCGCCATCCCGTCCTTCCGCGGCTCCTTCATCTCGCGCCGGCCCTCCGACGTCCTCGGCGAGACCCGCTGGCTCGCCGAGCAGGGCGTCAAGGAGGTCATGCTCGTCTCCGAGAACAACACCTCCTACGGCAAGGACCTCGGCGACATCCGCCTCCTGGAGACGCTCCTTCCCGAGCTGGCCGCCGTCGACGGAATCGAGCGGGTGCGGGTCAGCTACCTGCAGCCCGCCGAGATGCGGCCCGGACTCATCGACGTACTCACGTCGACGGAGAAGGTCGCCCCTTACTTCGACCTGTCCTTCCAGCACTCCGCGCCCGGCGTGCTGCGCGCGATGCGGCGCTTCGGCGACACCGACCGCTTCCTGGAGCTCCTGGAGACCATCCGGGCCAAGGCGCCGCAGGCCGGTGTCCGGTCCAACTTCATCGTCGGCTTCCCCGGCGAGAGCGAGGGCGACCTCGCCGAGCTTGAGCGCTTCCTGACCGGCGCGCGGCTGGATGCCATCGGCGTCTTCGGGTACTCCGACGAGGAGGGCACCGAGGCGGCGACGTACGACGAGAAGCTGCACCAGGACGTCGTCGACGAGCGGCTCGCGCACATCGCTCGGCTCGCCGAGGAGCTCACCTCGCAGCGCGCGGACGAGCGGCTCGGGGAGACCGTCGAGGTCCTCGTCGAGTCCCTGGACGAGGAGGAGGGCCCGCTCGGCCGCGCCGCGCACCAGGCCCCGGAGACGGACGGCCAGATCCGTCTGACGGGCACCATCGGTGGGGACGGCCTGCAGGTCGGCCGTATGGTCGTGGCAAAGGTCGTCGGCACGGAGGGCGTGGACTTGGTGGCTGAGTGTCTCGAGGAGGCCGGCAGATGACCGGAGTCCCGGCATCCGCGTCAGGCGGTTCCGGCACGCAAGGCGCTCCGGGCGCCAAGCCGGTGCGTGGCGGGAAGCTGGGTGCTGCGGCCGTCAATCAGGCCAGCCTGTGGAACGTCGCCAACCTGCTCACCATGGTCAGGCTGCTGCTCGTACCGGGCTTTGTGATGCTGCTGCTCGGCAACGGCGGTGACGACCCGGCCTGGCGGTCCTTCGCTTGGGCCGCCTTCGCCGTCGCCATGATCACCGACCTCTTCGACGGACACCTGGCACGCACATACAACCTGGTCACGGACTTCGGGAAGATCGCCGACCCCATCGCCGACAAGGCGATCATGGGCGCCGCGCTGATCTGTCTGTCCTGGCTCGGCGACCTGCCCTGGTGGGTGACCGGAGTGATTCTCGGGCGCGAGCTCGGCATCACGCTGCTGCGGTTCTGGGTGATCCGCTATGGCGTCATTCCGGCCAGTCGCGGCGGCAAGATGAAGACGCTCGCGCAGGGCACGGCGGTCGGCATGTACGTTCTCGCCCTGACGGGACCGCTCGCGACACTGCGGTTCTGGATGATGGCGGTCGCCGTCGTACTGACGGTGGTGACCGGACTGGACTATGTGAAGCAGGCCGTTGTACTGCGCAAGCAGGGCATGGCCGAGGAGCGTACGGCGGCGTCGGAGTCCGCCCGGGAGGCCGCGAAGTGACATCCCCCGGACTGTCGGCGGCCGCGGTGTCGGCGAGCGGGCGCGCGGTGTCGGCGAGGGTGCTGCGGCTCCTGGCCGCGCGCGGCGAGACGCTCGCTGTCGCCGAGTCGCTGACGGGGGGACTGGTGGCCTCCGAGATCACGGCGGTGCCCGGGGCCTCGACGGTCTTCCGGGGGTCCGTGACGGCGTACGCCACTGATCTGAAGCGGGACGTGCTCGGGGTCGACGGCACCCTGTTGGACGAACGCGGAGCGGTGGACGCCGAGGTGGCACGGCAGATGGCGGTCGGCGTGCGGAAGGCGCTGGGCACCGACTGGGGGATCGCGACCACCGGTGTCGCGGGGCCCGAGGCCCAGGACGGCAAGCCCGTCGGGACCGTCTTCGTGGCGGTCGCGGGGCCCGGTACGGACAGCGTGCGTGGTTACGCCCGTGGCGGAGCCGAGGGGAAAGTGGCCGCTCTGCGGTTGAACGGCGACCGCTCGGAAATCCGTATGGAGAGTGTACGGAGCGTGCTCACGCTGCTGGTGGAGCAGCTGGCAGGCGAACCTGCCGGGAACGGGCGGGCACAGGATACGGAACAGAACGGGGGGAATTGATGTTTGCAGCCCTGAGTGAACACGACATCGCTCCCCGCACGGCCGCCGCACGAGGCGGTACGGTGGGGCGTGAAGGATGCGGCTACGCGGTCCGAGGAGGGAGCCACCGATGATTCTGCTCCGTCGCCTGCTGGGTGACGTGCTGCGTCGGCAGCGCCAGCGCCAGGGCCGTACTCTGCGCGAAGTCTCCTCGTCCGCCCGAGTCTCGCTCGGCTATCTCTCCGAGGTGGAGCGGGGGCAGAAGGAGGCATCCTCCGAGCTGCTTTCCGCGATCTGCGACGCGCTTGACGTACGGATGTCCGAGCTGATGCGGGAAGTGAGTGACGAACTGTCGCTCGCCGAGCTGGCCGAGTCTGCAGCAGCAGTCACGGAACCGGTGCGTGCGCCGGTTCGCCCGATGCTCAATTCCGTCTCCGTCTCCGTGGCCGGTGTGCCACCGGAACGGGTGACGATCAAGGCGCCCGCCGAGGCGGTGGACGTCGTCGCGGCGTGACGGCCCTTCTTGGCTGAGAGCGCCGCCCATGCGTGTGAAGGTCCCGACCGGGTACTCGGTCGGGACCTTTTGCGTTTCCGGAAAGGACAGATGCCTTGTGACGGGCGTTCTGTGACGGACGTCCTGTGTAGGAGTACTCAGAGGGGATAGAAGAGCCCTTAAGTCAGCTTAATCAGCCGTATCGGGCTATTTATGCCATGGTTGATGAGGGTTTCTCTCGTTCGTCGATGAGTTGGAGGAGACAGATGTACGTCGCCAAGAGCCCCCTGTCCGACGCGGACCAGAAGACGGTCTCGGAGGCGCTGCAGGGCGCGCTGGTGGACCTGGTCGACCTGTCGCTGGTGGCCAAGCAGGTCCACTGGAACGTCGTCGGACCGCGTTTCCGTTCCGTACATCTGCAGCTCGACGAGGTCGTCGACACCGCGAGGCAGCACTCCGACACGGTGGCGGAGCGCGCCTCCACGCTCGGTGTCTCGCCCGACGGGCGCGCGGCGACCGTGGCGCAGAGCAGCGGCATCGGCAAGGTCCCTGAGGGCTGGATCAGGGACTCGGACGCGATCGGGGTACTCGTGGACGCGCTCGGCGCGGTGATCACGCGCTTCCGTGAGCGGATCGACACGACCGGTGAGGCGGACCCGGTCAGCCAGGACATCTTCATCGGGATCACGGCTGACCTCGAGAAGCATCACTGGATGTTCCAGGCCGAGAACGGCTGAGTCGACCTTTGCCGTTGCCGTCTGTGGCCCCTTTTGGCGCGCCGCAGCGCGCCCCCGTAGTGCTTCCGATGCTGGTGGTGCGCCCTCCCGGCGGGTGAACCCGGGCGTTTAGCGTCGATCTCGCGTCGACGGGAGGTGACAGCCGTGACAACCGTGAACGTGACAGCCGTGACGTGGCGGGTGGTGCGGTGGGCGCCTGTCGTCGGGATCGGCGCGGTGTGGTGGTGGGGTGTGCTGCGGCTGGCTTTCGCGCCCGACGCGGGGGCCCTGGAAGGGGCGGTCGCCGCCGGGGGGTGGGGGCTGAGTCTGCTTCCTGTGCACTGCGTGCCGAAGTCGCGGGCTGTGGGGGCGGCGAGGGCCCGGCGGTCAGGGGGTGAGCTTGAGAGGCGGGCACGAGGGGTGGGGCGGGGGCTGGCTACCAAGGCATGGCGACGCCGCCGTTGGGGCGGAGGATCTGGCCCGTCGTGAAGGACGAGGCGTCGGACGCGAGGTGCAGCACGGCGTGTGCGATGTCATCCGGTTCGCCGACGCGGCGCAGGGGAGACATGCGCGTCATGATCTCTTCGGTGTGGGCTGGGGCTCGGGCCGTGGTTTGGGCTTGGGCTTGGCCTTGGATTTCGGCGGGCGTTTCTTGTGTGTCGTGGCGGGCCGTCATGGGCGTGCGGATCCAGCCCGGCGCCACGGCGTTGACCCGGATGCCGTGCGGGCCGACTTCCGTGGCCAGGGTTTTGGTGAGCTGCACGACGGCGGCCTTCGAGGCGCCGTAGCAGAGGAGGCCGGGGCCGCCGGTGTCCACCGCTCCTGAGGCCATGGTGATGATGCTGCCGCCCTTACGGGCGTCGATCATGGCGCGGGCTGCCGCCTGGCAGGCGTAGAGAACGCCTTTGAAGTTGATGTCCAGGACGCGGTCGAGGTCTTCGTCGCGGGTCTCCAGGACCGAGCTGCTGTGCATGACTCCGGCGATGGCGGCCATGATGTCGAGTCGGCCGTGGGGTGCGGTGGTTGTGGCGGTTGTGACGGCCTGGTCTATCTGTTCCTTGTCGGCGACGTCGAGTCGGTGGGTGTGGGCCGCGCCGCCGGCCGCCTTGATGAGCGTCGCTGTCTCGTGGAGGCCCTGGGTGTCGCGGTCGGCGCAGTGGACGGTGGCTCCGGCCTCGGCCAGGAGCAGGGCCGATGCGCGGCCGATGCCGCTGGCGGCGCCGGTGACGAATGCGGTGCGTCCGGTGAGGTCGTACGCCTTGACGGGCATGACGGGACGGTACGGCCGGACCTGACGGGGCGTCAACTGGTTGGTGTGGACGCGGGGCCCGCCGTGGTGCGGGCGTGGCGGAGGCAGCCGTGTCAGGGGGTCGGGCCCTGCTGGCAGGTGGGGCACCAGTAGGTGGGGCGGCTGCGGGAGCCGTCTCCCTGCTCCGCCACGCGGATCGAGGTGCCGCAGCGCAGGCAGGGGCGGGGCGCGCGGCCGTACACGTACAGGCGCTGGCCGGTGCGGGGGCGGCCGGTGGTGGTGCGGGAAGGCCGGTCGCGGTTGGCTTCCAGGAGCTTCTTGGCGAACGCGGGGAGGCGGGTCGCCGTCTCCTCGGGCAGTTCGCCCACGGGGAGCCAGGGGGTGACGCCCAGGAGGAAGCAGAGCTCGCTCTTGTAGATGTTGCCGATGCCCGCGAGGTTGCGCTGGTCCAGCAGGGCTTCGCCGAGGGGGCGGTCGGGTGTCGCCCGGAGGTTGCCCAACGCGCGCTCGGGGTCCCAGTCGGGGCCGAGGAGGTCCGGGCCCAGGTGGCCCACGGCCTTGCTCTCGTCGGCGGTGCGGAGCAGTTCGAGGACGGGCAGGCGGTACCCGACGGCGGTCTGCTCGGCGGTGCCGAGGATGGCCCGGATCTGGTGTGCCGGGCCGCCGCGCCAGGGCTCGCCGGAGGCGTACACCCGCCAAGCGCCGTCCATGCGGAGGTGGGAGTGCAGGGTGAGGCCGCCCTCGATGCGGGTGAGGAGGTGCTTGCCGCGCGGGGTCACGTCCAGGACGGTGCGCCCGGTGAGGTCGACCGTCGCGAGCTTGGGCACGCGAAGGTCGGAACGCGTGAGGGCATGCCCGGCGAGAGCGCTGTGCAGCCGCCGGGCCGCCTGGTGGACGGTGTCTCCTTCGGGCATGGGTCCAGGGTGGCATGGAGGGGGGTGGGGCGGGGGCACGCGTGTGGGCACGTTGCCCAGCGCCCGGGGCGGGCACCGTTACACGCGCAGTCGCAGGCCCCGTGGGGTGGCGTGGAAACCGGCTCCTTCCAGGAGGGGGGCGAAGGGGGAGGTCAGGGCGGCGGCGCCGTTGACGCGCTCCACGGTGACCGTGCCGAGGGAGCCCGCTCGGGCGGCTGCGGCCAGGGCCCCGGCGGCCGCGTGCAGGCGGGGATCCTCGGTGACCGGTTCCTCGGGAACGCCGGGCCAGGCGAGGAGTGTCTTGCCGCCGCGCTCCATGTACAGCGTCAGTTCGCCGTCGACCAGGACGACGAGGGAGCCCGCCTTGCGGCCGGGCTTGTGGCTCGCGCCGGTCGGGGGCTCGGGCCAGGGCAACGCGGCGCCGTACGCGTTGGCGGGGTCGGCGGCGGCGAGGACGACGGTGGCCTGGGCGTCGGAGGGGCGTGAAGTGCCCGTACGCTCCCGCGTGTTCGCCGTGGCGCGCAGGCGGTCCACCGCGCCGTCCATCGCGAACTGGGCCGCGCCGAGCCCTTCCACCACGTAGCCCCGCCGGGCCTGGCCGCTGTCCTCGAAGACGGACAGGACACGGTACGTCGCCGAGAAGCCGCCCTCGACACCTTCGGCCGCCACCGCACCACGGGTGACCACACCGTGCCGGTCCAGGAGGGAGCGGGCCAGGGCGTGCGCGCGCACCGTCAGGTCGGACTCGCGCGGCGGAAGCAGCGACCAGCGGCCCGCGACCGTCGGCGGGCCGCTGCGGGAGGCGGTACGGGCGGCGGCGGTCAGCGTGCCGTAGCGCCCGCGCGGGATGCCCCGCTTGGCGCGGTGGGCCGTGGCGCCCGCGGTGCGGCCCGAGCCGAGGAGCGAGCGCATCGGGCTGAGCGTGTCGTTCGTGAGCCGTCCCGACCAGGCCAGCTCCCAGATGGAGTCGGCCAGTTGGGGGTCGGAGGCTTCGGGGTGGGTGGTGGCGCGGACCTGGTCGGCGATCTGGCGGAAGAAGAGGCCGTACCCCCCGGAGAGGGTGTCCAGGACGGACTGGTGCAGGGCGGTGAGTTCCAGGGGATGCGGGGGCGGCAGGAGCAGGGGTGCAGTGTCCGCCAGGTAGAGGGAGACCCAGCCGTCCTTTCCCGGCAGGGATCCGGCGCCGGCCCAGACCACCTCGCCGGCCGCGGTCAGCTCGTCGAGCATGGCGGGGGTGTAGCCGGAGACCCGCGACGGCAGGACGAGCTTTTCGAGCGCGGATGCCGGGACGGTCGCCCCCTGCAACTGCTCGACGGCGCGCGCCAGGCCGTCGATGCCTCGCAGGCCATGGCCGTCCAGGTGCTGCCACTGGGGCAGGAACTGGGCGAGCGCGGACGGTGGCACCGGCTCCAGCTCGTGCCGCAGGGCCGCCAGGGATCGGCGGCGCAGGCGGCGAAGGACCGCGGCGTCACACCACTCCTGGCCGATGCCCGCCGGGTGGAACTCTCCCTGTACGACGCGGCCGTTCCCCGCGAGGCGTTGCAGCGCGCCCTCCGTGACCGCCGCTCCGAGGCCGAAGCGGGCGGCCGCGGTGGCGGACGTGAACGGGCCGTGCGTGCGCGCGAAGCGGGCCAGGAGGTCGCCGAGGGGGTCCTTGACCGGCTCGGTGAACGCCTCGGGGACGCCCACCGGCAGGGCCGTGCCGAGGGCGTCCCGCAGGCGTCCCGCGTCCTCGATCGCCGCCCAGTGCTCGGCCCCGGCGATCCGGACCCGGATGGCGCGGCGGGCGGACGCCAGCTCAGCGGCCCACTCGGGCTCCGCACCGCGCTCGGCCAACTCGGCCTCGGTGAGGGGTCCAAGGAGGCGCAGCAGGTCGGCGACGCCTTCGGAGTCCTTGATCCGACGGTCCTCCGTGCGCCACTGGAGCTCCTGCTCCAGCTCGGCGAGGACGTCCGCGTCGAGCAGTTCGCGCAGCTCCGCCTGGCCGAGGAGCTCCGCGAGCAGATGGGAGTCCAGGGAGAGGGCCGCCGCGCGCCGCTCGGCCAGCGGCGAGTCACCCTCGTACAGGAACTGGGCCACGTACCCGAACAGGAGCGAGCGGGCGAAGGGAGAGGGCTCCGGAGTGGTGACCTCGACGAGGCGGACGCTGCGGGACTCGATGTCGCCCATCAGTTCCGTGAGGCCCGGTACGTCGAAGACGTCCTGGAGGCACTCCCTGACGGCCTCAAGGACGA
Source organism: Streptomyces sp. NPDC003379 (assembly GCF_053589195.1). NCBI lineage: Bacteria > Bacillati > Actinomycetota > Actinomycetes > Kitasatosporales > Streptomycetaceae > Streptomyces > Streptomyces sp. NPDC003379. Next base: position 596,178 of record NZ_JBSFRK010000001.1, on the reverse strand, counting down.
TCGGGAACGATCCGTACTCGCTCGCCACTTCGAGCAGTTGCGCGGCGCGCTGGCGCTGCTGCCACAGGGGGGTGCGCTTGCCGGGACTGCGGCGCGGCAGCAGCAGGGCGCGGGCGGCGCATTCCCGGAAGCGGGAGGCGAACAGGGCCGAGCCGCCCACCTGGTCGGTGACGATCTGGTTGACCTCGCCCTTGTCGAAGGCGACATCGGCGGCCCCGATGGGGGCCTTCTCGGCGTCGTACTCCATGGCGGGCTCGGCGGGGTCCTGGTCGAGCAGGTCCAGGCCCATCAGGTCGGCGTCGGGCAAGCGCAGCACGATACCGTCGTCGGCGTGCATGACCTGCGCGTCCATGCCGTACCGCTCGGTCAGACGGGCACCCAGGGCGAGGGCCCACGGCGCGTGCACCTGCGCTCCGAAGGGCGAGTGCACGACGATCCGCCAGTCGCCCAGCTCGTCGCGGAACCGCTCCACCACGATCGTGCGGTCGTCCGGGATGTGACCGCAGGCCTCGCGCTGCTCCGCGAGGTACGTCAGGACATTGTCGGCGGCCCAGGAGTCGAGCCCCGCGGCGAGCAACCGCACGCGCGCGTCCTCCCGCGAGAGCGCGCCGACCTCCCGGAGGAACGCACCGAGCGCACGGCCCAGTTCAAGCGGGCGCCCCAGCTGGTCGCCCTTCCAGAACGGCAGGCGGCCGGGGACACCGGGAGCGGGGGAGACGAGGACACGGTCACGGGTGATGTCCTCGATGCGCCAGGAGCTCGTGCCGAGCGTGAAGACGTCACCGATCCGGGACTCGTACACCATCTCCTCGTCGAGCTCTCCGACGCGGCCGCCGCCCTTCTTCGGGTCGGCGCCGGCGAGGAAGACCCCGAAGAGTCCGCGGTCGGGAATCGTGCCTCCGGAGGTGACCGCGAGGCGCTGTGCGCCCGGCCGCCCGGTGACCGTGCCCGCCACGCGGTCCCAGACCACGCGGGGGCGCAGCTCCGCGAAGGCGTCGGAGGGATAGCGGCCCGCGAGCATGTCCAGGACGGCCGTGAACGCGGACTCCGGGAGCGAGGCGAAGGAGGCGGCCCTGCGGACCACCGTGAGGAGGTCGTCGACCTGCCAGGTGTCGAGCGCGACCATCGCCACCAGCTGCTGGGCCAGCACGTCCAGAGGATTGGCCGGGACGCGCAGAGACTCGATGGCGCCGGTCCGCATCCGCTCCGTGACGACGGCCGCCTGGACCAGGTCGCCTCGGTACTTGGGGAAGACGACTCCGGTGGAGACCGCGCCCACCTGGTGGCCCGCGCGGCCCACACGCTGCAGACCGGAGGCGACGGACGGCGGCGACTCGACCTGCACGACCAGGTCGACCGCGCCCATGTCGATGCCCAGCTCCAGACTGGAGGTGGCGACCACGGCCGGCAACCGGCCTGCCTTCAGATCCTCCTCGACCAGCGCGCGCTGCTCCTTGGAGACCGAGCCGTGGTGGGCGCGGGCCAGGACCGGTGGAGCGCCCTTGGCGGCGCCGGACTCTGCCATCATCTCCGCGGGCGAGTGGTGCTCGGGGAGGGCCTCACCGGTCGCTCGTTCGTACGCGATCTCGTTGAGGCGGTTGCACAGGCGCTCGGCCAGGCGGCGGGAGTTGGCGAAGACGATCGTCGAGCGGTGCGCCTGGACGAGATCGGTGATGCGCTCCTCGACGTGCGGCCAGATCGACGGGCGCTCGGCTGCCGCGCCCGTGCCGTCTCCGGAGTCGGCGACCGGGGAGCCGCCCAACTCACCGAGGTCCTCGACGGGGACGACCACCGAAAGGTCGAACACCTTGTCGGACGGCGGCTGGACGATCTCCACCTTGCGCTTGGGGGAGAGATAGCGCGCCACCTCGTCCACCGGCCGCACCGTCGCCGACAGGCCGATGCGGCGCGCGGGCTTCGGCAGCAGCTCGTCGAGCCGCTCCAGGGACAGCGCGAGATGGGCGCCGCGCTTGGTGCCCGCGACGGCGTGCACCTCGTCGAGGATCACCGTCTCGATGCCGGTGAGCGCGTCCCGGGTGGCCGAGGTGAGCATCAGGAAGAGCGACTCGGGGGTGGTGATCAGGATGTCCGGCGGGCGGGTGGAGAGGGCGCGGCGCTCGGCGGGCGGAGTGTCGCCCGAACGGATGCCGACGCGCACCTCCGGCTCGGGCAGGCCGAGGCGCACGGCTTCCTGGCGGATGCCGGTCAAGGGGCTGCGCAGATTGCGCTCCACGTCGACCGCGAGGGCCTTCAGCGGTGATACGTACAGCACCCGGCAGCGCTTCTTCGGGTCCGCGGGCGGCGGCGTCGAGGCCAGCTGGTCGAGCGCGGCCAAGAACGCGGCCAGCGTCTTGCCGGAACCCGTCGGCGCGACGACCAGCACGTCGGCACCCTCGGAGATCGCCCGCCACGCACCGGCCTGGGCGGGGGTGGGCGCGGAAAAGGCCCCCGTGAACCAGTCGCGGGTCGCGGGGGAGAACTCGTCGAGGGCGCTGTGGGCACCGGACGCGGAGCTGACCATGACCCCATCGTGCACCCCGCCACTGACAACGGCGTCGACCTGCGGAAATGGCATTGCGCGCAGGTCGCAGAATGGAGGCATGGCGGGTTCGGCGGAGCGGGCCTGGCACCGGCGGCACGGCGAGCTGCCCGGCGTCGACCTGTTGCGGCCCCGCTGTGTCCGCCCGCTGTGTCGGCGAGACGCTCGCGGCCGACACCCTCCTGCGGGTGGGGGTGACCCGGCTGCTGCGGGCGGCGATGACCCGGCTGCCGCGGTGGAACGGCGGGCGGCTGCCGGAGCGCGCCGCCCTTGGGGAGCGCCTCGCCGATCCGCCGAGCCTGGAACGGCTCACCGCCGCCGCGGGGGCCGGTCACGGCCGGGCTGCGGGCGCTGACGGGCTGGGCCGGCGACTGCCGGACCCGTCAGGTGATGGGCCGCCCGTAAGCCCGTAGCGTGCGCAGCGCCTCGATGGTCACGATCGGACGCGACTCAAGGGCCGTACCCGGTGCCCACTGGCGCCACCGGACGGGCCAGCCGCCGTCCTCCTGCTGTTCCCGCGCCAGGAGGTCCAGCGAGCGCCCCATCTCGGCATCGGTGAACCACGCGCGCGCGAGTGACTCGGGGGTCTTCGCGAAGTCGTGCGCGAAGTGGTGCTCACCCGGCGCGTATCCCGGGGACACCGGATACGCGTCCAGGTCGTCCGGGTCCAGCGCCGCCAGACGCTGCTCCCGCACGAGGCGTCCGAGGCGGTCGGCGGCGGCCTGCGCGCGGGAGCGGTCGGGCGCGCCGTCGAGGAAGGCGACGGCTGCCTGTACCTCGTACGGATGCGACTTCCCGAGCGATTCGACGGCCGCCCAGCAGAAATCCGTGGCCCGGAAGAGCCAGGCGTGCCACACCCCGTTGCGGTGCAGCAGCCCGACCACGGGCCCAGTGGCCAGCAGATCACTGGGCGGATTGTCAAGGATCGGCACGAACGGCGCCGAAGGGTAGCCGCGCTGGCTTGGATGGACCGCCGGGAGGGCGCCCTCGGGCGTCGACACCGACGTCAGATAGCGGCACACGCGCTCCATCCGCTGCCCGCCGCAGCGCCGGATCGAGTCCAGGATCCGCAGCGCGTGCCCGATGTGCAGCGGCTGGGCCACAGGGCCGCGCAGATCGGGTTCGAGTGCGTACCCGTACCCGCCGTCCGCGGTGACGTATGCGGCAAGGGCGGTCTCCACAGCGTCCGCGGCCCGGTCGCCGCCATCGAGGAAGTGGTACGCGAACCGCCGCTGCTCGAGGACGCGCGCGGTGAGCCAGACGAAGTGCTCGGCGCGGGCGACCGGGGAGGACGCCGCGTCGGGGGAGGGCACTGGGTCGGGGGATGCTCCGGTTTCGGCCATGTTCCGACCGTAGGACGGAAAGCGTTCTCGACAAGCCCCCTGCGCCCGGCTGCACTCTCAGGGGCGCGATACTGGAGGCATGCGGTTGACGGTCTTCTGGCAGCGAATGGCGGCTCACTTCGGAGCGGGGTACGCCGACTCCTTCGCGCGCGATCACGTGATGACGGAGCTGGGCGGCCGTACGGTCCACGAAGCGCTGGACGCGGGCTGGGAAGCCAAGGACGTCTGGCGCGCGGTCTGCGCGGCCATGGACGTACCGGCCGAAAAGCGCTGATTGCGGACTGCCCTACGGGCCGCTCTGCAGCGGGCTCTACGGGTCGCTCTACGGGCGGCTTGTTGTCGTCGGAGGGCGCCACGCGCGCGTAGGCCGCCGCAAGATTGTGCGCAGCCCGTCCCAAGATGCGGGGTCGGCGACCGATTGTCGGCGGCGTGGGTGAGACTGACCCCGTGGCACCCACAGACGAGACCGCGCAGGTCACCCAGGACATCGCTCCACTCGGCACGACGCCGCCCGCGCGGCCCCCCGCCGGGGCCGAGGCAGGGCACGGCGCCCGCATGCCGCGCTGGCTGCCGCGTGCCATGGTGCTCGCCCTCGCGCTCATCGCCTGCTTTCAGCTCGGCAGTTGGGCCTTCCACCAGCTGACCGGGCTGCTGATCAATGTCCTGATCGCGTTCTTCCTGGCGCTCGCGGTCGAGCCGGCGGTGAGCTGGATGGCCGCGCGCGGGCTGCGCAGGGGCTTCGCCACGTTCATCGTCTTCATGGGCGTCGTGATCGCGAGCGCGGGCTTCGTCACGCTGATGGGGTCGATGCTCGCGGGCCAGATCGTGGACATGGTGGAGGACTTCCCCGACTACCTCGACAAGGTCATCAGCTGGATCAACCAGACCTTCCACACGGAGCTCTCCCGCGTCGAGGTGCAGGACAGCCTGGTCCACTCCGACTGGCTGCGGAAGTACGTGCAGAACAGCGCCAGCGGCGTCCTGGACGTCTCCGCGCAGGTCCTCGGCGGTCTCTTCCAGCTCCTGACGATCCTGCTGTTCTCGTTCTACTTCGCGGCCGACGGCCCGCGGCTGCGTCGCGCGCTGTGCTCGGTGCTGCCGCCCGCCAAGCAGGCCGAGGTGCTGCGCGCCTGGGAGATCGCGGTCGACAAGACCGGCGGCTATCTGTACTCGCGCGGGCTGATGGCACTCATCTCCGGGGTCGCCCACTACGTCCTGCTCCAGGCGCTCGATGTCCCCTACGCGCCCGTGCTCGCCGTGTGGGTGGGCCTGGTCTCCCAGTTCATCCCCACCATCGGCACGTATCTGGCGGGCGCCCTGCCGATGCTGATCGCCTTCACGGTCGATCCCTGGTACGCGCTCTGGGTGCTGATCTTCGTAGTGATCTACCAGCAGTTCGAGAACTACGTGCTGCAGCCCAAGCTCACCGCCAAGAGCGTGGACATCCACCCCGCGGTCGCCTTCGGGTCGGTCATCGCGGGGACGGCACTCCTCGGCGCGGTCGGAGCGCTCATCGCCATCCCGGCCGTCGCGACCCTGCAGGCCTTCCTCGGGGCGTACGTGAAGAGGTACGACGTCACGGACGACCCCCGGGTGCACGGGCACCGGCGCCGGGTCGGACCATCCCTCCTCGCGCGCGTGCGACGCGCGTTGCGCGGGCCGAACCACCCGGGGGCGGCGGCGGAGTCAGAGACACGGCCGAAGCCGGACGAGCGCCGGTAGGACCGGACGGGCGCCGGTAGGACCGGACGGGCGCGTCTGTTCAGAGCGGCAACAGCGGCAGCAGTCGAACCTCGGCCTCGGGGAGCTTGGCCCACCAGTAATGGTGGCGGCTGTACACCTTCGTCTCGCGGCCGGCGAGGAGCGCGGTGAGGGAGCGGGCCTCCGCCGCGAGCCCGTCCCAGGTCTCGGGCGACAGGGAGTGGAAGGCCGTGGCCTCGATCGCGCCGTCCACCTGCCGCCACACCCCGGCGACATGGCCGTCCACCAGCAGGGTGGGCAGCACGTCGCCGTTGTTCCGGATCACCAGGGGGCGGTAGGCCGGGGGTATCACGCGGCTGCGGTCGGCGTAGGCCAGCAGAACGCTGTCCCACATCGCCATGAGCCGGGGTGGTGCGGGGGTGTCCGCGGCCGGGCGGGAGGCGCCCGGAAGGTCGAACAGCGTGCTTCCGTCCGGCCCCTGGAGCTGCTCGACAACGCCGTCCAGAGCGCGCAGCGCCTCACGTACGGGAGCCCGCTGCACCATGGAGAACTGAGCCACGTCTGCCACGGACGCGGGGCCGAACCCCTCCAGATAGCGCAGGACCAGGGCCCGCAGTGCGTCCGGTACCGCCGCTCGCCCCGCGAGCAGGGGCCCGGCCCCGGCCGCCACGAAAGACGGCCGGACGCCGAACGACCACGGCGCGTCGGTCGGCGCGTGGTGCAGCGGCGCATACGCCTTCAGCCCCCACCACGCCCCGCCCGCCTTCTCGGCGCCGAGCCGCTCCGCGACCCATGCCCGCAACTCGGCCGAGGTTCGCGGCCGGGCGGCGAAGGCCAGCAGCTCCGGCACCATCTCCTCGGCGTCCGCGGGCGTCAGGCCCGCGGCGGCGAAGCGGTTGCCGAGCCGGGAGCCGTACAGGGTCGGCTGCATCGCCCCGCGGAAGTCCTGGTAGTCCTCGGCGTGTACGGCGTGCAGGGTGATCCGCATGAGGGTCGCCTTGACCAGCGTGCGCTTGGCGAAGGCGGTGTCGAGCTCGGCAGGAGCGAAGCTCTTGAGTCGGTTCCAGAGCGCGAGATACGGCGAGGCCGGGTGCTGCGCCTGCAGCGCGACCACGCGTCGTATCCCGTCCTGGACGGTCAGCGGCTCACGCTCCAGCAGCATCTGACGGCTGAGGGTGGCCCGGTTGAGTTCGCCCGCGGTGATCTTCACAGCGCAGGATTCTGCCCCGCTCCACCTCGCCCCAGCCAGTGCTTGGGCTGTCCCGGTCTCCGCCGCCCCGAGGGCGGTGTCGAGCTTGACACTGAAATCGAACATCCATTCTTATGGGGTGTCCGGCGGTGATTTTCCGGGGGTGCGGGAGGTGATCCCTGGCACGCTTCGGCGGATTTCGGTGAGGGATGGCCTCGAGTTATCCACAGGCTGGACGGGCGTCGGGGCGGATTGTCAGTGGCAGGCGTTAGCGTCTTTGACGTGAAGCGATCGACTCAAGCAAATCGGGTGGAACCCATGGCAGGAACCGACCGCGAGAAGGCGCTCGACGCCGCGCTCGCACAGATTGAACGGCAATTCGGCAAGGGCGCAGTGATGCGCATGGGCGAGCGGCCGAACGAGCCCATCGAGGTCATCCCCACCGGGTCGACCGCGCTCGACGTCGCGCTCGGCGTCGGCGGCATCCCGCGCGGCCGTGTGGTGGAGGTGTACGGGCCGGAGTCCTCCGGTAAGACGACCCTCACGCTGCACGCCGTGGCCAACGCCCAGCGGGCAGGCGGCGCGGTGGCCTTCATCGACGCGGAGCACGCCCTCGACCCCGAGTACGCGAAGAAGCTCGGCGTCGACATCGACAACCTCATCCTGTCCCAGCCGGACAACGGTGAGCAGGCTCTCGAGATCGTCGACATGCTGGTCCGCTCCGGCGCCCTCGACCTCATCGTCATCGACTCCGTCGCCGCCCTGGTGCCGCGCGCGGAGATCGAGGGCGAGATGGGTGACTCGCACGTGGGTCTCCAGGCCCGTCTGATGAGCCAGGCGCTCCGGAAGATCACCAGTGCGCTCAACCAGTCCAAGACCACCGCGATCTTCATCAACCAGCTCCGCGAGAAGATCGGTGTGATGTTCGGCTCCCCGGAGACCACGACCGGTGGCCGGGCGCTGAAGTTCTACGCCTCGGTGCGGCTCGACATCCGCCGTATCGAGACCCTGAAGGACGGCACGGACGCGGTGGGCAACCGCACCCGCGTCAAGGTCGTCAAGAACAAGGTCGCGCCGCCCTTCAAGCAGGCCGAGTTCGACATCCTCTACGGCCATGGCATCAGCCGTGAGGGCGGCCTGATCGACATGGGCGTGGAGAACGGCTTCGTCCGCAAGGCGGGCGCCTGGTACACGTACGAGGGCGACCAGCTCGGCCAGGGCAAGGAGAACGCCCGTAACTTCCTGAAGGACAACCCCGACCTCGCCAACGAGATCGAGAGGAAGATCAAGGAGAAGCTGGGCGTCGGCGTGAAGCCCGAGGCTCCGGCCGCCGAGCCGGGCACGGACGCGGCGGGCACCGCCCCGGCCGACGACGCCGCCAAGACGGTGCCCGCGCCGGTGGCCAAGGCCACCAAGTCCAAGGCCGCGGCGGCCAAGAGCTAGTCCGTGACGCGACGAACCGACTGGACGGACCACACCGTCCCCGAAAGCCGCCCCGGCGCCGCGGGGCGGGGCCACGGGGATGGTGTGGATCAGGACGGCGTCGGCCAGGGCGATGGCCGCGGTTTCCGGGAGGGCGACAGGGCCGGCTTCGGGGGCGATGGCGGCAACCGGGACGGCGGCACCGGCCGGAGCGGCGGGCGTCGTCGGCGGCGTGGCGGCTTCGGTGACCACCAGGACAGCGGCCCCCCTTCCTCGTCGAGGGCCGAGAAGGGGGAACCGCCGACGGGGGATCCGGCTGAGCGGGCGCGGGCGATCTGTCTGCGCCTGCTCACCGGTACCGCGCGTACGCGCAAGCAGCTGGCCGACGCGCTGCGCAAGCGGGATATCCCCGATGACGTGGCGGAAGAGGTCCTCTCCCGCTTCGAAGAGGTCGGCCTGATCAATGACAGCGCCTTCGCGGACGCCTGGGTGGAGTCCCGCCACCACGGCCGGGGCCTGGCCCGCCGGGCGCTCGCCCGGGAGCTGCGGACCAAGGGCGTGGAGTCCACGCTGATCGACGACGCCGTGGGGCAGCTGGACTCGGAGCAGGAGGAGGCGACCGCGCGCGAGCTGGTCGCCCGCAAGCTCCGCTCCACGCGCGGCCTGGACCGGGACAAGCGGCTGCGCCGCCTCGCGGGCATGCTCGCCCGCAAGGGTTACGGGGAGGGCATGGCGCTCAGAGTGGTCCGGCAGGCCCTGGAGGAAGAGGGCGAGGAGACCGAGGACTTGGGGTACGAGGCGTTCTGAGCGGGCCGCTCCCACGGGGGTGGGGCGGCACCCAGAACGATCCACGCATCCCAACGGGCGCTCCGTGGGGTGGGGGTACCCCCCCTGCGGAGACGCCGGGCCGCCGCAGTGCACAGGAATGTGTGCACAGACGACTGTGTACGCATGGCACAGGAACCCGGCACGACTGATGCGGCGCAGGCCCATGACTCGGCCTCCGCCTCCGCCTCCGCCTCCGCCTCCGCCTTGGACATGGGCTCGGGCTCCGGCCCCGCCTCAGGACCGGCACCGGCCTCGACGCCGGTCGCGTCGGCGGACCCGACGCGGGCAGCGGACCCTGGCCAAGGCTCCATCACGGGCCGTGGCCCGGAGGTGGGTACGGCGGCCCCCGCCACGGCCCCTGCCCCGCAAAAGACCCCGGCTGCCCACGCCCAAGCGGTTCCGGAGAAGCTTCCAGTCTCAGCCTCAGCCACGGAAGAGGGGGAACCTCCGGAAGGGCCCCCGGCCCCGCTTCCCAGAAGAGCTGACCGACCTCAGCGTGCTGAAGGCTCTCGCGCAGCCTCGGCGGCAGCAGATGCTGCAGCACCTCACCGTGCACGGCCCGGCCACCTCGGCGACGCTCGCCAGGGCCCTCGGTCTCAACACCGGGGCCACCAGTTACCACCTGCGTGAGCTCGCCCGCTATGGCTTCGTCGAGGAGACGCCGGGCTCCGGGCACGGGCGCGGGCACGGACGCGAGCGCTGGTGGCGGGCCGTCCCCGGCGACCGGCGCTTTCCGCCGCGCAGTCGGCAGAGCCCCGGGACGCGGCTCGTCATGGACGAGCTCAACCATCTCTCGTACGCCGCCGACCTCGACCTCTTCGAGCAGTCGCAGCGGGAGACAAGTGCCGAACTCGGCGAGTGGGCCGACGCGTTCCCGTACTCGCGCGGCACGATCCGGCTGACCCTCGCCGAACTCCGTGAGTTCTTCGAGGAGTACATCGCGCTGCTCAACCGCTACAAGCGCCCCGACACCGACACTCCGGTCGGCGCGCGCACGGTGCTCACGCGCTTCCTGGCCTTCCCCACGCCCTCCAGGCCCACGATGCCCTCCAAGCCCATCACGCCCGCCGCTCCCGCCGCGCCCTCCGACAGCCGAAAAGAGACCGAGCCCTCATGATGCTGCGTTACGCACTGCAGACAGTCAGGGACCGCAAAGGCGGATTCCTGGGCGCCTTCCTCGCACTGATGTGCGCAGCCGCACTGATCACGGCATGCGGCACTCTCTTGGAGACCGGCCTGCGCGGCACCATCAAGACCGAGCGCTACGCTGCCGCGCCCGTGATCGTCTCCGCCGACCAGAACGTCCACCAGACCACGGTCAAGCACAAGAAGGGCAAGACCAAGGTCAAGCACAAGGCGAAACCGATCGCGGAACGGGCCTGGTTGTCGGCCGAAGGCATAGCGGACCGGCTCAAGAAGACTCCGGGCGTCCGCACGATCGTGCCCGAACTGACTTTCCTCGCCCAGCCGATGGCGCCCGCCGCCGCGCGAGACGTCGACAGGCCCGCCTACGGACACGCCTGGAGGTCCGCCGCCCTCACCCCCTTCCGTCTCGTCGACGGCAGCGCCCCGCGTGCGGCGGGCGACCTCGTCATCGACCGTGATCTCGCCGACCGCGCCGGCCTGACGCCCGGCGACCGGCTCACCGTCCAGTCGACGCAGGGCCCGCGCAGCTACCGCATCACCGGCATCGCCGCCCCTCAGAACGGTGCGCTCGCCCACCAGACCTCGCTCTTCTTCTCCTCCAAAGAGGCCGAGAGGCTCGCGGCGCACCCCGGAAAGGTCACCGCTTTCGGCGTCGTACCGGATGAGGGCACCGACGTCGCTGACCTGAAGCAGGCTGTCGCACGTGCCCTGGACGGCACGACAGCGCAGGTCAGCACGGGTGACGATCGTGGACCTGTCGAGTTCCTCGACGCGGCGGGCGCCCGCGTCAAGCTCGTCAGCATGGGCGGCGCCATGGGCGGCACATCGCTCCTCGTCGCCGTCCTCGTGGTCGTCGGCACCTTCGCGCTCTCCGTCCAGCAGCGCCACCGCGAGCTCGCCCTGCTGCGTGCCGTCGCCGCGACACCGAAGCAGATCCGCAGGCTGCTGGGGCGCGAGGCGCTGGTCATCGGTGCCGCGGCGGGCGTCATCGGCTCGCTCGCCGGAATTCCGCTCGGCGGCTGGCTGCATGGCCGGTTCGTGGGCACGGGGGCCATCCCGGCCACCCTCGAACGCGCCGTCAGCGTCTTTCCGCCCTTCGTCGCCGTCGCCGCGACCCTGCTCGGCGCCTGGGCCGCCGCCCGCATCGCGGGCCGCCGGATCGTCCGGATCCGCCCGGCCGAAGCCCTCGCCGAGGCGCGGGTCGAGCGGGTCCGGCCCGCCTGGAGCCGCGTCGTGGCCGGACTGGTCCTGCTCGTCGGAGGCATCGTCCTGGTCGCCGTGCTGAGCATCCTGCACACCGAGGCCGCGTCGACTCCCGTGACATACCTGGCCGTTGTGGTCTTCGCCTGCGCCATCGCACTCCTCGGCCCGTTCGTCGTCCGGGCGGCGGCCACGCTGCTGCGTGGTCCGCTCCGGCTGAGCGGCCCGGCCGGCAAGCTCGCCCATGCCAACCTGCGCGGCAACGCGGCCCGGATGGCCGCCGCCGTCACCCCCCTCGCCCTCCTCACCGGCATGACCTGCACCGTCCTCTTCGTCCAGCCCACCCTGGGCGACGCAGCTCGCGCCGAGGCGCGCGACGGCATCCGCGCGAACTGGGTGCTCGCCACGCAGGGACCGGGCGTTCCGGCGCAGGCCGCGCGTGAGCTGCGTACGACCGAAGGCGTCGAGGCCGCCACCGAGGTCGTACGCACCACCGTGCGCGTAGGGCTCGACAAGTACCCGGCGCAGGGCGTCACACCGGAGGGCCTCGCCCGGACCTGGGACCCGGACGTCACCGCCGGTTCCCTGAAGGGCTTCGGCGAGGACAGCGTCGCCGTCAGCGAACTGGCCGCCGACCGGCTCGGTCTGAAGCCGGGCAGCACGCTCAAATTCACCCTCGGAGACGGCACGAAGGCCGAACTCACCGTCCGTGCCGTGTACGCCCGCGGGCTCGGGTTCGGCGATCTGACCATGGCGCACGGTCTGGTCGCCCGCCACGTCGACAACCCGCTCGCCGCCACGGTCCTCGTCAAAAGCGACCGTACACAGCAACAACTCGCGGCGGCCGTCGAGAAGTTCCCGGGCGTACGGGTTCTCGCCCCGGCCGCCGCCGACGGACTTCAAGCCGAGCGCCAGCAGGCCAACGCCGAGGTGAACCACCTCGCCATGGGCCTCGTCCTGGCCTTCACTGCCATCGCGGTCGTCAACACTCTCGCGATGTCCGTGTCCGAGCGCATCCGCGAGTTCGCGATGCTCCGGCTCGCGGGCGCCACGCGCCGCCAGGTACTGCGGATGCTGCGCACCGAGGCGCTGTCGGTCCTTCTCATCGGCACGGCACTGGGCAGTGGGGTGGCGCTCGCCGTCCTGTCCGCGTTCAGCGTGGGCATGACGGGCAGCGCGGCACCGACGGTCACTCCGCTGGTGTACGTGTCCGTGGTCGCCGTCGCCGGACTGCTCGCCCTGGTGGCGACCGCGCTTCCGGGCCGTGCCGCCCTGAGGCCGCTCCCGGTCACGGTGGCGACAGCGAAGGAATAGGGAAGTAAGGGGCAGTACGCAATGGTGGGCGCCCCTTACCTGAGGGGCACCCACCCTTGGTTTACAGGGCCATCGCGCGCGTTCACACCGTGACCGGAAGCCCCGCCGTACGCCACGCCTGGAAGCCGCCGACGAGGTCGGTCGCGTGGCGCAGCCCCAACTGCCGCAAGGAGGCGGCCGCGAGGCTCGACGCGTACCCCTCGTTGCAGATCACGACGACGCGTAGCGCGTGACCGGTGGCTTCCGGGGCGCGGTGGCTGCCCTGGGGGTCGAGGCGCCACTCCAATTCGTTTCGTTCGACGACCAGCGCTCCGGGGATCAGTCCGTCGCGTTCCCGCAGTGCCGCGTATCGGATGTCGACCAGCAGGCCGCCGGCCTGGGAGATGGCGTACGCCTCCCGGGGAACGACCCGGTCGAGGTCGAGCCGTACGCGCTCCAACAACTCGTCGATGCCAATCGGCTGTTCACTCACTGCCAGTCCTCCGGGCGCTCCACGGACTCCAGGCGGAGCACGTCGCCGGTGCGGCTGTAGCGGCGGATCCGTGGCAGGGGTGGGTAGTAGGCGTGTACGGAGATGGCGTGTTCGGTGGGCGACTCGTTCAGCACCTCATGCACGTGGTTGCGGCCGAAGGCGCGGCCCTCGCCAGGCGTCAACTCCCTTTCGCGGTCGACGTCTCCGGTGAGCTCCAGGGTCTTCCAGCCGTCGGTGGGCAGGCGTACGGCGAGCGCGTTCTCCTTGAGGGTGCCCGCCGCGGTGAGGAACGCGCCGATCGACTCCGCGTGGTCGTGCCAGCCGGTGCCGGTACCCGGCGGCCAGCCGATCAGCCAGGCCTCGCTGCCACCGGGCCCCTCCAGGCGCACCCAGGTGCGGCCCTCCGGGTCGAGCGGCAGGGAAGCGATCAGCTCGGGGTCGGCCGCACTGCGGCGGACGAAGTCGAGGAGTTCGGCGGCGCTGGGGGCGGCGGGCGCGGTGGAGCGCTCGGACGCGGGCGCGGTGGAGGAAGGGGTGGAGGCAGACACGGATACCGTCCTGGAAGTTCGCGGAAGAGCACGCGAGCAGGCCGGGAGGCGGCGCTCAGCGTGCGGGGAAGAGGCGAATTCAGCAGGACGGGTGACACACGCAGCCTGCGTAGCGGACGAGGTCCATATGGACCCTCCGCCACAGGCGCACATCGGTGTCGGTCACGATCCGGAGTAGACCATGGAGGTCGGGGGAGGTCAACTCCTGCGCGTCCGCTGCCGACGGGGACCTCGACGGAGGCAGCCGTGCGGGGTGAGCCAGACCCCGGGATACGTCCACCGACCCACGCCGGCAGCGGTCCGCGCGCCCGCCGCCAAGCAGACGCTCACCGGCCCGCTGGGAGCGAACCGCGCCCCGCCACCGGACTCGCGCCTACCAGCCCACGCCGACAGCCGTCCACGCACCCGCCGCCAGGCATACGCTCACCGGCCCGCTGGGAGCGAACCGCGCCCCGCCACCGGACTCGCGTTCACCGACCCACGCCGACAGCCGTCCGCGCGCCCGCCGCCAGGCAGACGCTCATCGGCCCGCCCCGGGGAGCGGGGCTGCCCCGCCACCGGACTCGCGCCTACCAACCCACGCCGACAGCGGACCTCGCCCACGACGTGGGTCAGACGTTCACCGGCCCGGCCCTGCCACCGGGCTCGCGCCTATCCACCACGCCGGCAGCGGACCACCACCCGCCGCCAGGCAGACGCTCACTGCCCCCCACCAGCAGCGGACGGCTCCCCGCCACCGGGCACACGCTCATCAAGCCCATCCCGCCCCCACAGAACCGAGCCGCACGCACGCATGCCCCTCACTTCGCCGGCCGCGCCGCCCGCGCCCCCGCGGCGCTTCCCTCCCCGCCCCCCGGAACCGCGTGGCCGACGGGCTCCGTATCGGCGGCCCCCTGCTCATGCCCCGTCGGCTTCGGGCCCCCCACCGCCGCCTCGGTCGCCGCGTACAGCTCGGCCGGGCGGACACCGGAGAGTGCGGTGACCAGGCGCCCGTCGGGGCGGACGAGCAGGACCGAGTGCGCGCCGGCCCCGGGGTAGCTCTCCGCGACGAGCAGCTCGGCGGGATGCGGCAGTGCCGCGACGGCCGCGGCGAGCCGCGGCATGATCCCGGCCGTCACCCAGTGCCGCCGCTCCCACACCATGGTGCCCGGCGCGACCAGGACGACGAGGAAATGGCCGAACCCGAGCCGCTCCCGCAGCTGCACGAAGGACCCGTCGGGCGCGGTCACCCGCACATCGGTGACCGGAGCGCCCGGCTCCGTCGCCACCGCCACCTCGGACTCGGACGGGGCGGGCGCCAAGGGGGAGCCCGCGTACGACGAGGGCGCCCCGAGCGGCCCGCGCCCCACGTGGCCGTCCGTGAGGAGCGCGTCGTGCCCGCGCGCGGTCCCCGGCACGTAGGAGCGCAGACCTTTGCCGCCGCGCAGGACCGGCAGCGACTGGTCGGCGGCGCGCAGTCGTGCGGCCACACCGGCCCGCCGCTCGGTCTGGTAGCTGTCGAGCAGCGGATCGTGCGCGCCGTGGTGCCAGGCGAGCGCCAGCTTCCACGCGAGGTTGTCCGCGTCCCGGAGCCCCTCGTCGAGCCCTTGGGTGCCGAGCGCGCCGAGCAGATGCGCGGCGTCCCCGGCAAGGAAGGCACGGCCGACCCGCCACCGGCGGGCGAGGCGGTGATGGACGAGGTGCACGCCCGTGTCGAGCAGTTCGTACGGAGGTGTGGAACCCCCGCACCAGCCCGCGAGGGTCTCCCGGATCCGCAGGACAAGGGCATCGGGCGTCACCAGCTCACCCCGCGGCGGCAGCAGCCAGTCGAGCCGCCACACTCCGTCGGCGAGCGGGCGGCCCGTCACCTCGATGCCTCCGCCGCGCCACGGAGGCATCCGATGCAACAACGCCTCACCCGCCCACGGAAGTTCCGTCCTCAGCGCCGCCACGGCATGTCGCTCGACGGCCGTACGACCCGGAAAGCGGATGTCGAGCAGCTTGCGCACCGTCGAGCGGGACCCGTCACAGCCCACGAGATAACTGCCCCGCCACCACGTGTCCTTCCGCCCACGCGCGTGGGCGGTCACCCCGGAGGCGTCCTGCTCCAGGGAGTCGAGCTTGCTCTCCACCGCGAGTTCGACGAGCCGCTCGGAGGCGATGGCGTCGCGCAGCGCGCCGGTCAGGACGTGCTGCGGCAGATGCAGCGGGGCAGGAAACGCGTCACCGAAGGAGAGTTCCCGCATCACTTGCCTGCGCCGCAGGGACCGCCAACTCGTCCAGCGCGCGCCCGATTCCGTGTCACCGAACGAGCGCCCCACGAGCCGTTCCACGAAAGCAGCGGTGTCCTCGCGGAGCACGACCGTCCGCGCGAGGCGCTGCTCGTCCTTGCCGGGCCCTTCGTCGAGGACCACCGTGGGCACCGAGTGGCGGGCGAGGGCGAGGGCGAGGGCGAGGCCGACGGGGCCCGCGCCGACGACGATCACCGGGTCCACGGCGCACGCCCTCCGGCCCAACGGGATCCGAGGGTCCGGGCTGCCCGGAAGCGCTGGACGTACGTACAGGAACTGGCAGTTGGAGCCCGGTGCACGATCACAGAACGTATGCAACCCATTGCCGGTGCTTGCGTCAAGTGACGATGGCAGTGGCGTTCACCAGGAAGTAAGAGTGAAGTGGCGCGACGGGAGAAGGAATCGGGCCCGGGGAAACAAGTGTGGGGAGCGGCACCTCGGCCGCCCCCCACACTTGTGTCGACGTCAGGTCAGTTGGACTTCCCAACCGTGCCGTTGGAGTCGTCGTCCGGACGCCCGGATCCATCCTCGGTCCGCCCGGTCCCCGCTGAGGGCTCCGCGGCACCTGCCGCACGCTCCACAGCGCCCACCGCGGGCTCCGCAGCGACCTTCGGGCCCAGCGGCGTGGCCGCGTCCAGCACGCCCGGCGCCTCCGCGGGCTCCGCTGCGGCGGCCACGACGATGCCCGTCTTGGCGCGGCGCCCGCGCTTCTCGATCCAGGTGGCGAGCGACGAGAGCGCCAGACAGAGCGAGATGTAGATGACACCGAAGACGGCGACCGTCTGGACGAACGGGTACGTGCCGTTCACCGGAGTGTTGTTGGCGATCAGGCGGGCCGAGTACAGCAGCTCGGGGTAGAGGATCATGAAGCCGAGCGAGGTGTCCTTGAGGGTCACCACGAGCTGGCTGATGATTGTCGGCAGCATGGAGCGCACGGCCTGCGGGAACAGGATGCTGGCCATGACCTGGGTCTTGCTCAGGCCCAGGGCGTAGGCGGCCTCCCGCTGGCCCTTGGGAACGGCGTTGATGCCCGCGCGCAGCACCTCTGCCTGGACACAGCCGTTGTAGATGGCCAGGCCCCAGACCAGCGCCCACATCGGGGTCATGTCGCCGAGGATGCCGACCCACAGGGCGAAGATCGTGATCAGCAGCGGGATCGACCGGAAGAGGTCGATGAAGATGACCGAGGCCCAGCGGACGAGCCGGTGGTCCGAGAGCCTGCCGACGCACAGCACGACCGCGAAGACCAGCGAGAAGACACCGGCGAGCGCGAAGACCTTCAGGGTCGCGAGGAGCGCGTCGAAGATGTTCTGGCGGATGCCGGAGTAGTTGAAGATGTCCCACAGGGCGCTGTCGAACTCGCCCTTCTCGTTGAGCCGCAGCACGACCCAGACGATCAGGCCGAGCACCGCCGCGGTGCCGACGATCGAGTAGACCCTGTTGCGGACCTTGGCCTTGGGGCCCGGGGCGTCGAAGAGAACGCTGGCGCTCATCGGGCGACCTCCATTCGGTGCTCCAGCAGCCGGAAGGCGCCATTGATGGCGTACGTGATGATCAGGTAGGCGACCGTGACCCAGACGAAGATCATCGTGATGTCGTAACCCTCATTGCTGAGGGTCTTGGTGACGTTGAACAGATCGACGTTGTCGAAGCCGCCCGCGATCGCCGAGTTCTTGGTCAGCGCGATGAAGATCGAGCCCATCGGGGCGATGACCGCGCGGGTGGCCTGGGGGAGCACCACTACCCGCATCACCTGGGTGAAGTTCATGCCGATCGCGCGAGCCGCCTCGGCCTGCCCCATCGGCACGGTGTTGATGCCGGAGCGTATCGCCTCGGCGACGAAGGACGAGGTGTAGAAGCCCAGCGCCACGACCCCGAGCACGAAGGAGTTCATGTCCGGGAACAGGATCTTCGGAAGGATGAAGAAGGCCACCAGGAAGAGCAGCGTCAGCGGGGTGTTCCGGAGGATGTTGACCCAGAGGGTGCCGAAGATGCGCAGCGGCGGGACCGGGGAGACCCGGAAAGCGGCGATGATCACGCCGAGCACCATGGCGATGATCCCGCTGACCACGGTCAGCTCCACGGTGCCGATGAACCCCTCGCGGAACAGCGACAGGTTGTCGGTCAGTACGTTCATGAATTCTCCGCGAGAGGGCGGTCGGGCGGCGATGGGCTCACAAGACGCCCCGCCCCGTACGGACGTGTCGGCCGTACGAAGCGGGGCGCGGGGTCCTACTTCGGGTCGGTGAAGGCCGGCGGGTCCTTGTACTCGGAGCCGGACTTGCCGATGGTGGCGTCGAACGCCTTCTTGTAGTCGCCGTTCTCCTGGTGCGCCTTGATGGCGTCCGCGACGGCCTTCTGGAGCGCCTTGTCGCCCTTCTTGAGGCCGACACCGTAGGGCTCGTCGGAGAAGGGCTTGCCGACGACCTTGAGCTTGCCCGGGTTCTGCGCCGCGTAGCCCATCAGGATGGCGTCGTCGGTGGTGACGGCGTCGACCTGGTTGTTGAGCATCTGCGCCACGCACTCGGAGTACTTGGACAGCTCGGTCACCTTGGCGCCGTACTTCGGCTTCTTGATGTTCTGCAGCGGCGTGGAGCCGACGATGGAGCAGACCTTCTTGCCGCGGACGGTCTCCGGGCCCTTGATGTCCTTCTCGTCCTCGCGGACCAGCAGGGAGGCACCGGCGTGGTAGTACGGCCCGGCGAAGTCGATCTGCTTCTTGCGCTCGTCGTTGATCGTGTACGTGCCGATCATCAGGTCGACGTCGCCCTTGGAGACCGCGGTCTCACGGGCACCGGAGTCGATCGTCTTCCACTCGATCTGCTTGGCCGAGAAGCCGAGGTCCGCCGCGATCATCTTGGCGATCTCGATGTCGAAGCCGGAGTAATCCTTGGTCGACTGGTCCTGGAAGCCCAGGTACGGCTGGTCGGCCTTGGCGCCGACGACCAGCTTGCCGCGCTTCTTGGCGTCCTTGAAGACGGACGAGTCGACCGAGACGTCCTTCTTGACCGTGTAGCTGAGCGCCTTGGTGTCCTTGCCGTCCGAGCCCTCCGGCTTGTCGCCGGCGGAGCCCTCCTTGCCACCGCAGGCGGTGGCGGTCAGCGAGAGCGCTGCGACGGCCGCTGCGACGGCAACGGACTTACGGAGCTTCATGGGGAACATCCTCTGTTTCGACTGGAGTTGAGACGGCGTGGGAGCCTCAGTGTTTAAGGATCTTCGACAGGAAGTCCTTGGCCCGGTCGCTGCGCGGGTTGCTGAAGAACTGGTCCGGCGTGGCCTCTTCGACGATCCGGCCGTCCGCCATGAAGACGACGCGGTTCGCCGCGGACCGGGCGAAGCCCATCTCATGGGTGACGACGACCATCGTCATCCCGTCGCGGGCGAGCTGTTGCATCACCTCGAGGACCTCGTTGATCATCTCCGGGTCGAGCGCCGACGTGGGCTCGTCGAAGAGCATCACCTTGGGGTCCATCGCCAACGCGCGCGCAATGGCGACACGTTGCTGCTGACCGCCGGAGAGCTGCGCGGGGTACTTGTCGGCCTGCGAGGCGACGCCCACGCGGTCCAGCAGGGCGCGGGCCTTCTTCTCGGCCTCCGCCTTGCCGGTCTTGCGCACCTTGGTCTGGCCCAGCGTCACGTTCTCGAGCACGGTCTTGTGCGCGAAAAGGTTGAACGACTGGAAGACCATGCCTACGTCGGCGCGGAGACGGGCGAGTTCCTTGCCCTCCTGGGGCAGCGGCTTGCCGTCGATCGAGATGTCTCCCGAGTCGATCGTCTCCAGGCGGTTGATGGCGCGGCACAGGGTCGACTTGCCGGACCCGGAGGGGCCGATCACCACGACGACCTCGCCGCGGGCGATGGTCAGGTCGATGTCCTGGAGGACGTGCAGAGCGCCGAAGTGCTTGTTGACGTTCTTCAGCACGACCAGGTCGTCCGCCCCGGGCGGTATGGCGTCCTTGGTCACCGATACTTCGGTCACGGCTTGTTGCTCCATCCTCCTCGGTTGGGATGGACAGTAATAACCCAGCGCGACCAGCGTCATTACATCTGAGGGGAAATTGAGCATAACGATCCGGCCGCAACCGGACACACCGTGTGAAGAGGGTCCACCGTGTGCGTACCGGCTGGATAACGGAACGTGTCCGTGACCCGAACCCTCTTGACGCGGTCCTTATCCATCGGCGTGGATGCCTTGGTGCGTATGCGCGACTACCGGCCACGAGGGAACGACGGATGAACTGGAGGGGGCCCGTATGAGACTGCTTCTTGTAGAGGACGACGATCATGTGGCCGCCGCCCTGTCCGCGATCCTGGCCCGGCACGGCTTCGACGTCGTGCACGCCCGGAGCGGCGAGGAGGCGCTGCAGGCACTGCTGCCCGCGCAAGCGCCCCCCTTCGGAGTGGTGCTGCTCGACCTGGGCCTGCCCGACCAGGACGGCTACGAGGTCTGCGGCAAGATCCGCAAGCGCGGCTCGATACCGGTGATCATGGTGACGGCCCGCTCGGACGTACGTTCCCGGATACACGGCCTCAACCTCGGAGCCGACGACTACGTAGTGAAGCCGTACGACACCGGAGAGCTCATCGCCCGCATCCACGCGGTCATCCGGCGCCCCACCCCCGGCGGCGCGACAGTGCCGGGCGACACCAAGCTGCGGCTCGGTTCCGTGCACATCGAACTGCCCACCCGTCAGGTCAGCGTAGAGGGTTCGGTTGTCCAACTGACCCGCAAGGAGTTCGACTTGCTCGCGCTCCTCGCCCAGCGCCCCGGAGTGGTCTTCCGCCGCGAGCAGATCATCAGCGAAGTGTGGCGTACCAGTTGGGAAGGGACGGGGCGCACGCTGGAAGTGCACGTGGCGTCCCTGCGCTCCAAACTGCACATGCCGGCGCTCATCGAGACGGTACGAGGCGTCGGCTACCGCCTCGTCGCCCCGGCCACGTAGCAAGAGCGAGGACAGGTGCACTCCCGCCTCCTCCCGCTGCTGATCGTCCTCATGGCGGGCGTGCTGCTCGCGCTCGGCTTCCCGCTGGCCGTCAGCGTCGCGGCAGCGCAACAGCAGAAGGTCGTCGTCGACCGGATCGACGACACGGCGCGCTTCGCCTCCCTCGCGCAGTTCGTCACCGAACGCCCGACGGGCTCCCGGGTGAAGGGCGGCACGGACGAGCGCCGCGAGACGCTGCAGAAGGAACTCGACGACTACTACGACGTCTACGGCATCAGGGCGGGCGTCTTCTACCGCGACGACGGCCCGATGGCGCACGCCCCGGCCACCTGGTACCTGCCCGCCAAGGGGGACGTCCGCGGTGCCTTCCAGGAGGCACTGCGCTCCCGCGGCAGCCACGACCCCGAGCAGGTGTGGCCGTGGCAGCGGGGCCGCCTCGCCGTCGCGTCCCCGGTGATCAAGGACGGGGACGTCATCGCCGTAGTCGTCACCGACTCGCCCACAGGACGCATGCGTTCGAAGACGCTCCAGGGATGGCTGCTCATCGCCACAGGCGAATCGGCGGCCATGCTCCTCGCGGTCGGTGCCGCCCTGCGGCTCACCGGCTGGGTGCTGCGCCCGGTGCGGGTCCTGGACGCCACCACGCACGACATAGCTACCGGACGCCTCAAATCACGCGTCGCGGCCGCGGGCGGTCCGCCGGAACTCAGACGCCTGGCCCGGTCGTTCAACGAGATGGCCGACAACGTCGAGGACGTGCTCGAACAGCAGCGCGCCTTCGTCGCCGACGCCTCGCACCAACTGCGCAACCCCCTCTCCGCCCTGCTCCTCCGCATCGAGCTCCTCGCCCTGGAACTGCCCGAGGGCAACGAGGAGATCGCCTCGGTCCGCACCGAGGGCAAGCGCCTGGCCCAGGTCCTCGACGACCTGCTCGACCTGGCGCTCGCCGAGCATGCCGCGGCTGACCTGTGCCTCACGGACATCGGCGAACTGACGGCCGAGCGGCTCGCCTCCTGGCGGCCGCTCGCCGACGAGCGCGGCGTACGGCTGACAGGCGAGTGCCCGGCGACCACCGGCTGGGCCGACCCGGTCGCCCTCTCCAGCGCGCTCGACGCGGTGGTCGACAACGCCCTGAAGTTCACCCCCGAGGGAGGCGAGGTCCATGTGACGGTCTCCGCCGGCAACGGGACGACGACCGTCGTGGTCGCCGACGGGGGACCCGGCCTGACCGAGGACGAGCTCGCCCGCGTCGGCGACCGCTTCTGGCGCAGCAACCGCCACCAGAACGTGAAGGGCTCGGGTCTCGGCCTGTCCATCTCGCGCGCCCTGCTCGCGGCGGGCGGCGGCTCCATCGCGTACGCGCGCAACGAACCGCACGGGCTGAAGGTGACCGTCAGCGTCCCCCGTAGCGAGCCGTCCGCGGCGGCCTGACGGCAGGGATCAGCGCTCGACGCTCAGGATCCGCCGGTCCGGCTCACGGCTTGACCGAGCGGTAGTAGCGGCGCGCCCCGTCGTGCAGCGGGAGGGGATCGGTGAACAGCGCGGTTCGCAGATCGACCAACTGGGCCGCATGAACTTCATCGCCGATGTGATCGCGGCTGTCGATCACCGTACGGGTCAGCCCGGCGGTGAGGTCGGCGTCGGCCCGGTCCGTGGTGACCAGGAGGTTCGCCACCGCCAGGGTGGGCACCGCGGAGCCCTGCTGGGCCTCCGGATAGGCGTCGGCCGGCATCGTCGCGGCCCGGTAGTAGCGCGAGGCGCCGCCCTGCTTGTGCAACCTGTCGACGAGGTAACCGAGCTTGACGAGGCGGATGTCCATCTTCTGCGAGAGCACACGCACGGAGGTGGTCGGCAGACCGCCCGACCAGAAGAAGGCGTCCACGGAACCGCGCTTCAAGAGGTCCGGCATGGTGTCGATGCCCGCCGACACCGGCTCGATGTCCGCGACCGGGTCGAGGCCCGCCGCGTCCAGCACCCTGTCCGCTATCAGCCGCACACCCGAGCGGCCCTGCCCCACGGCCACACGCTTGTTCCGCAGATCCTCCACGGAGTGGATGTCGGAGCCCCGGGGCACCACCAGCTGGACGTAGTCGTCGTAGAGGCGCGCGCAGCCCCGCAGACGGTCCGCCCCCGGAGCGCCGTCGAGGCGGTACGTCTCGACGGCGTCGGCGGCCGCGATGGTGAAGTCGGCCTCCCCCGTGGCCACCCGCTGGATGTTCTGCTGCGACCCCTGGCTGTTGAGGAGGTCCACGTCCACCTTCGGCATGTCCTGCGAGATCGCCGTACGCAGAAGCTTTCCGTACCGCTCGTACACACCGTTCCGCACGCCTGTGCTGAACGTCATCCGGCCACTCGGAGAGCTC
The DNA here is from genome assembly GCF_053589195.1 of Streptomyces sp. NPDC003379. Taxonomy (NCBI): domain Bacteria; kingdom Bacillati; phylum Actinomycetota; class Actinomycetes; order Kitasatosporales; family Streptomycetaceae; genus Streptomyces; species Streptomyces sp. NPDC003379. Next base: position 572,900 of record NZ_JBSFRK010000001.1, on the reverse strand, counting down.
TCGCCCACGGGAAGCAGCCACCACACCAGCAGCCCGAACACCACGAGCGCCGCGGCCGAACCCTGGAGGGCGCGGCGCCTGCTGATACGGGGGAGTGCCTGGAGCATGCGCGCGATCCTGCCAGCCCACTCACCGTGATGACCAGGGGCGAGGTCACACCGCGCCGCCCTGAGGGCCGCTCCGAGGCGCTCCCTTCGGACATCGCCGGACACGCGCGCGTGGCGACCCCGTACTCTGGGGGGCGAGATGAGCGCGAAGACTTACGAGGTGCGCACCTACGGGTGCCAGATGAACGTCCATGACTCCGAGCGGCTCTCCGGGCTGCTGGAGGACGCCGGCTACGAGCGTGCGCCCGAAGGAGCCGACGGCGACGCCGACGTCGTCGTCTTCAACACGTGCGCCGTGCGCGAGAACGCCGACAACCGTCTGTACGGCAATCTCGGCCGCCTGGCGCCGATGAAGACCAAGCGTCCAGGGATGCAGATCGCCGTCGGCGGCTGCCTCGCCCAGAAGGACCGCGACACCATCGTCAAGAAGGCGCCCTGGGTCGACGTCGTCTTCGGTACGCACAACATCGGCAAGCTGCCGGTCCTCCTGGAGCGCGCTCGCGTCCAGGAAGAGGCACAGGTGGAGATCGCCGAGTCCCTGGAGGCGTTCCCCTCGACGCTGCCCACCCGCCGCGAGAGCGCGTACGCCGCGTGGGTCTCCATCTCCGTCGGCTGCAACAACACCTGCACCTTCTGCATCGTCCCCGCCCTGCGCGGCAAGGAGAAGGACCGCAGGACCGGCGACATCCTCGCCGAGATCGAGGCACTCGTCGGCGAGGGCGTCTGCGAGATCACGCTCCTCGGGCAGAACGTGAACGCGTACGGCTCGGACATAGGCGACAGCGAGGCATTCAGCAAGCTCCTGCGCGCCTGCGGGAAGATCGAGGGCCTGGAGCGCGTGCGCTTCACCTCCCCGCACCCCCGCGACTTCACCGACGACGTCATCGCCGCCATGGCCGAGACGCCGAACGCGATGCCGCAGCTCCACATGCCGCTGCAGTCCGGCTCGGACCCGGTCCTCAAGGCGATGCGCCGCTCGTACCGCCAGGAGCGCTTCCTGGGGATCATCGAGAAGGTCCGCGCCGCCATGCCGGACGCGGCCATCTCCACCGACATCATCGTGGGCTTTCCCGGGGAGACCGAGGAGGACTTCGAGCAGACGATGCACGTGGTCCGAGAGGCCCGCTTCGCCAACGCCTTCACCTTCCAGTACTCCAAGCGCCCCGGGACCCCGGCCGCGACCATGGAGGGGCAGATCCCCAAGGAGGTCGTCCAGTCGCGCTACGAGCGTCTGGTGGCCCTCCAGGAGGAGATCTCCTGGGAGGAGAACAAGAAGCAGGTCGGCCGCACCCTGGAGCTGATGGTCGCCGAGGGCGAAGGCCGCAAGGACGGCGCCACGCACCGCCTCTCCGGCCGCGCCCCCGACAACCGCCTGGTGCACTTCACGAAGCCGGACACCAAGGTGCGCCCCGGTGACGTCGTGACGGTCGAGATCACCTACGCCGCCCCGCACCACCTGCTCGCCGAGGGCGCCGTGCTGAAGGTGCGCCCCACGCGCGCGGGCGACGCCTGGGAGAAGCGGAACGCCGAGGCGGCCGCGAAGCCCGCGGGCGTCATGCTGGGCCTGCCGAAGATCGGCGCTCCCGCACCGCTGCCGGTGGCGACGGGCAGCGGCTGCGGTTGCGACTGACCCAGGGGCCGGTCATCCAGTAGGCGACTGATCCCGGGCCCGGTCGTCCAGTAGGCGCGTTACTCTGCGGATCATGCTTGTCGCCGCAGCCGTCTGCCCTTGTCCGCCCCTGCTCGTCCCCGAGGTGGCCGCGGGAGCCGCCCCTGAACTGCACGCCGCGCGCGCGGCGTGCACGGACGCCATAGGGGTCCTCGCCGCCGCCAGGCCCGACCGGCTCGTCGTCGTGGGCCCCGCCGAGGCGAGCGGCCGCGGACCGCATCCGCAGGGCGCGCGTGGTTCTTTCCGGGGCTTCGGGGTGGACCTGGACGTACGGCTCGGATCTGCCGATGGCGATGGCGATGGCGATGGAGACGGCGACGGCGAGGCCGCCGAGCGCGAGCTTCCGCCGTCGCTCGCCGTGGCCGCCTGGCTGCTCGGGCGCACACAGTGGTCGACCGCCCCACTGGAAGGTCTCGGGGTGGGGGAACCACTTGCCGCCGAGCGGTGTATTCAAGTCGGGGGTGAGATCGGGGCACGGGCCGACCGGGTGGCCCTGCTGGTGATGGGCGACGCCAGCGCGTGCCGCACGCTGAAGGCGCCGGGCTACCTCGACGAGCGGGCGGCCGACTTCGACGCGGAGATCGGACGTGCCCTCGGCGCGGCCGACGTGGCGGCGCTGAAGGCGCTGGACGCGGAGCTGGCGTACGAACTGAAGGCGGCGGGACGTGCCCCCTGGCAGGTGCTCGCCGGGGCGGCCGACGGTGCGGCACTGAGCGGCGAGCTGCTCTACGAAGACGCGCCGTACGGCGTCGGGTACCTCGTGGCCGCCTGGTCCTAGCGGAAAGCCGCCTGGCCCGGCGTGCGGGGCACCCGGACACGCGGCGACGGCCGCGAAGCGGGATGCTTCGCGGCCGTCCGCCGGTGCGGTTCAGGAAGCCGGAGGGGGCGACGGGGATGTCAGGGACGACGGCGGTGTGGCGCCGCCGTCCGCGTCCTTGCCCTGGTCCGGCCCGGCGAGGCGGTCGACGGCGTTCTTCGCCTTGCCCGTTCCCGCCTGAATCTTGTCGCTGTACTTGCCCTTGGTCTTCTCGTCGACGACCTTCGCGGCCTTGTCGAGGCCCTGGTCGATCTTGTCCCCGTGCTGCTGCGCGAGGCCGGAGACCTTGTTCTTGGCAGGGGCGAGCTTGGCCTTCAGCTGGCCCAGGAAGCCCATGGATTCACCTTCCCTCGCCGGGGAGCTACTTGCGGGCGCCCTCACCGGCCTCGTTGTCGGCCGCTTCTCCGGCGGACTGCTGCTTCGGAATGTCCACACCCTCTGCCGCGCTTTCCGCCGCGCCCTCCTCTGCGGCCTCCGCGGGCTTGTCCTCGGCAACGCTCTCGGCGTCCGTGTCGGCCTTGGCCGCGGGCTTCGAATCGGTGGAGGCCTCGGCCGGTCCGGCCGACTCCCCGGCCTCTTCCGGCTCGGCCGTCAGAGTGGCGGCAGCCGCCTCGGCCGTCGACGCCTCTTCGTTCTCGTTGGCCTTCCGGCGAAACCTTGCAAAAACACCCATATCTACTCCATACGTTACTCGTGTGGGCGAAATCCCGCGGCGCCCGGTGCGTCCCATTGCGTCGCCCGGGCTGTCGGTCCTCGAAACCGGCGGCCGGAACCTCGCAACAGGCAACGACCTGAAAGCCGTGCCGTCACGTAGCTCGTTCGGGAAGTACGCGCCGGGTTTGCGAGACTGGTGCGGTGAGTAGTGCAGCTCCCGCCCCGCGGGTCATCGCCGTCGTCGGTCCGACCGCAGCAGGAAAGTCCGATCTGGGCGTTTTCCTCGCTCAGCGTCTCGGCGGCGAAGTCGTCAACGCCGACTCCATGCAGCTCTACCGAGGGATGGATATCGGCACCGCCAAACTGACGCCCGAGGAGCGCTGCGGCGTCCCCCACCATCTCCTCGACATCTGGGACGTCACGGAGGCGGCCAGCGTCGCCGAGTACCAGAAGCTGGCCCGCGCCGAGATCGACCGCCTCCTGGCCGAGGGACGTTGGCCGATCCTGGTCGGCGGCTCCGGGCTGTACGTCAGGGGAGCCGTCGACCACCTGGAGTTCCCCGGCACGGATCCCGCCGTACGGGCCCGCCTGGAGGAGGAGCTCGCCCTGCGCGGCCCCGGAGCGCTGCACGCCCGCCTCGCCGCCGCCGACCCCGGAGCCGGCCAGGCGATCCTGCCCAGCAACGGCCGCCGGATCGTCCGCGCCCTGGAGGTCATCGAGATCACCGGCAAGCCCTTCACCGCCAACCTGCCGGGCCACGACTCCGTGTACGACACGGTCCAGATCGGCGTCGACGTGGCCCGCCCCGAACTTGACGAACGCATCGCCACGCGCGTGGACCGCATGTGGGAGGCGGGCCTGGTCGACGAGGTACGCGCGCTGGAGGCGCGGGGGCTGCGCGAAGGGCGCACGGCATCGCGCGCGCTCGGCTACCAGCAGGTACTCACCGCGCTCGCGGGGGAGTGCACCGAGGACGAGGCACGTGCCGAGACGGTGCGCGCCACCAAACGCTTCGCGCGCCGTCAGGACTCGTGGTTCCGGCGCGATCCGCGGGTGCACTGGCTCAGTGGGGCCGTGGCCGACCGCGGGGAACTCCCGGCACGCGCGCTGGCGTTGGTCGAACGACCGGTCACAGCCTGATCACGTGATGGCATCGGGACGCTCCGGCGGTCATCCGGGCACCTGACACCGTGCCATCATCGACCATCGATCGACCGGTGGAGTCCGAAGTAGGAGGGCGCGTGGCGATGGAGGCCGGCCCTCGTGACACCGCGCATGACGGCGGAGAGCAGCTGAGTCCCGACGGTCCCGACGAGGTCGGTGGCGGCGTGACGGACGACGGTCCCGGTGCGGACGAGATGTCCCCGGAGGCCGAGGTCGAGGTCGAGCTGCGTCCGCAGCGAAGACTGCGCATCTGGCAGCTCGCGCCGATCGTGATCCTCGCCGCCGTCGGTTCCCTGATGTTCGCCTTCCCGCTGGCCTTCGAGTTCGGCGACGGCGGTGCGGTGGTCGCCATGCTCGGACTGCTGCTCAGCTGCTGCGCCGCCGGCTGGGGGATGATGGCCGCCCGCCGCGTGGGGCACACCTGGCCCGGACTGCCCGAGCGGGGCTCCGGGCGCCGTCCGGACTGGCGGGTCGTCTCCGCGTACGCCCTGATGTTCCTCGGCGTGGCGGTCCTCGCGGTGTGGCGGGTGGCCCGGCTCCGCTGAGGCCGCCCTGGCGGACCCCATATCACCGGCACCGCGCGGACCGAGTGTCGTACCCACCCCGTACGATCGAGGAATGAGCACGCGGATCGCCTTCCTCAAGGGGCACGGGACCGAGAACGACTTCGTGATCATCCCGGACCCCGACAACGCCGTCGAGCTGCCCCCGGCCGCCGTGGCCGCCCTGTGCGACCGCCGCGCGGGCATCGGTGGCGACGGCCTCCTGCACGTCGTACGCTCCGCCGCCCACCCCGAGGCCCGTCATCTCGCTGACCGGGCCGAGTGGTTCATGGACTACCGCAACGGCGACGGGTCGATCGCCGAGATGTGCGGCAATGGAGTGCGCGTCTTCGCCCGGTACCTCCAGCACGCGGGGCACATCGGCGAGGGCGACCTGGTGGTGGCCACCCGCGGCGGCGTGAAGACCGTGCACATCGCCAAGGCGGAAGCCGGCGGCGAGATCACCGTGGGAATGGGCAAGGCGCTGCTCCCCGGAGAGGACGTCACCGTCTCGGTCGCGGACCACCAGTGGCCCGCGCTCAACGTGAACATGGGCAACCCACACGCGGTCGCCTTCGTGGACGACCTCTCCGAAGCGGGCAACCTCCACGAACCCCCGCTCTTCAGCCCCGCCTCCGCCTACCCACAAGGCGTCAACGTCGAATTCGTCGTCGACCGAGGCCCGCGCCACGTCGCCATGCGCGTGCACGAGCGCGGGGCGGGCGAGACCCGCTCGTGCGGGACGGGCACGTGCGCCGTGGCCGTGGCCGCGGCCCGCAAGGACGGTGTGGACCCGTCCGTCACCGGAGCCCCGGTGACGTACACCGTCGACGTTCTCGGAGGACGTCTGGTGATCACCGAGCGGCCCGACGGCGAGACCGAGATGACAGGCCCGGCCGTGATCGTCGCCGAAGGCGAGTTCGCGTCCGAATGGCTCGAAACGGCAATCGCATGAACTGTCGCTCGAATGGGTGATCCGTTTCACGCTCGGCGAGAGGCGGTCAGTGCCGCGTGATGGGCTCGGTAGCATCAAGCACCGGCCCGTACGGAGTACGCCACCGTCCGTTCACCGCCGGTCGAAGCAGCCGGAGGTGCCCATGAGTGCGGAGGCCACGAACCCTGCCACGCCCGTCCCCGTGACGTCGGGGGGCCAGCGCAGGCGCGGCCGCGCCCGCCTCGACCTGCGCAGGCTCGGCAGAGCCGCCCTGCTGGGGCCCGCCACCCGTGACCGTCTCCCCGACGCGATCGGCCATGTGGTGGAAGCCCACCGGGCCCACTACCCCGACGCAGACCTTGAGCCCCTGCGCCGTGCGTACGTCCTCGCGGAGTCCTCGCACCGCGGCCAGACGCGCAAGAGCGGCGAACCGTACATCACCCACCCCCTCGCCGTGACCTTGATCCTCGCCCAGCTCGGCGCGGAGATCACGACCTTGACCGCGTCCTTGCTCCACGACACCGTCGAGGACACGGACGTGACGCTCGCCCAGGTGCGGGCCGAGTTCGGTGACGACGTGTGCTACCTGGTCGACGGCGTCACGAAACTGGAGAAGGTCGACTACGGAGCGGCCGCCGAGCCGGAGACCTTCCGCAAGATGCTCGTCGCCACCGGCAACGACGTGCGCGTCATGTCGATCAAGCTCGCCGACCGGCTGCACAACATGCGCACTCTCGGCGTCATGCGCCCCGAGAAACAGGCCCGCATCGCCAAGGTGACCCGGGACGTGCTCATTCCGCTCGCCGAGCGCCTCGGCGTACAGGCGCTCAAGACCGAGCTGGAGGATCTCGCCTTCGCGATCCTCCACCCGGAGGAGTACGCCGAGGTCCAGGCCCTCATCGCCGCCGACGCCGCAGGTGCGGGAGACCCGCTCGGGGACATCGCGGGCGAGGTTCGCGGAGTGCTGCGCGAGGCGGGCATCGCGGCCGAAGTCCTCATCCGGCCACGGCACTTCCTCTCCGTCCACCGGGTGCGCCGCAAACGCGGCGAGCTGCGCGCGTCGGACTACGGCCGCCTCCTCGTGCTCGTCAACGAAGACGCGGACTGCTACGGAGTCCTGGGGGAACTGCACACCTGCTTCACCCCGGTCGTCTCGGAGTTCAAGGACTTCATCGCCGTACCGAAGTTCAACCTCTACCAATCGCTGCACACCGCCGTGGCCCGCTCCGACGGTGAGGTCGCCGAAGTCCTCATCCGCACGCACCAGATGCACCAGGTCGCGGAGGCCGGCGTCGTCGCCCTGCGCAATCCCTACGCTCCTCCTTCGGAGGAGCCTTCCGACCGGGCCGACGACGAGCGCGTGGACCCGACCAGGCCCGGCTGGCTCTCCCGGCTCCTCGACTGGCAGCAGGCCGCCCCCGACCCGGACACCTTCTGGTCGACGCTGCGTGAAGATCTGGCCCAGGACCGCGAGATCGCCGTCTTCCGGCCCGACGGCGGCACACTCGGCCTGCCCGCCGGAGCCAGCTGCGTGGACGCCGCCTACGCCCAGTACGGGGAGGACGCGCACGCCTGCATCGGCGCACGCGTCAACGGTCGCCTGGCGACGCTCAGCACGGTCCTGCGGGACGGTGACACGGTGCAGCTGCTCATGGGCCAGGACGCCACGTCGGGGCCCTCACGCGAGTGGCTGGACCACGCCCGCACGCCCGGCGCGCGCATCGCCATCCGGCGCTGGCTGACCACGCATCCGGCGCCCGCGGCACCCGCCCCGACGCCGTCCGGGCAGCGGCAGCCCCAGCAGGCGCCGGTGGCGGGGCCCCGCCCGGAGGCATCCGACACCCCGCGCCCCGCCGCCCCGAGCGCCGTGGTGGACCGCGAGGGCGCGAGCGTGCGGCTCGCGGGTTGTTGTACGCCGGTGCCACCCGACGCCATCACCGCGTTCGCCGTGCGCGGAGGCGTGGTGGCCGTCCACCGCGTCGGCTGCCCCTCGGTGGAGCGCATGAAGGAAGTGGGGCGCGCGGAGGTCGGCGTGCGCTGGGGGGACACCGCGGAGTTCCGGGTCACCCTGACCGCTGAATCGTTCGGCCGTGCCCATCTGCTCGCCGACCTCACCGAGGCGATCGCTCTGGAGGGCGTCGCCATCGTCTCCGCGACCGTGGAGCCACCGACCCAGCAGCGCGTACGCCATACGTACACGCTCCAACTGCCGGACGCGGCGCACCTCCCAGGGCTGATGCGGGCGATGCGCGCCGTGCCGGGCGTGTACGACGTGAGCCGCGCCCAGCATCCGGCGGCCGCGGTCAACTGAAGCGGTTCGGTGGCCCTGACCGGCTGAGGCCGACCCGGGACCGCGGCCCATCAGGTGGGCCCCACAGCGACTCGTTCGAGTGGCCCGGCGCGCGCCGTCGCACCGCCGGAGGCGCACGCTGATAGCGGTAAGTTCATGCTGCTCACCCCTCGGACCACGGCCCCGCGGCCAAAAGCCCTCCGCGCCGCCCGCATCGCCGCGGCGCTGATCGTGGCGACCGCGTCCGCCGCCCTCGTCGCGGCGAGCGCGCCGTCGCCGGTCACCCCGCTCGGCATCGGCGACCCGCTCTTCCCGCACCTGGGCAACCCCGGGTACGACGTGGAGTCGTACGACATCGCCTTCGCCTATCGCGGAGACAACCGCAAGCCGCTGGACGCCGTCACCAAGATCGACGCCCGGGTCACAGCGCCCATGGAGCGCGTGAACCTCGACTTCGCGCACGGCAAGGTCCGCTCCGTCGAGGTCAACGGCGAGGCCGCCCGCTTCGAGAGCAGCGGTGAGGATCTGGTCCTCACGCCGTCCGCGCCGGTCGGGTCCGGCGAGCGGCTGCGGATCACCGTCCGGCACACCAGCGATCCCTTGCCCTCCAAGGACGCCCAGGGCGGCTGGGTGCGGACCGGTGACGGGCTCGCCATGGCCAACCAGGCGGACGCCGCCCACCTGGTCTTTCCGTGCAACGACCACCCTTCGGACAAGGCGGTGTTCACGTTCCGCGTGACGGCCCCCAAGGGGCTCACCGCCGTCGCCAACGGTCTGCCGGTCGGCGAGCCCCACCATGGCGGCCGAGCCACCACCTGGGCGTACCGCACGCACCACCCCATGGCGACCGAGCTGGCACAGGTGTCGATCGGCCGCTCCACCGTGCTGCACCGCGAGGGCCCGCACGGCCTTCCCGTACGCGATGTGGTGCCCACCAAGGACCGCAAGACCCTGGAGCGCTGGTTGAAGAAGACGCCCGGCCAGATCAGCTGGATGGAGAAGAAGGTCGGCCGCTACCCCTTCGAGACCTACGGCGCCTTGGTGGCCCACGCACGGACCGGCTTCGAACTGGAGACACAGACGCTCTCTCTCTTCGAGAGAGAGCTCTTCACCCGCCCCGAGTACCCGGAGTGGTACGTCGACACGATCATGGTGCACGAACTGGCGCACCAGTGGTTCGGCGACAGCGTCAGCCCGCAGGCATGGTCGGACCTCTGGCTCAACGAAGGCCACGCCACCTGGTACGAGGCGCTCTTCGCCGAGGAGAAGGCGAAGCGGCCCCTGAAGGACCGGATGCGGAACGCCTACCGTCGGTCGGACGGCTGGCGCGTGGCCGGCGGACCGCCCGCCAGGCCCAAGGGGGCCGCCCCCGGGCAGAAGATCAGCATCTTCCGGCCCGTCGTCTACGACGGCAGCGCCCTGGTGCTCTACGCCCTGCGCCAGGAGATCGGGCACCGGGCCTTCGACCGGCTTGAGCGGCAGTGGGTCCGCACCTACCGTGACGGCAACGCGACGACCACCGACTTCGTACGGCTCGCCTCGCGGAACGCCGGGCGTGACCTGGGTGGATTCTTCGACGCCTGGTTGTACGGAGCGAAGACGCCGCCCATGCCGGGGCACCCGGACTGGCGTACGGCGGCGCCGGAGGGGAAATAATCTTCCCAGGCGGAAAAACACGGATGACGAGACGGGCCGTGCCGTGCAACCATCTTCAGGTCGACGACACGGTCGGCCTGAGCTCGGGTTCGGGTTCGGGTGTGAGTCCGGGCTCCGGGGCATCCCCTCGGGGACATCTCAGGGTCGGCCCGGGCGGCTCCCGGGAATCTCCGGGTCGCACCAGGCGTTGACGACTGTGACGGATGACGCATCCGCCCGAGACGGATCAGGCGTCCGTCCGCATTTCCATCGACGTATCGACGTAAGGATCCAATGACCTCCTCTTCTTCCCCTTCCCAGGACGCACAGAGCTTCGCGCAGAACTACCCCGAAGGTCTCCGGGCCGATGCCCTGATGGAAGAGGACGTCGCCTGGAGCCACGAGGTCGACGGAGACCGGGACGGCGACCAGCTCGACCGCTCCGAGCGTGCGGCTCTGCGCCGCGTCGCCGGACTCTCCACCGAGCTCGAGGACGTCACCGAAGTCGAGTACCGACAGCTCCGTCTGGAGCGTGTGGTGCTCGTCGGCGTGTGGACCTCCGGGACGGTTGACGATGCGGAGAACTCCCTCGCCGAGCTGGCGGCTCTCGCGGAGACCGCGGGTGCTCTCGTGCTCGACGGCGTCATCCAGCGCCGAGACAAGCCGGACCCGGCGACGTACATCGGCTCCGGAAAGGCCTTGGAGCTGCGCGACGTCGTGCTCGAGACCGGAGCCGACACCGTTGTGTGCGACGGTGAGCTGAGCCCCGGCCAGCTGATCCACCTCGAAGACGTCGTCAAGGTCAAGGTGGTCGACAGGACCGCCCTGATCCTCGACATCTTCGCCCAGCACGCCAAGTCCCGAGAGGGCAAGGCGCAGGTCGCCCTCGCGCAGATGCAGTATATGCTGCCGAGGCTCCGCGGCTGGGGTCAGTCGCTCTCCCGTCAGATGGGTGGCGGCGGCGGTGGCGGCATGGCCACCCGCGGCCCCGGTGAGACCAAGATCGAGACGGACCGGCGACGGATCCGCGAGAAGATGGCGAAGATGCGCCGTGAGATCGCGGAGATGAAGACGGGCCGCGACATCAAGCGGCAGGAGCGCCGGCGCCACAAGGTACCTTCGGTCGCCATCGCCGGATACACGAACGCGGGCAAGTCCTCGCTCCTCAACCGCCTCACGGGCGCGGGCGTGCTGGTGGAGAACTCACTGTTCGCCACCCTCGACCCGACCGTGCGCCGGGCCGAGACCCCGAGCGGCCGGGTCTACACCCTGGCCGACACGGTCGGGTTTGTCAGGCATCTGCCGCACCACCTCGTCGAGGCGTTCCGCTCCACGATGGAGGAGGTCGGCGACTCCGACCTCATCCTGCACGTGGTGGACGGTTCGCACCCGGTGCCGGAGGAGCAGCTGGCCGCCGTGCGCGAGGTGATCCGTGACGTGGGCGCCACCGACGTGCCCGAGATCGTGGTGATCAACAAGGCGGACGCGGCGGACCCGCTGGTCCTCCAGCGGCTCATGCGCAACGAGAAGCACGCGATCGCGGTCTCCGCGCGCACCGGTGCCGGTATCGAGGAGCTTCTCAGGCTCATCGACACCGAGCTGCCGCGGCCCGAGGTCAAGATCGAGGCCCTCGTTCCGTACACGCACGGCCAGCTCATCTCGCGCGCGCACGCCGAGGGTGAGGTGCTCTCCGAGGAGCACACCGCCGACGGCACACTGCTCAAGGCGCGGGTGCACGAGGAGCTCGCCGCGGAGCTCAGCCCGTACGTGCCGGCCGCCCACTGACCGCAGCCGCACGCGACCAGCGCGGTTCGGCTCAGCCATGGCGAAGGCTCGCCCCCCTTTCGAAAGGGGGGCGAGCCTTCGCCATGGCATGTGTCTGTATGTATCGCGCGGCTACCGCGAGCCGTACTTCTTGCTCATCATGTCGTAGACCTGCTCGGCACCCTTGCCCAGCTGCGGTCCCGCCAGCCACGTGTTCTCGGCCGGGCCGATGGAGGTGTTCGACACGAGCTCGGTCTTGTCGCCCACCACACGGAACCAGCCGCCGCCGGACGAGCCGCCGGTCATGGTGCAGCCGATGCGGTACATCGTCGGCAGGGCCGGCGACAGCGAGAGACGGCCCGGCTTGTCGACGCACTTGTGCATGATCAGGCCGTTGTACGGAGGAGCGGCCGGGTAGCCCCAGGCGCCCATCGAACTCACGCTCTGCGTGGACGGAGTCGAGAAGTCGACATCGAGAGCGTTGCCGACGGTCTCCTCCAGGGACTTGCCGCCCTGCTCCGGCTTCACGTGCATCACGGCGTAGTCGTACGTCGCCCCCGCACCGCCCGTCGGGCCGCCCTCGTTGATCCACTCGTTGGAGGTCGAGACCCAGTCCGCCCAGTACTGGCCGTAGGGGGCGATCTCCTGCGGGGCCGCGTTGCCCAGCTCGGCCTCGGACTTGCCGAGGTCGTTGTAGGAGGGCACGAACGCGATGTTGCGGTACCAGCCGCCGCTCTTGCCGGCGTGCACACAGTGGCCCGCGGTCCACACGAGGTTGGACTTGCCGGGGTTGCGGGGGTCCTTCACGACGGTGCCGGAGCAGACCATCGAGCCCTCGGGGGAGTCGAAGAAGATCTTGCCGACGGGGGCGGCGTTCTCGTGGTACGGCGTCTTCTCGGGCTTGGCCCTGACCGGGGTCGGCTCGGGGTCGGTCGCGCCCTGGTCGGCGGTCGCGTCCTTCACGGCGACCGTCTTCTTCGGGTCCTTGGCCTTCTGCATCCGCTCGGGCTTCCAGAGCCCGGCGATGACCGGGTTGACGAAGTCCTTGGACTCGCGCAGCCAGTCGTCCTTGTCCCAGTTCTTCCAGGCGCCGTTCTTCCACTTGTCCGGGTCGATGCCGTGCTTCTTGAGCTTGTCGGCGAGGTCACCGGGAAGCCTGGAGTCGGAACCCCCAGATCCCTCGGAACCGTCGGAACCGGAGCTGTCGGCTCCCTGGGAGGCGGCGGTGCCCGGCTTGTCGCTCGCCTTGTCCTCGCTCGGACCGCAGGCCGTGGCGGTGAGCGCCAGGGTCGCGGCGAGTCCCGTTGCGGCGAGTGCGGCGCGCCGCCCACGGCTGCGTGCGAAAAGCGCACGAGTGGAACGCATGGTGCTGTTACCCCCGATAGAGCGTGTAAGCGCGTGATCGCGCATAGCGCGTATTTGCCATGTACGTGTCATGTGCGGGCCCGGGAGAGTCCGGGGAACTCCGCGTGGACACAACACCTCACTATGCCTGTGAGGTTGGGGATGAACGGCGGCGGGGTCGTGAAGGTTTCCGGCGACCCCGCCGCGGCCGACTACTGGTCGGCGAACTTCTTGCTGACCGCGCTGTAGATGCCCTTGGCCTCCTTGCCCAGCCGCGGACCGGCCAGCCAGCCCGCCGTCACCGGACCGATGGAGGTGTTCGACACCAGGGCGGGCTTGCCGTCCTGACCCTGGGCGACCCAGCCGCCGCCGGACGAACCGCCGGTCATCGTGCAACCGATGCGGTACATCGTCGGGTCCGGCTTGGTGAGCGAGAGCCGGCCCGGCTTGTCGGCACACTGGAACAGCTTCTGGCCGTCGAAGGGCGACGCCGCGGGGTAGCCGGTGGCCGTCATGGTCTTGATCTGGGGCACCGCCGGAGCGTCGAAGTCCACCGGGAGCGCCGAACCGACGGTCTCCTCCAGCGACTTGCCCTCGCTGCCCTTCTCGGGCTTCACGTGCATGACGGCGAAGTCGTACGGCGCGCCCTTGCCGCCCGTCGGACCACCCTGCTCGATCCACTGGTCGGAGGTCTGCGCCCAGTCACCCCACCAGACGCCGTACGGAGCGACCTCGTCCTTGGGGGCGTTCTGCAGCTCCTGAGCCGACTTGCCGCCGTTGTTGTACGAGGGGACGAAGACCATGTTGCGGTACCAGCCGCCCTTGGCGCCGGCGTGCACACAGTGGCCCGCGGTCCACACCATGTTGGACTTGCCCGGGTTGGCCGGGTCCTTGACGACGGTCGCGGAGCAGACCATCGAACCCTCGGGTCCGTCGAAGAAGAGCTTGCCCGACTCGGCCGCCCGATCGTGGTACGGCGCGTTCACGGCGGCCGCCTCCACGGGCTCGGGCGTCGGATCGGTGACGCCCTGGTCACCGGAGATGTCGTTGTCGTCGACGCTCCGGTCCGGGTTCTTGTCGGCGTCCCGCATCCGGTCCGGGTCCCACAGATCCTCGATGATCGGGTTGACGAACTCGCCGGCCTCGCGCAGCCAGTCGTCCTTGTTCCAGTCCTTCCAGGCGCCGTTCTTCCACTTGTCCAGGTCGATCCCGTGCTCCTTGAGCCGGTCCTGGAGGTCCGCCGGGATCTGGATCTTGTCGTCGCCGGCGCTGCCGCCCTCGCTGTCACCGGGCTGCGACGACGACGAGTCGCCACCGGCGTTGTCCTCGCTGGGCCCACAGGCCGTGGCGGTCAGTACGAGCGCCGCGCCGAGCGCGACCGCGGCCGCCACGGGGGAGGTTCTGGTGCGCGCGCTCCTCCCGCTGCGGGCGGTGAAGAGCGGACGTATGGGTCGCATCGTGAGATTCCCCCTGGGCCTCGAAATCGTTCCTCAGTGCTGGACACCCGGGTGCGGAACACCCGTCGCACACCGATGCGGGCTCCCGTGAACCGGGAGCGGCGCACCTGTCGCTGGTGAACGGCCCCCCACACTATGCCGGTGCCGTTGGGGACGGCCGACAGAAGGGCAACGGTTCCGTCACGGCAAGGATCTTCCGATAACCCGTGATCCTGCGGGGTCGCCGTCGTTGGTACGTACGGGGGAGGCGCGGCCTGCGTTCATCTCCCCTGCCAACTCGCCTGCACGTTCGGCTACATGGGGCTCCCAAATTCCGGGAGTCACACCAGGCCGGACGTACTTGTCCACAGCGGGAGGACCAACAGTCGTGGCCGTGACCGAGCCAGCGCCCGCGGCGGTGTCCGCAGCACGTTCCGTAACGCAGTCCGCGCCTTCTGCGTCGTCTGTGCCATCGGCGCCTTCCGTGCCGTCTGCGTCATCTGAGCCTTCTGCGACGTCTGTGACTCCTGCCGAGGCGCGGGGCGAGGGACGAAGCGAGGGGCGGGGGAGGGCGGGCGAAGAGGCGGTTACGGACGCGCCCCCTGCTGAGCACTCTGTGGCGAAGGCCGCGCGTTCCGGCGCGAAAATCGCGGATGCCTCGACGAAGGCCGCGCACTCCGCGACGCAGGAGGGCATCCTGCGGCGGCAGTCGGCACGCGAATCGGCGGCGCGCACCTATGCGCGAGCACTGCCGATCGTGCCGGTGCGGGCGCGCGGCATGACCATCGAAGGCGCCGACGGAAGCCGCTATCTCGACTGCCTCTCCGGTGCCGGAACCCTCGCCCTCGGTCACAACCACCCTGTGGTGCTCGAAGCCATCCGGAAGGTCCTCGACTCGGGGGCGCCGCTGCACGTCCTCGACCTGGCCACACCCGTCAAGGACGACTTCACCACCGAGCTGTTCAGCACGCTGCCGCGCGGCCTCGCCGAGCATGCGCGAATCCAGTTCTGCGGCCCGGCCGGGACGGACGCCGTGGAAGCCGCGCTGAAACTGGTCCGCGCGGCCACCGGTCGCGACGGGATGCTGGCCTTCACCGGCGCCTACCACGGCATGACGGCAGGGGCGCTCGAGGCATCCGGCGGCGCACAGGACGTACGCGTGGCGCGCCTCCCCTATCCACAGGACTACCGTTGCCCCTTCGGCCTCGGTGGCCCCAGTGGCGCCGAGCTCTCCGCCCGCTGGACCGAAAGTCTCCTGGACGACACCAAATCGGGCGTACCGCTTCCAGCTGGCATGATCCTCGAACCGGTGCAGGGCGAGGGCGGTGTCCTCCCAGCACCGGACGCCTGGCTGCGCCGGATGCGTGAGATCACCGCGGCCCGCGGCATCCCGCTCATCGCGGACGAGGTGCAGACGGGCGTCGGGCGCACCGGCGCCTTCTGGGCCGTCGAACACAGTGGCGTCGTGCCGGACGTGATGGTGCTCTCCAAGGCGATCGGCGGCAGCCTGCCGCTCGCCGTCGTGATCTACCGCGACGACCTCGACGTCTGGCCACCCGGAGCTCATGCAGGCACCTTCCGCGGCAACCAACTCGCCATGGCCGCGGGCGCTGCGACCCTCGCGTACGTCCGTGAGAACGGCCTCGCCGAACGCGCCGCCACGGTCGGCGCCCGCATGCTCGCCCAACTCCGCTCCCTGGCCGCGTCCCACCCCTGCGTCGGAGAGGTCCGCGGCCGGGGCTTGATGCTGGGTGTCGAACTCGTCGAACCTGCCCCGGCCGCGCGGGGCGGGAGCCCGGCCAGTGAGAGGAAGGGGCCGGACATCCGCAGGGAGGGGGGCGACCCTGGAGCGGCGGTCGGCGCCGCCGCGAGTGGCAGCGGCGACAGCCGGGACAAGAACTTCGAGGGCACGTCGGCCACCACCCACGCGGGCACCGCGAACGACCCGCTCGCCGAGGTGGTGGAACCCCTGCCGTCCCTCGCCCGCCCTCGTCCCCCGGCACCGCAACTGGCCGCCGCCGTGCAACGGGAGTGCCTGCGCCGCGGACTCATCGTCGAACTCGGCGGCCGCCACTCCAGCGTCGTACGACTCCTCCCTCCTCTCACCATCACCGACGAACAGGCGGCCGCGGTCCTCGACCGCCTCGCCGACGCGCTGGCCACCGCGGCGCGTACCCACCACGGATAGCCAAGACGGACCCGGGCCGCCCCCGCGGCCATGAGACGCCGGGCACGCCCCGGCCCCATCGCCACACGGAGCCCGTACAAACTCACAAGGAACCCCTCTTGAACGCCACCCCCGCATCCGAAGGCCGCCCCCACCCGCACGCCCCAGGGGCATGCGGCACGCAATCCTCACTGGTGGCGGAGTCCGGTACGGTCCCCCGGCAGAAGGGTGGCGGCCAGGAGGCCGAGCACCTGCGCGGCACGTCCACGGACCTGCTGGAGCACCCTGACCCGCACATCGCCGCGCAGGCAGCAGCCGTCGAGAACCTCCTGCGCTGCTGGGTAAGAGAGAACAACCTCCCGGCGCCGGACCACGGCGTCCTGCGCATCCCCCTCCACGCCAGCGGCACGGCTCTGCTCATCCCCGTGCACTACTGGTCGGCCACCGGCTGGCACCGCTTCGGCCTCCCCTACCTGGAGGACGGCCCGGCCAGCGCACCTCCCGTCGACGCGGTCACGGTCGCGGCCCTCCTCGGCCGCGAAACGGCCCGCCGCGACGCGGAACCGGTGACGAGCGTTCCGGCGGCGGCACCCGAGGATCCGCCGACCGTAGGCAAGCCGGCAGGCTCGGTCCCCCCGCCACGGGCCGGTGACGGCGCAGACCTGGTCGGCCGGGTCGCCGACTCCGTCCGCCGTACCGCCGAGTTCATCGCCGACCGTCGCGCCAGCCCAGGCGACGAGCCCGACCTCTTCCTCTCCGCCGAACAGTCCCTGCTCCTTGGCCACCCCCTGCATCCGACCCCCAAGAGCCGCGAGGGCCTTTCCGACGCCGAGTCGCGCCTCTACTCACCGGAGCTGCGCGGAGCCTTCACGCTGCACTGGCTGGCCGTCGACCCCTCCGTGCTCGCCTCGGACTCGGCCTGGACGGAGCGCGGCCGCACGGTCCCGGCCGACCAGCTCACCGCCCGCCTGGCCGGACCGGAACTGCCGCTGCCGGACGGCCGCGTCGTCCTCCCCGTCCACCCTTGGCAGATCCGTGAACTCCGACACCGCACCGCGGCAGCCGAACTCCTCGACGCGGGGCTCCTCCAAGACCTCGGGTCTCACGGAACCCCCTGGCACCCCACTTCCTCCGTACGCACCCTCTACCGCTCCGGCGCGGCCGCCATGCTCAAGCTCTCCCTCGGCCTGCGCATCACCAACTCCCGTCGTGAGAACCTCCGCAAGGAACTTCACCGCGGCGTCGAGGTCCACCGGCTGCTGCGCAGCGGCCTCGCCGAGAAGTGGCAGGCGGTCCACCCCCGCTTCGACGTGGTCCGCGACCCGGCGTGGCTCGCTGTCAACGGCCGTGACGGCGCACCCGTGGCCGGGCTCGACGTCATGATCCGGCACAACCCCTTCGGCCCCGGTGACGATGCCACCTGCGTCGCCGGGCTCGTCTCGCCCAGGCCCTCGGCGCTGTCCGCCGGCCAGGACCGTCGCTTGATGCGGTCCCGGCTCGGTGAGACCGTCACCAGGCTGGCCGGACGGACCGGCCGCCCCCGAGGAGCCGTCGCCACCGAGTGGTTCCTGCGCTACCTGGAGAGCGTCGTCCGCCCCGTGCTGTGGCTGGACAGCGAGGCGGGCGTCGCCCTTGAGGCGCACCAGCAGAACACGATCCTGCTGCTCGACCCCGACGGTTGGCCCGTGGGCGGCCGATACCGCGACAACCAGGGCTACTACTTCCGCGAGTCACGGCGTGCTGAACTCGACCGACGGCTCCCCGGCATCGGCAGCCACAGCGACACCTTCGTCTCCGACGAGGTGACCGACGAGCGGTTCGCCTACTACCTCGGCATCAACAACGTCCTGGGCCTGATCGGAGCCTTCGGAGCCGAACGGCTCGCGGACGAACGGCTGTTGATCGCCGCCTTCCGGCGCTTCCTCGGTGATGTCGCATCCGGCCCCGACCGATTGCGCACCTCGCTGCCCACGACGCTGCTCGACTCACCCGTGCTGCGATGCAAAGCCAACCTGCTGACCCGGCTGCACGGACTCGACGAGCTCGTCGGCCCGGTCGACACCCAGTCCGTCTACGTCACCATCACCAACCCCCTTCATCCCTGAGGAACATGCCCCACCACTTCTGACAGGAGCGACGCCGTGCCTCCCACCGATGCGAGCACCGACGCCGGGACCGACTCCACAGCCCCCGGCGCCGACGGCGCAGACACTCTCGACCTGCGCCTGCCCGACGAGCTTGTCGCCTTGCTGGCCGAGGGCGAAGAACGTGCTCCGCGGGCAGCTCACATCGGCCACCCGGAGCACGCGCCGGACCGTGTGCCGCACGACGTGCCGGACCACCCCCCAGGCGTTGTAGCGGCGGAAGACCTCCTCGACAGCGTCGCCGACTGGGGGCCGGCCGCCACCGCCGCTGGTGTCTTCCAGCTCGTGCCCGTCCGTCTCGAACGCGACCTCCCTCTGATCAGCCGTTGGATGAACGACCCCGCCGTGGCCGCCTTCTGGGAACTCGCGGGCCCCGAAGCCGTCACGGAGGCCCACCTGCGCCCTCAGCTGGACGGAGACGGACGCAGTGTGCCCTGTCTTGGCGTGCTGGAGGGCAGGCCGATGAGCTACTGGGAGATCTATCGGGCGGACCTCGACCCGCTGGCCCGTCACTACCCTTCGCGCCCGCACGACACCGGAATCCACCTCCTCATCGGTGGTGTCGTCAACCGCGGCCGAGGCCTGGGCACTTCGCTGCTCAGAGCCGTCGCCGACCTCGTGCTCGACCACCGCCCCGCGTGCGCACGCGTCATCGCCGAACCCGACCTGCGCAACACCCCCTCCGTCTCCGCATTCCTGAGCGCTGGCTTCCGCTTCTCCGCCGAAGTGGATCTGCCCGACAAACGGGCGGCGCTCATGGTCCGTGACCGGGCCCTGCGCCCAGTGCTCTGACCTGATCACTTTTGGTACACCGCTCGACCCGATCCGGTTCCCTCCCTGAGGAGTCCCCGTGCCGAATCCGTCCGACAGCCCGATTTCCCATCCCTTCGCCGCGCTCTACGACCCGCCCGAACTGACCCAGGACAGATGGCGCGAGGCCGGACGTCGTCTGCTCGCCAAGATGATCGGCGAGTTCGCGTATGAGGAGATCATCCGACCCGTGCCGGTCATAGGGTGCGAGCCGGACACGTACCGCCTCCACCTCGAACCGGCCGAGCCCGACGGGGCCGACCGGGCCCACGAGGCTTTCGGAGGCCCCGAGCCGGCCAAGGCTCCCGGCTCGGCAGAGACCACCAAACCGGCAGGGCCCCCCACGCCCGACACCCCCGACAACGGCACCTCCGGCAGTGACCAAAGCGCCACCTGTCTCACCTTCCGCGCCCGCCGAGGCTCGTACGAGGGCTGGCATGTGGACCCGGCCAGCCTGGCCCTGGCCGAGGGCGGCGCGGCAGGACTCGCCTTCAGCGACCCGGTGCGATTCCTCGCGCTGGCCCGCCGGACCCTGGGCCTCGACGGCGCCACCCTCGGTCACCTGATCCGCGAGCTCAGCGTCACGCTCTGCGCCGACGCCCGGATCGGCCACACCGCGCTCGCCGCGCCGCAGCTCGCCGACCTCGGCTACGCGGAACTGGAGGGGCACCAGGCCGGCCACCCCTGGCTCGTCCTCAACAAGGGACGCATCGGCTTCTCCGCGAGCGACATCGGCCACTGGGCGCCCGAGGCCCGTCGCTCCACGACGCTCCCATGGATCGCCGTCCACACCGACCTCGCCGTGTACCGAGGCATCACAGGACTGGAAACCGCGCCGCAGCTCTACGCCCGCGAGCTCACCACCGTCACCCAGGAGTCCTTCGCGGACTTACTCCGCACGCGCGGACTCGACCCCCAGGAGTACTTCTACCTTCCGGTGCACCCCTGGCAGTGGGACGAGGTCGTGCTGCCGCTCTTCGCTCCCTCCGTCGCCGCGGACGCCATTGTTCCGCTCGGTAGCGACGGCGACCTGCGCCTTCCGCAGCAGTCCATCCGCACATTCCTGAACGCGTCCCGTCCCGACCGGCACACCGTGAAGCTGCCGTTGTCGGTCCTGAACACACTGGTGTGGCGCGGTCTGCCGACTGAGCGCACGGTCGCGGCGCCCGCCGTCACGGCGTGGATGCACGCCCTGCGCGACGCCGACCCCTTCCTGCGCGACGAGTGCGGGGTGATCCTGCTCGGCGAGGTGGCATCGGTGGCCGTGGAACACCCGGTGTACGACAGGCTGCCCGAAGTCCCTTACCAGTACAGGGAACTGCTCGGCGCCATCTGGCGTGAGCCGATCACCCGTTACCTCGCCCCCGACGAACGCGCACGCACCCTTGCCTCACTGCTCCACACCGATCCGAGCGGCAAGGCCTTCGTCGCGGAGCTCGTGGAACGCTCGGGACTGTCGCCCACCGTATGGCTGCGGCGACTGTTCGCCGCCCTGCTGCCCCCGCTGCTGCACTTCCTGTACCGCTACGGCACCGTGTTCTCCCCTCACGGGGAGAACGCCATCGTCGTCTTCGACGACAAGGACGTGCCCGTCCGGCTCGCGGTGAAGGACTTCGTCGACGACGTGAACGTCAGCGCCGCACCGCTGCCCGAGCACGACTCGATGCCAACCGATGTACGCGACGTCCTGCTCAGCGAGCCGCCCGGATTCCTCACCCAGTTCATCCACTCCGGCCTTTTCGTCGGGGTATTCCGCTATCTGGCACCGCTGTGCGAGGAAAAGCTGGGTGTCCCGGAGGCCGACTTCTGGGCCGCGGTGCGCGCCGAGATCCTCCGGCACCAGGCGCGCGCCCCGGAGCTGAAGGAGCGGTACGAGATGTTCGACCTGCTCACACCCCGTATCGAGCGGCTGTGCCTCAACCGGAACCGTCTTCTCCTCGATGGGTACCGTGACCGCCCCCAGCGCCCTCATGCCGCCGTGCACGGGACCGTACCCAACCCCCTCCATCAGCCTTGATCGCGGGTTTGTCAGTGGGGCACCGTAGGGTGGTCGCGCTATGACGAAGCCCTCCCTCCCCGAGCTCCTGCACGCCGCCGTCACCGCTGTCGGCGGCACGGAACGCCCTGGCCAGGTGTCCATGGCCGAGACAGTCGCCGAGGCGATCGACGACGGCTCACACCTGCTGGTCCAGGCCGGTACCGGCACGGGTAAATCCCTCGGTTACCTTGTGCCGGCCTTGGCGCACGGGGAGCGCGTGGTGGTCGCCACGGCCACGCTCGCCCTGCAGCGCCAGCTCGTGGAGCGGGACCTGCCGCGCACGGTGGAGGCGCTGCATCCGCTGATGCGCCGCCGCCCCCAATTCGCGATGCTCAAGGGCCGCTCGAACTACCTGTGCCTGCACCGCCTCCACGAAGGCGTGCCCCAGGAAGAGGAGGAGGGCCTCTTCGACCAGTTCGAGGCGGCCGCGCCCACCAGCAAGCTGGGCCAGGACCTCTTGAGGATGCGGGATTGGGCGGACGAGACCGAGACGGGCGACCGCGACGATCTCACCCCCGGGGCCTCCGATCGCGCCTGGTCCCAGGTCTCCGTCTCCTCCAGGGAGTGCCTCGGGGCCTCGAAGTGTGCCTATGGGGCGGAGTGTTTCGCCGAGGCGGCTCGCGAGCGTGCCAAGCTCGCCGATGTCGTCGTCACGAACCACGCGCTGCTCGCCATCGACGCCATCGAGGGCGCCCCTGTCCTTCCTCAGCACGAAGTGCTGATCGTGGACGAGGCCCATGAGCTGGTCTCCCGTGTCACCGGTGTGGCCACGGGTGAGCTCACCCCCGGGCAGGTCAACCGTGCCGTCCGTCGCGCGGCCAAGCTCGTCAACGAAAAGGCGGCCGACCAGCTCCAGACCGCTTCCGAGGGCTTCGAGCGGTTGATGGAGCTGGCGCTGCCGGGCCGCCTGGAGGAGATCCCCGAAGACCTCGGGTATGCGCTGATGGCCCTGCGCGACGCCGCGCGCTCCGTCATCACGGCGCTGGGTTCCACCCGGGACAAGTCGGTCCAGGACGAGGACGCGGTTCGTAAGCAGGCACTCGCCTCCGTGGAGTCGATCCACGATGTGGCGGAGCGCATCACGAACGGCTCGGAGTACGACGTCGTCTGGTACGAGCGGCACGACCGTTTCGGAGCCTCCCTGCGCGTGGCCCCCATGTCCGTGTCGGGTCTCCTCCGGGAGAAGCTCTTCGCCGACCGCTCGGTGATCCTCACCTCGGCCACGCTCAAGCTCGGCGGCGACTTCAACGGCGTCGGGGCCTCACTCGGCCTGGCCCCGGAGGGCACCGAGTCCGAGGACGCGCCTCAGTGGAAGGGCCTCGACGTCGGGTCCCCGTTCGACTACGGCAAGCAGGGCATCCTGTACGTCGCCAAGCACCTGGCTCGTCCCGGGCGCGAGGGCACTCGTAGCGACATGCTCGATGAGCTGGCCGAACTGATCGAGGCGGCCGGCGGTCGCACGCTCGGCCTGTTCTCCTCCATGCGCGCCGCTCAGAGTGCTGCGGAGGAGCTGCGAGGCCGCCTGGACATGCCCATCCTGCTACAGGGCGAGGAGACCCTGGGCGAGCTGATCAAGGGCTTCGCGGCGGATGCGAAGACGTGCCTCTTCGGGACGCTCTCGCTCTGGCAGGGCGTCGATGTGCCGGGGCCCAACTGCCAGCTGGTGATCATGGACAAGATCCCGTTTCCGCGTCCCGACGACCCGCTGATGAGCGCCCGCCAGAAGGCGGTCGACGAGGCCGGTGGAAACGGCTTCATGGCGATCGCGGCCACGCACGCGGCTCTGCTGATGGCGCAGGGCGCGGGACGTCTCGTACGAGCGTCCGGAGACCGTGGGGTGGTCGCCGTGCTGGATCCCCGTCTGGCCACCGCGCGCTATGGAAGCTATCTGCGGGCTTCGCTGCCTGACTTCTGGTACACGACGGACCGGAACCAGGCGCGCCGCTCCCTGGCAGCGATCGACGCCGCGGCGAAGGCCGCCGAGGCGTAGAACCCCCGACTGCGACGACGGCCGGGGGCTCCGTGTGGGGGCGCGGCGCCCCCAGGCGGCGTCTCCTTTGTTCGGACATGACTGGACAGGACCGGAAACACTTGGACCGGACACAGCAGGGCCCCGGAACCGGCGCAGTTGGTTCCGGGGCCCGGTCTGGGGCGGAGGCTCACACCCGCCGCAGCACCGCCACGACCTTGCCGAGGATCGTTGCCTCGTCGCCGGGGATCGGCTGGTACGCGGAGTTGTGCGGGAGGAGCCAGACGTGCCCGTCCTCGCGCTTGAACCGCTTGACCGTCGCTTCGCCGTCCAGCATGGCAGCCACGATGTCGCCGTTCTCCGCGACGGGCTGACGGCGCACCGTGACCCAGTCGCCGTCGCAGATCGCGGCCTCGATCATCGAGTCACCGACGACCTTCAGTACGAAGAGCTCGCCGTCGCCCACGAGCTGCCGGGGGAGAGGAAAGACGTCCTCCACCGACTCCTCGGCGAGGATCGGCCCGCCGGCCGCGATACGGCCGACCAGCGGGACGTACGAAGCTGCCGGTTTGCCGGTGGTGTCGGTGGGCTGGCTACTCGGCTGGTCCGAGCCCCGCACCTCGTAAGCACGCGGGCGGTGCGGGTCGCGGCGGAGGAAGCCCTTGCGCTCCAGAGCCATCAGCTGGTGGGCGACCGAGGAGGTGCTGGAGAGGCCCACCGCCTGACCGATCTCACGCATTGACGGTGGGTAGCCGCGCCGTTGCACGGAGTCCCTGATGACCTCGATCACGCGGCGCTGCCGGTCCGTGAGTCCCGAACTGTCGGCACGGATGCCTGGAGGTCGGCCCGGCAGGGAGCGAGTGGGCTTGGGCCCCTCCTGGTTCGTGGCTGCTTCATTCATGGCATGCACCGGCTCGAGTCGGCTCTGGGAGCGGTCCTGGGCAGTGATGGTGGCGCTGTCTGCGGTGGTGGTCACGTCGGTCGGCCCCTCTCGAGATGTTCTCTCCCTAGCTAGCCAACGGTAGTTGCTTTCGAAAGGTTGCGCCAAACACACGTTCGAGTGAAAAATCGGCGATTACCTGACGTGATCATGTGTCCAGGTGTATGGCTGGCGCTCGGGCCGAACGACAATTCGGTTCATTACGGTACTCTTCACCGCCGGGGTAATGAGCCCCTCCGTGGCGTTCCCATACTGCCACCCGGCGCCCCGTCAACCCGGCACCGGCCCCCGCCCCGAGCGGCGCGAGTGACGACTTCGTAGGTCTGACGCGGTCTGGGGCGATGCGACACGCTAGGTGCCGAAAAAGCGGTCAAACCCCAGATCTAGTGGTTGGATTGCAGGAGCAGCCCAGAAGTTGTGGTCCCTGGTCTTTCGGGGCCTCGGGGATCGCCTATGCTTGGGGCTGCTTCGAGGGCCCCGAGGGCCTGTTGAGGCTTATGAGTCACGCCATGAAGGAGGGTTCGGAGTTCCATGCACTGCCCCTTCTGCAGGCACCCCGACAGCCGCGTAGTCGACAGCCGCACCACCGACGACGGCACGTCGATCCGAAGGCGCCGCCAGTGCCCTGACTGCTCCCGTCGTTTCACGACCGTGGAGACATGCTCACTGATGGTGATCAAGCGCAGCGGCGTGACCGAGCCCTTCAGTCGCACGAAGGTCATCAATGGCGTCCGCAAGGCGTGCCAGGGGCGACCGGTGACCGAGGATGCCCTCGCCCTGCTCGGGCAGCGGGTCGAAGAGGCGGTGCGCGCCACCGGAAGCGCCGAGCTGACCACCCATGACGTCGGGCTGGCCATACTGGGTCCGCTGCAGGAACTCGACCTCGTCGCCTACCTGCGCTTCGCGTCCGTGTACCGGGCGTTCGACTCGCTCGAGGACTTCGAGGCCGCCATCGGGGAGCTGAGGGAACAGCGGCTCGACGCCGAGCCGCGCGACGCGGGCGGAGAGCGCGTCGTGAACGACCGCGGGCCCGGAGGGACTGTCGAAGTCCCGGTGCCCGCCACCGCCGCCGACTGACCGGCTGACCGACCGGCCGGCGGCGAAACCAGACCTGTTGTGGGTGTCCTCTGCGATGCCCACAACATCAGACACATATCCGTGCCATGGGAAGAACGTGGCACTTCAGGGCGTTTTAGCCTGATACAGGGAGGCGGCATGACCGAGACGACGAGCGGCCCGGCACGAGGTTCCCGCGCCAAGGGAACCAAGGCCAACAAGGGTCTGCGCATCGACCGCATCCATACGACCCCCGGCGTGCATCCGTACGACGAGGTGGTCTGGGAGCGCCGTGACGTCGTCATGACCAACTGGCGCGACGGCTCGGTCAACTTCGAGCAGCGTGGCGTCGAGTTCCCCGACTTCTGGTCGGTGAACGCGGTCAACATCGTCACCAGCAAGTACTTCCGCGGGGCTGTCGGTACCCCGCAGCGCGAGACCGGCCTCAAGCAGCTGATCGACCGCATTGTGAAGACGTACCGCAAGGCCGGCGAGGACTACAACTACTTCGCTTCGCCCGCCGACGCGGAGATCTTCGAGCACGAGCTGGCGTACGCCCTCCTGCACCAGATCTTCAGCTTCAACTCGCCGGTCTGGTTCAACGTCGGAACGCCGCAGCCGCAGCAGGTCTCCGCCTGCTTCATCCTGGCCGTCGACGACTCCATGGAGTCGATCCTCGACTGGTACAAGGAAGAGGGCATGATCTTCAAGGGCGGCTCCGGCGCCGGCCTGAACCTGTCCCGCATCCGTTCCTCCAAGGAACTGCTGTCCTCCGGAGGCAACGCCTCGGGTCCCGTCTCCTTCATGCGCGGTGCCGACGCCTCCGCAGGAACGATCAAGTCCGGTGGCGCCACGCGCCGCGCGGCCAAGATGGTCATCCTCGACGTCGACCACCCCGACATCGAAGGCTTCATCGAGACCAAGGTGAAGGAAGAGGAGAAGATCCGCGCCCTGCGTGACGCGGGCTTCGACATGGACCTGGGCGGCGACGACATCACGTCCGTCCAGTACCAGAACGCCAACAACTCGGTCCGCGTGAACGACGAGTTCATGAAGGCCGTGGAGTCCGACTCCAAGTTCGGGCTGCGCGCCCGGATGACCGGTGACGTCATCGAGGAGGTCGACGCCAAGTCGCTCTTCCGCAAGATGGCCGAGGCGGCCTGGGCCTGTGCCGACCCCGGCATCCAGTACGACGACACCATCAACGCCTGGCACACCTGCCCGGAGTCCGGCCGGATCAACGGCTCGAACCCGTGCAGCGAGTACATGCACCTGGACAACACGTCCTGCAACCTCGCCTCGCTGAACCTTATGAAGTTCCTGAAGGACGACGGCAAGGGCACCCAGTCCTTCGACGCCGAGCGCTTCTCGAAGGTCGTCGAGCTGGTCATCACCGCGATGGACATCTCGATCTGCTTCGCGGACTTCCCGACCCAGAAGATCGGCGAGAACACCCGCGCCTTCCGTCAGCTGGGCATCGGCTACGCCAACCTCGGCGCCCTGCTGATGGCCACGGGTCACGCGTACGACTCCGACGGCGGTCGCGCCCTCGCCGGTGCCATTACGTCGCTGATGACGGGCACCTCGTACAAGCGTTCCGCCGAGCTCGCCGCGGTCGTGGGTCCGTACGACGGCTACGCCCGCAACGCCACGCCGCACAAGCGCGTCATGAAGCAGCACGCCGACGCCAACGCCACTGCCGTCCGCATGGACGACCTGGACTCGCCGATCTGGGCCGCCGCCACGGAGGCCTGGCAGGACGTGATCCGCCTCGGTGAGAAGAACGGTTTCCGTAACTCCCAGGCGTCCGTCATCGCCCCGACCGGCACCATCGGTCTCGCGATGTCCTGCGACACCACGGGCCTGGAGCCCGACCTCGCCCTGGTGAAGTTCAAGAAGCTCGTCGGCGGCGGCTCGATGCAGATCGTCAACGGCACCGTGCCGCAGGCCCTGCGCCGCCTGGGCTACCAGGAGGAGCAGATCGAGGCGATCGTCGCCCACATCGCCGAGAACGGCAATGTGATCGACGCCCCGAGCCTGAAGACCGAGCACTACGAGGTCTTCGACTGCGCCATGGGTGAGCGCTCCATCTCCGCGATGGGCCACGTCCGTATGATGGCCGCGATCCAGCCGTGGATCTCGGGCGCCCTCTCCAAGACGGTCAACCTCCCGGAGACCGCCACTGTCGAGGACGTCGAAGAGGTCTACTTCGAGGCCTGGAAGATGGGCGTCAAGGCGCTCGCCATCTACCGCGACAACTGCAAGGTCGGTCAGCCGCTCTCCGCCAAGAAGAAGGAGACGGAGAAGACCGAGATCACCGAGAAGACCGAGGACACGATCCGTGCCGCGGTCGAGAAGGTGGTCGAGTACCGCCCGGTCCGCAAGCGTCTCCCGAAGGGCCGTCCCGGCATCACCACTTCCTTCACGGTGGGCGGCGCCGAGGGTTACATGACCGCCAACTCCTACCCGGACGACGGTCTGGGCGAGGTCTTCCTGAAGATGTCCAAGCAGGGCTCGACCCTCGCGGGCATGATGGACGCCTTCTCGATCGCCGTCTCGGTCGGTCTGCAGTACGGCGTGCCCTTGGAGACGTACGTCTCCAAGTTCACGAACATGCGCTTCGAGCCGGCCGGCATGACGGACGACCCGGACGTGCGGATGGCGCAGTCGATCGTCGACTACATCTTCCGCCGCCTGGCGCTGGACTTCCTGCCCTTCGAGACGCGCTCCGCGCTCGGCATCCACTCCGCCGAGGAGCGCCAGCGTCACCTGGAGACGGGCTCCTACGAGCCGTCGCTCGACGACCCCGAGGTCGACGTCGAGGGGCTGGCCCAGTCCGCTCCGCGGCAGACCGAGTCGCTGAAGGCTGTCGCCACACCGAAGGTGGAGGCCGAGGCGGCCAAGCCCGCCCCGCAGCAGGCGCACACCAGCGCCGAGCTGGTCGAGATGCAGCTCGGCATCCAGGCCGACGCGCCGCTGTGCTTCTCCTGCGGTACGAAGATGCAGCGTGCGGGCTCCTGCTACATCTGCGAGGGCTGCGGCTCCACCAGCGGCTGCAGCTGATCGACAGCGGAAGCCGACTGACAGCTGAGGCTGACTGACGGCAGAGGCTGGTTGACGGCACACGAAGGGGATCGGCGATACGTCGATCCCCTTCGTTGTGTGTTATTGCGGCGAACGTGGTGAGAGGGCTACTTCTCGCGCCGGTGTCAGATCTTGCTTCCCATGAGGGAGGCGAACTCCGTCGGATCGGCGTCGAAGCCACGGATGACCTCGCGGAACGACCACACCCCGGACTCGTCCCTGGTGAACTCCGCGACAGTCGAAGCTGTGCTTCCGGAGACACCGGACAGATCGTTCTGCGCCAGATCCGAGTGGCCTTCGCGGACCCGAACCACGGTGTTCGGGATGTCGCCGAACGTCTTCTGTGCTTCCTGCTGCTGGATAGCGACGCCCACCACCACCCGGGAGTACGCGGGTGCGAGGCGGTCCAGTTCCAGGACCATGACCTCATCGAAACCGAAGCCCTGACCCGTCCTGCTGTCACGGTTGAGGGTGATCGTGCCGTCGGGCGAGCGGCTGTCGAAGTGCACGAGGTACACGGGGTTTCCGTAAGGAGCATCCGACGTGTAGGTCGCGGCGATGATGTCGAGGTCGTTGGGCGTGGAGCCGGCCCGGCCCGGCTCCCACTTGAGACCGACTTCGACCTTCTTGATTCCCTTGCTGACACCGCTCACTGGGCTTCCCCCTCCTCGTGGCCCGGCCACTGCGGATCCGCCAGGCATGTCCCACACATACGCTACGACGCGCGACTGACAACGGCGTAGCGCCGCTGGTCAGGAGCGCGCAACAGGGCCGGCACCCGGGCAGGTTGGCGTTCGGCGCGGCCCCGGAGATCATTGCTTCATGACATGGAACGGGGAAGAACTCGATGTCGACGCCTACTTGGCGAGACTCGGGCACACGGCTGAGACGAAGCCGGATCTGGACACTCTGCGTGCGCTCCACAGGGCGCATGTGGCGGCGATCCCCTTCGAGAACCTTGAGATGATGCTCGGCCGCCCGGTCCCGCTGGACCTGGCGGCACTGCAGGACAAGATGGTGCACAGGCGGCGGGGCGGCTACTGCTACGAACAGAACCTGCTCTTCGCGGCGGCTCTTTAACGTATCGGCTTCAACGTCACCGGACTTGGAGCCCGCGTCAGAGCCAGGGCGTCCGTCACGCGCGCGGTGACGCACATGCTCCTGAAAGTCGAGGCGGACGGCGAGGACTGGCACTGCGATGTCGGATTCGGCGGTGACGGGCTGCTCGAACCGATTCCGCTGCGCGGCGACGTGGAGACGCGACAAGGGGAGTGGCGTTACCGGACTCAGCGTGAGGATGACGGGGCCATGGTCCTGCGGACATGGCGCCGTGACGGTTGGTTCGACCTGTACGCCTACACCCTGGAGCCACGCCTTCCCGTCGACTACGTAGTCATGAACCACTACACGTCGACCCACCCCAGGTCGTCGTTCATCCGGCGTCCGGTGATGCAGAGGGCCGCTCCCGAGGCGCGCCGCAGGCTGGTGGGTGATCAGTTGAGTGTCACGCACCCGGACGGCTCGGTGGTCGAACGAAGCGTTCCTGTGGGCGAATTGACGGAGGTTCTCGTTCGGCAGTTCGGTATTGAACTGGATGCTGATGACTCAGCCGAGCTGATCCGGGTGCACTACGCCGGAGCGTGACCCGGGGCGCGCTCCGCGCCGTACGATGGCGCGGTGCTGGTCAAGTGGATTCGCTGCACCGTGGTGGACCGTCGGGGGTTCGAGCGAGGGCAGCGAAAGTGGGCGGGGCTTTTGGGGGAGCCGGGGTTCCGGGGGCAGGGCGGGGGGTGGAGTCGAGGTCGGACGGGTGTCGCCCATGTCTTCACCTTCTGGGAGAGCCGCGCCTTCTACGACTCCTTCATGGCTCGTTCGCACGACCGCCTCGCGGCCGCGCAGGGGGGTACGTACAAGGACCACCAGGCCAAGCTCTTCGATCACCGCTTCGATGTGAAGACGGGCTTTGAACCGCGCTTCACGGACGCCGACGTGGTACGCGTCGCGCACTGCCGGGTCCGTGAAGCGCGGGTGGAGCACTTCGCCCTGATGCAGGAGAAGGTGTGGAACCCGGCGATGGCCGGTTCGCCCGGAATGGTGCGTGGGCTTTTCGGAGAGGCGCCCGGACACGAATTCCTCGTGCTCTCCATGTGGCAGTCCGCCGCTGAGCACGGCAAGTACCGCGCCGAGCGCGTGGAACGCCTCTCCCTGCGCGCGCAGACGGAGGCCGATGTCTCCGCACTCGCCGGGGACATCGTGCAGCTGGAACCGTCGTGGACGGTGTGACTCCTCCTTGAGGGGCGCGGTCTCGCGGGTGGGGCGAGCGGGTGGGGTGTACGGGTGCGGTCTGGTCCGGGCTTGCGGCGCCGTTGCTGTCACCGTCTGGTGAAAGCTCCTTCACGGGTGGCGGCGATGGCCGCAGCCGCCGACTGGTCGGCCAGCGCCGCGTCGATCGGCTCACGCGTGATGAAGACCCGGAGCAGCAGTGGTGCGGACACGGCTCGGACGAGCGCCGCCGAGTCGGTGTCAGGATCTGCCTCGCCGCGCTCCACGGCCCGCGATACGACCGCCTCGCAGCGGCTGAACCGCTCGGCGTAGAAGGCGTGGAGGGCCTTGGCGGCCCGCTCCGACTGGAAAGCCGCGGCGATGAAGGCGGTGGGCGCCGCGGCTGCCGCCTCGTCGGAGAAGGAGTCGACCACCTCATGGGCGAGCTCGCGCAGGTCCCCCTCCAGGCTGCCGGTGTCCGGCGGAGTCCACGTGTCCTCGCCCGCCATGTCGAGGGCGTCGGCGACCAGTCCCTCCAGTCCGCCCCAGCGGCGGTACAGCGTGGTCTTGTGGACTCCCGAGTGATCGGCGACGTACTCGACGGTCAGGCCCGGATAGCCATGGTCCGCGAGGCCGCTCAGTACGGCGTCGCGGACGGCGGCGCGGGTGCGGGCCGTGCGGCCGCCGGGGCGGCGGGTGCCGGGGGCGGCGGCGGACGCTGCCGATTCCACCGCGTCGGACTGCGACGCTTCGCGTTGCGGCGACTCGGCGTGCTCCGCCCATTCCGCCGGTTCTGATTGTTCCGCCCGTTCCGCCCGTTCCGCCCGCCCCGCCATGTCTGCTCCCGGTCGGCTTCGCCGATTCGTCTCGTCAGTCGCAGGTCGCTCACCGACTCGTGCTCGGCTGCTCCGATCAGCGGTAACAGGCTTGTCCGCCATGGCTTGCCTCTCTCCGTCGTCCCGCACCCGGCGGGTCCGGCGCCCACGGCCGGGAAAATAATTGCCACTTCTGTTGCGTTAGTCGGGACGCTGTGTCACGCTCATCGTAACGCGACAACCGTTGCGTTTGGCTGGCGTGGATATGGAACCGGGGGTGCCCTTGCCTACTCAGATCTCTCTGCATGGCGTGACCAAGGCCCGTGGCGAGCGGCTGTTGTTCGACGGGGTGTCCCTCGCGATCAGGCCGGGTGAGCGCATAGGCGTCGTAGGGGAGAACGGCGCGGGCAAGTCCACGCTGCTGCGTCTGATGTCCGGCGACGAACAGCCCGACGAGGGCGAGGTGGTGACCGTCGCAGACCAGGGGGCAGCCTTGCTCGCGCAGACCCCACAGCTGCCCGCCGACTGCTGCGTCGATGACGCGATCGACGCGGCGCTGGCCGAGCTGCGATCCATGGAGCGGCGGCTGCGCGACCTCGAAGCAGACCTTGGCTCCGCTACGGAACAGGCGCTGGCAGAGTACGGCGATCTACTGACGGCCTTCGAGCTGCGCGGTGGCTATGAGGCGGACGCACGTGTCGACAAGGCGATGCACGGACTGGGGCTCGGGCACATCGGCAAGGACAGGAACCTGGGCAGCCTGTCCGGTGGTGAGCAGGCGCGGCTCGGCCTGGCCTGTCTGATCGCAGCCGCGCCGGAAGTCATGCTCCTGGACGAGCCGACCAACCACCTGGACGAGGAGGCGCTCGACTGGCTGGAGAACGCCCTGTCAGCACACCGCGGCACGGTCGTCGCGGTCTCGCACGACCGTACGTTCCTGGAGCGGGTCGCCACCGCCATCCTCGAAGTGGACGCCGACCGCAGGACGGTGGTGCGGCACGGCGGCGGCTACCAGGGGCTGCTCGCCGAGCGGGCAGCCACCCGGTCGCGCTGGGAGCAGGAGTACGCGCAGTGGTGTGAGGAGACGAGCCGGCTCCAGGACTTCATGGCGACCACCGCCCATGCCGTCGCCGGGGGGCGTGGCATGAAGGACAACAACAAAATGGCGTACGACCGGGCGGGCGGCCGGGTCCAGGCCTCGGTCGCGGGCCGGGTGCGCAACGCGCAGGAGCGCCTCCGCAGACTCCGCGAGCAGCCGGTCCCCAAGCCTCCCGAGCCGCTGAGGTTCGCGGCGCGCCCCATGGCGGGTGCGGCCGAAGGGGCGCTGGTGACGCTGCGGCACGTACGAGTGGGCGAGCGGCTCGCCGTGGAAGAGCTCACGGTGTCGGCCGGTGAGCGACTGCTGATCCACGGGGGCAACGGCGCGGGGAAGTCCACGCTGCTGCGCACCATGGCAGGTGTCCTGGAACCCGACGAAGGAACCGTCGTCCGCAGAGGACGGATCGGCTATCTCGCCCAGGAGATACCGGTACAGCGTCCTGCCGAGCGCGTACTCGAAGTGTTCGGCAAGGGCCTAGGCCTGACCGAGGAGGAGCGGACGGAACTGCTCCTTTCATACGGCATGTTCCGAACCCACGACCTGCATGTCCCTGTGGGAGCGCTCTCCGCCGGGCAACGCCGGAGGCTGGCCCTCGCGCGGCTGCTCGCCAGGCCGGCGGATCTGCTGCTCCTCGACGAACCCGCAAACCACCTGGCGCTCGGCCTGGTCGAGGAGCTGGAGGCGGCACTCGACCAGTGGACGGGAGCGCTGGTCGTCGTCTCGCACGACCGGTCACTGCGTCGACGTTTCACGGGCCGAATACGCCGGATGGAGTCCGGACGGCTACCCGCCTGAGTCGCCCGACAGCACACCGATCTAGGGTTTCCGCATGGCACGCCCGCGGCGCATCATCCTGGTCCGGCACGGCGAGTCGGCGGGAAACGCCGACGACACCGTGTACGAGCGCGAGCCCGACCACGCGCTCGCACTCACCGAGACGGGGTGGGCCCAAGCGGCGGACGCGGGCAAACGACTGCGTGAGGTGCTCGGCAGAGAACGGGTGAGCGTGTACGTCTCGCCGTACCGCCGCACGCACGAGACGTTCCAGGCGTTCCGGCTCGATCCCGAGCTCGTGCGGGTGCGTGAGGAGCCCAGGCTGCGGGAGCAGGACTGGGGCAACTGGCAGGACAGGGACGACGTGCGCTTGCAAAAGGCGTACCGGGACGCGTACGGACACTTCTTCTACCGCTTCGCGCAGGGTGAGTCCGGAGCCGACGTCTACGACAGGGTGGGGGCCTTCCTCGAGAGCCTCTACCGGAGCTTCGAGGCCCCCGACCATCCGCCGAACGTCCTGCTGGTCACGCACGGACTCACCATGCGGCTGTTCTGCATGCGATGGTTCCACTGGTCGGTGGCCGAGTTCGAGTCGCTGTCCAACCCAGGGAACGGCGCGATAAGGATGCTGGTGCTCGGCGAGGACGGCAAGTACGCGCTGGATCGGCCGTTCGAACGCTGGCGCGAGCCGGAGCCGTACGGCATCACCGGATAGAGTGGCAGGGCGATGACCGCTGACTCCTCTCCCGACCGGCGCCTGGAGCGCGCTCTGGCCAGCCTGCGCGGACTGGCGGTGGGGGACGCGCTGGGCTCCCAGTTCTTCGTGCCCGCGCACTACCCACTGCTCAAGCACCGACAGCTGCCGGACGCCCCGTGGCAGTGGACCGACGACACCGAGATGGCCTGCTCCGTGCTGGCCGTCCTCATCAAGCACCACCGGATTGACCAGGACGCGCTTGCCCGGTCCTTCGCCGAGCACCACGACTTCGACCGCGGTTACGGCCCTGCCGTGAATCGTCTGCTGAGGCTGGTCCGTGAGGGCGGGGACTGGCGGGAGCTGGCTTCCGCGCTGTTCAAGGGTCAGGGTTCCTGGGGCAACGGCGCCGCGATGCGGATCGCCCCGCTCGGCGCCTGGTACGCGGACGACCCGGAGCAGGCGACGCACCAGGCGGAGATCTCGGCCTACCCCACGCATCAGCACCGGGAGGCCGTGGTCGGAGCCATGGCGGTGGCCGCGGCGGCGGCGTTGACGGCCGCTCCGGCGGGGCCACCCACGCCACAGGCTCTCCTCGACGGCGTCATCGCCCTGGTGCCGCGCAGCGCGGTGGGGGCGGGGCTGCGCAGAGCGCGGGACATGCTCGACTACGGCGACGCGGCGACGGTCGCTGCGGTTCTGGGATGCGGGCGCCGTACTACGGCTCATGACACGGTGCCGTTCGCGCTGTGGTCGGCCGCCCGTGGCCTCGGAGGGTACGAGCGGGCCATCTGGGACACGGCCCAGGTGGGCGGCGACATGGACACGACGTGCGCCATCGTGGGCGGCGTGGTTGCTGCCGGGGACGGCGGGGCGCCGCCCGTGGAGTGGCTGGAGCGGACGGAAGCGCTGCCGGGCTGGGTGCCCGTCGGGAAGGCTGGATTCCGGATGTTTCCGGAGCTCCTGGTGCCGCAAGGTCACGGTCGTGCCACAGGCGCTTCCTGGCCGGGAGCTGGGAATGGCTGCGCGGATACTCTTGTGCGGCCCGCTGGTTGAGCTTCGCTTGCGCGCATGGAACGAGATGCCGGTCCCGGCAGCCTTGCGGCATCTGAGCGTGCCGTGTGCCGTACGGATGAACCGGCCGGGAGGGGGTCCCGTGTCCGACACACCAGCCA
Source organism: Streptomyces sp. NPDC003379 (assembly GCF_053589195.1). Lineage (NCBI taxonomy): Bacteria > Bacillati > Actinomycetota > Actinomycetes > Kitasatosporales > Streptomycetaceae > Streptomyces > Streptomyces sp. NPDC003379. The sequence goes on along the minus strand of NZ_JBSFRK010000001.1, from coordinate 537,517 downwards.
GCCGCGACGGATCAGTCGAGGGTGACGAATCAGTCAGAGGTGACGTACCGGCCGGAGGCGACACATCGGCCAGAGGCGACACACCGGCCGGGGGTGATGCAGCGGATACGCCTGGGGCAGTGGGTACGCCTGCGTCCGCGGTCCTGCCCGACGCGCCGCTCACGCAGGCGCCGTCTGTTCCTGCGACTGCGACTGCGTCTGCGTCTGCGTCTGCGTCTGCGTCTGTGCCCGTGCCCGCGTCACCGGCCGAAGAGCCGCGTGACGCCGTTGAGGCGGCGGCTGCTGGAAGCGCCGCCGGGCGCGTTGGTTACGGGGCCGAGCCGCGGGACCGGGCGCCTGTGGCCCCGCAGCGCGCAGCGGTGGGAGGCGGAGGGCCGCAGCCCCATCCGGGCTGGGGCTACCCGATGCCCGAGCACACGCCGCTCCTCGCCGACCTGCGTGTCGAGCCGCCCGGGCCCGTGCGGACGACGACGCTCTGCGCAGTGCTCGCCACCGGTGTACTGACCATGCTGCTCCTCGGTGACGGCCTGGCGCTCAATCTGCTGATCGCGGCCGTCCCGGCCACGCTGGCCGCCTACTTCGCCCGCCGGACGGCCGGTGGCCGACCTCGCGCGTGGTCGCTGACGTGGGCAGTCGGCGGACTGGCGCTGCTGGTCGTGCCCGCCCTGCGTGACGCGGGATGGCCGTCGTTCCTCGCGATCGTCACCGCGCTCGCGCTCGGCTCGCTCGCGCTGCACGGCTGCCGGACCTGGCTCGGGATAGCCCTGAGTCCCCTGGGCCTCCTCGACGCTCTCTGGAAGGGCCTCGTCTGGGGCTGGCGCGGAGTGCGTGAGCGCGCGGGCAGTGCGAACGGCGCAGGCCCCGCCATGCGCGCGGTGGCGGTGACCGCCGGGCTGCTTCTGGTCTTCGGCGCACTGTTCGCCGGGGCGGACGCCGCCTTCGCCGATCTGCTCGGCGATCTGATACCCGACACCTCCGTCGCGGGGATTCCCTGGCGCATCCTGCTCCTGATAGTCGGTGTGATCGGCGCTCTCGCCGCGGCGCACACGGCGGCCTCCCCCCTGCGCTGGGACCGGCTCGTGGTCAACCCCGGCCGGGCCCGTGGCCGCATGGAGTGGGCGCTGCCGCTGATCGTGCTCAATGTGCTGTTCGCGGCGTTCAACGCCGTCCAACTCGCCGTGCTCTTCGGCGGGTACGACGCCGTCCTCGACAAGACCGGACTTTCGTACTCGGCCTACGCGCGGCAGGGATTCTGGCAGTTGCTCCTTGCCACGTTGCTCACGTTGCTCGTCATCGTGTTCGCGTTGCGGTGGGCGCCGCGCGACGGCGCCAAGGACCGCGCTCTGGTGCGCGCGGTGCTCGGCACGCTCTGCGCGCTGACGCTGGTCGTGGTGGCGTCCGCGGTGCGCCGCATGGACATGTACGTGGAGGCGTACGGACTGACGAGGCTCAGGATCTCGGTCGTCGCCGTGGAGCTCTGGCTCGGAGTGATCATCCTGTTGCTCATGGCTGCCGGAGTGTGGGGCGCTCGATGGCTGCCGCGCGCCGTCGCCGCGAGCGCCGCCGTGGGGGTGATGGTCTTCGGTCTGCTCTCGCCCGACGCGATGATCGCCGAGCGCAATGTGCAGCGCTACCAGGACACCGGCAAGTTCGACCTCGATTACGCGCGGCAGCTCTCCGCGGACGCGGTGCCCGCCCTCGACAAGCTGCCGGAGCCGAAGCGCTCCTGTGCGCTCATGGACATAGCCGACGACCTCGGGACCGAGAGCGGCCCTTGGTACGCGACGAGCTTGGGGGAGTCCCGGGCCCGGCAGATCATCGAGGTCCGGCCGCCCGAGCCGGACCTGGACGTCTGCGGCCGGACGAGCACTGGGACCCCGTACACCTCGTATCCCTGACATCGGTTCACGCCCGTTGGCGTCGGTCGCTGCCCACCGCTCCGTATGGCTGCGATCGAGGAAGGGGCGGACGAAACAGCAAATCCTGGCCCCGTCAGCCGCCCCCGGGCCCGGCAGCGCTCGCCGTACCCGACAGGGCTTCGAGGTCGCTCTTGCGTACGCGGATCACCAGCGTGGCGGTCGCCAGGGCGAGCAGGGCCATGGCCACCGCCGGGATGAAGGCGGTCGAGATGCCCTCGGACAACACCTCGTGACCCCACGGCGCCGGCAGCTCGTGGGTCTTGGCGAATTCCGCCTTCTGTTCCGGAGTGCCGTGGGCCATGAAGTCCGCCATCTGCTCCTTGGCCTCGTCCCGGCTCGCGGTGCCGAAGACCGTGGTGAGGATGGAGAGACCGAGGGAACCACCGACCTGCTGGGTCGCGTTGAGCAGCCCGGACGCCGCACCCGCCTCGTGCAGGCCGACTCCGGAGACCGCTGTCAGCGTCAGCGTCACGAAGTTCAGGCCCATGCCGAAGCCGAACAGCAGCATCGGGCCGAGCACTCCACCGACGTACGAACTGTCCGGGCCGATCAACGTCTGCCAGCCGAGGCCCACGGCGACGATGATCGAACCGGTCACCATGAACGGTTTGGGGCCGAGGACCGGCAGGAACTTCTGCGAGAGCGCCGCACCGATCGCGATCACAACCGTGACCGGCAGGAACGCCAGGCCGGCCTCGATCGGGGTGTAGTTCAGTACGTTCTGTACGAAGAGCACGATGAAGAAGAACATGCCGAACATCGCGGCAGCGAGGCTGAGCATGATCACATACGTGCCCGAGCGGTTGCGGTCGGCGAACATCCGCAGCGGAGTGATCGGTTCCTTCGCACGGCTCTCGACCACGGCGAAGGCGACCAGCAGGACGACCGCGGCCGCGAACGACCCCAGGGTGAGGCTGTCGCGCCAGCCCTCCTCGGAGGCCCGGATGAAGCCAAAGACCAAGGAGGTCATGCCCGCCGTCGAGGTGAGTGCCCCCAAGAAGTCGAAGCGGCCCGGGTGGCGCTCGGATTCGTTGATGTAGAGCGGGGCCAGCACGGCGATCAGAATGCCGATGGGTACGTTCACGAAAAGCACCCAGCGCCAGTCGAGCCACTCGGTGAGCATGCCACCGGCCAGTAGCCCGATCGCGCCGCCGCCCGCGGAGACGGCCGCGAAGACGCCGAACGCGCGGTTCCGCTCCGGCCCTTCGGGGAAGGTCGTCGTGATGAGCGCCAGCGAGGTGGGCGACGCGATCGCGCCTCCGACACCTTGCAGGGCGCGAGCGGCCAGCAGCTGCCAGGGCTCCTGGGCGAATCCGCCGAGGAGCGAGGCGAGCGTGAAGAGGAGGATGCCGGCCATGAAGACGCGGCGACGTCCCAGAATGTCCCCGGCCCGGCCGCCGAGAAGCAGCAGGCCGCCGAAGGTGAGGGTGTACGCGCTGACGACCCATGTCAGGTCGGTGGTGGAGAAGTTGAGCGCGCCCTGAATGTGAGGCAGCGCGATATTAACAATCGTCGCGTCCAGGACCACCATGAGCTGGCAGGCCGCTATGACGGTCAGGGCTATGCCGGGATGCCCCTGCCGGCGTGCCGCACCAGGCTTGTGTTCTTGCGTCAGTTGAGAGGTAGTCACCATGATCCCCCGCAAGTGCCTTAGTGAACGGTCTCGTTCACTGTTCTGAAGACGGTAGTGACTCCCCTTCAGTGGATGCAACCGTTCACTCGCTCGCTCAACGGAGAGATATCGATGGTTACTTCGCGCTGGTCGGCCGTTCCCGCTCGCACGGCTTCCCCGCGGCGTCGGGGCCCTGTGCTCGAGCGGGCGATCCTCGATGCCGCCCTTGAGCAGCTCAGCACGGTGGGCTGGAGCGGACTCACGATGGAGGGCGTGGCCGCGGGCGCGCAGACGGGGAAGGCCGCGGTGTACCGCCGCTGGCCGTCCAAGGAGGAGCTCGTCGTGCACGCGCTGCGGGCCGGGCTGCCGCAGATCGACAGCACGCCGGACCTCGGAGGCGTCCGGGAGGAGCTTCTGCAGCTGTGCAGACAGATACGGGAGGCCATGTTCTCGCGCCCCGGATTCGCTCTGCGTTCGGTGCTTCACGAATGCGATACGGCAACGGCGGAACGCTTCCATGAAGTGATCTTCCAGGGCGTCGTGGAGCCGAGCGTCAAACTCCTCAAGGAGGTCGTACGGCGTGGAATCGCGCGCGGAGAGGTGCGTTCCGGAGGTATGGACGACTACGTATGCGACGTTATTCCGGCCATCCTGATGTACCGCTCCAAGGTGTGCGGCAGCGAATGGACGGACGAGGAATTCGAGGCCCTGATCGATCAGGTGATGGTGCCGCTACTGCGTCGCTGAGGGAGGGTGGGGCGGCCCGGGGCGCCACTCAGGGGCTACGCGGGGGTCGGTCGACCCGCTTCACGTACTACGTAGGGCAGGTCTTCACGTACTACGGAGGGCGGGTCTTCGCGTAGTGCGTAGGGCGGGTCCATGAACCGTGCATGGACCCGTTGGACAACCGTTCACGAAGGGGCGCAGGAGCGACTGGGCAGGCCCGGGTGTCGCAGGTGGCCCCCGGCGGCGTACGCTGTTTGGCGCCATGCCGTACGAAGCACCCACCCACACCGTCGAGCGCTCCTTGCGCGCCACCACCGGAGCGAAGATCGTCGCCGGTGTCGACGAGGTCGGGCGCGGTGCGTGGGCGGGCCCCGTCACCGTCTGTGCGGCGGTCACAGGACTGCGCCGGCCGCCCGAAGGGCTCACCGACTCCAAGCTGATCAGCTCCAAGCGGCGCACCACGCTCGCGGCGGAGCTCGAGAGCTGGGTCACGGCGCACGCCCTTGGCCACGCCTCGCACGAGGAGATCGACGAACTGGGGATGACGGCCGCGCTGCGGCTCGCCGCGGTGCGGGCACTGGAGGGGCTGCCCGTCCGTCCGGACGCGGTCATCCTCGACGGGAAGCACGACTACCTCGGCACTCCCTGGCGGGTTCGTACGGTGATCAAGGGTGACCAGTCCTGTGTGGCCGTCGCCGCCGCTTCGGTGATCGCCAAAGTCCGGCGCGACAAAATGATGGCCGAACTGGGCATCGAACATGCAGACTTCTGTTTTGCGGCCAACGCCGGCTATCCGTCGCCGGTGCACAAGGCCGCGCTGGCGGAGCGGGGGCCCACCCCGTACCACCGGCTTACGTGGGCGTATCTTGATGCGCTGCCCCAGTGGCGGCACCTCAAGAAGGCCCGCAGCTGGGCGGACGGAAACGTTCCGGAAATCGAGGGTCAGCTCGGCTTTGAGTTCTGACCCTTTTCCGGCACGCCCGGTCGCACTCATGTGCCACCCGCCGACGCGAGTCGCATCGGCGTTTGATAGACAACACTTCATGCCTCTCATTCCCGAGGAGCCTCAGATTCACGAGAGTGCCCAGGGTCCCCGCGCCACGCAGGCCAGTGGCCGCACCGCGCCGACCCCCCGCCCCGTACCCGGTCCGCGTCCCGCGGCTCCGCCGCGTCCCGGCCGTCCGGGTCCCGCCCGGCCGATGCCGCCCGCGCAGCGCACGTCGCGTGACGCGGCCGCCAAGCCCGGGCTGTCCGCCCCGGCTGCTTCTGGAACCTCTGCTTCCGGAGCGCCTGCTTCCGGAGCGCCTGCTTCAGGAGCCCCGGCTTCTGGAGTATCCGTTTCTGGAGTGTCTGCTTCCGGAGTGTCCGCTTCTGGAGCATCCGCCGACAGTGCCTCCGCGGCCTCGGTTCCGCAGATCCAGTTGATCCCGGCCTCGGCCGAGGGCGCGCTGGACGCGGCCGAGGAGGCTGTCGACCTGCTCCTCGACTCCGGGCGCGCGCCCGGGGACGTCCTGGTGATCACCACCGGTGAAGCGCACCCGTGGGCCACGCACGAGCTGTCCTTCGGTGAGGCCGCCTACTGGGCCCAGCACGACGCGGGCGACGACGTCTTCTACGCCGACGCCGCCGCGCTGAGCCGTGCGGCGACCCGGCCCGTGGTCGTCGTCGCTGTCAACGGTGCCGGCGAGGAGACCGCGCTCGGCGCGCTGCCGACGGCGGTGACCCGAGCAGGCGACCTGTTGATCGTGTGCGGCGACCCGCAGCGGATCAACTCGATGCTGGGCGCGGGCGTCTGACGGTTACGCGTCTGGCGTCCTCGCGCGGCGGCTGTGTCGCTCGGTGGCTGCGTCCGACGTTCGACGTCCAGTGTCCGCCGGGGGTCGTACGTCGGTCGGTGCGCGCCGTGCGGTGCCAAAGTGCGCCGTGCGGTGTCGACCCGTGCCGCGGCTCCCTGTAGTGCACGGTGATCAGTCGTGTGCCGCGCGGCGACGTGGCTGCTTCCCACGTCCCGGCGCTGGATGCCGGGCGCTGGGGGCGAGGCCACGGAGTGTGCGTGGCGCGTCAGCGTGCCGCCGCGCGGCGGAGCACGTCCGAGGCGGCGCCTCCGGTGCGAGGCGCCGGCGGGTCGGCCCCGGTGAAGGCTTCGGGCTGCGAGTCGACGCTCGGCCTGCGGCCACCGCGCCCCTCGCCGAGCACCTGCCAGCCGTCGTGCGTCAGTGTGATGTACGCACCGCAGCGCAGCCCGTGCAGGGTGCAGGCGTCCCGCAGACCCCACATCCAGGCCCCGTCCTCCTGCGTCCAACGCGCGTCGCCCTCACGGCAGTAGAGCAGCACGGCGGTGCGCACCGGAGTGCGGCGCCGCAGGTCGTGCGGGATGATGCGACGCAATTGCACGAGCAGCGCGTTGCGGAAGATCCAGCCGTCCGTCGCGGTCGCGCGGCGGCTGAACGAGGCGCTCGCGCAGAGCCGGTCGTCCTGATCCAGCACCGCCACGACGGCCGTCGCAGGCGACGGCCGATGCCGGGAATGCAGGCCGCTCACGACCTCGCGTGGATTGCGCAGCAGAGGGATCCCCGCTGCTGACCACTCCGCTGGCTCCAGCATCCGGGCCAGTCGGTGGGCGGAATCGGCGGACATCTCGGCCGGCGTCGAGGACTCCGGCAGCGATGCCGCATCGGACGGAGCGAATCCGAAGGTCACGGTCCTCCCTTCGGCTACGCGCCCCTGACTGAGGGCGAGGGTCGGACTGGGGGAGCGCACCGCGGCGCAGCCCTTCCGGGCCACGGGAACCGCGCGGGGAGCAATTCCAATTCTTCCCGTCGTACGTGCTTGCGGCAACGAGCATTTGGGGTCGCACGTCGGTATCAGACGATGCGTCTTGTATATCCTTCCCATCTTGCCGTCCCTCGACGCTCACTCCCTCCCTGTACAGCCAGGACCAGCGGCAACATGTCCATGGCCCCGGCGTGACATCGCCCCCTCATCGTCCCCTCATCGCCCTCTCATCGGGCCTGGTCACGTTGCGTGAGTTGGTCGATTGTCAGTGGTATCGGGTTGCATGGGGGCATGGACAACCAGGAGCTGCGCACTGAAGCCGACGCCATCCTCGCCGAGCTCGTCGGCGACCCGGGGGGTACGGCGCGGCTGCGGGAGGACCAGTGGCAGGCGGTGGCGGCTCTGGTGGAGGAGCGTCGGCGTGCCCTGGTGGTGCAGCGCACGGGCTGGGGCAAGTCGGCGGTGTACTTCGTCGCCACCGCTCTGCTGCGACGGCGCGGCTCCGGCCCTACGGTGATCATCTCGCCGCTGCTGGCGCTGATGCGCAACCAGGTCGAGTCGGCGGCGCGGGCCGGCATCCGGGCGCACACCATCAACTCGGCCAACCCGGAGGAGTGGAACACCATCTACGAGGAGGTCGAGCGCGGCGAGACCGACGTCCTCCTTGTCAGTCCGGAACGCCTCAATTCCGTGGACTTCCGCGAGCAGGTGCTGCCCAAGCTGGCGGCCACGACCGGCCTGCTGGTGGTCGATGAGGCGCACTGCATCTCCGACTGGGGGCACGATTTCCGCCCCGACTACCGCCGCCTGCGGGCGATGCTCGCCGAGCTGCCCGTCGGTGTCCCGGTGCTGGCCACGACGGCGACCGCCAACGCGCGCGTGACCGCGGACGTGGCCGAGCAGCTCGGGACCGGTGCGGGTGAGGCCCTGGTGCTGCGCGGCCCGCTGGAGCGGGAGAGCCTGCGCCTGGGTGTGGTCCAGCTGCCGGATGCCGCGCACCGGCTGGCTTGGCTCGCCGAGCACCTGGACGAGCTGCAGGGTTCGGGAATCATCTACGCCCTCACCGTCGCCGCGGCGGAGGAAGCCACCGCCTTCCTGCGGCAGCGTGGCTTCCAGGTGGCCTCGTACACGGGCCGTACGGAGAACGCCGACCGTCTGCAGGCGGAGATCGACCTGCAGGAGAACCGGGTCAAGGCGCTCGTCGCGACTTCCGCGCTGGGCATGGGCTTCGACAAGCCGGATCTGGGCTTCGTGGTGCACCTCGGCTCGCCGTCGTCGCCGATCGCCTACTACCAGCAGGTGGGCCGTGCGGGCCGCGGTGTCGAGCACGCCGATGTGCTGCTGCTGCCCGGCAAGGAGGACGAGGCCATCTGGCGCTACTTCGCCGATACGGCGTTCCCGCCCGAGACTCAGGTCCGGCAGACCCTGGGGACCCTCGCCGACGCGGGACGGCCGATGTCCGTGCCGGCCCTGGAAGCGGCGGTGGACCTTCGGCGCACCCGCCTGGAGACCATGCTGAAGGTGCTCGACGTGGACGGGGCGGTCAAGCGGGTGAAGGGCGGCTGGACCTCCACCGGGCAGCCGTGGGTCTACGACGCCGAGCGGTACGCGTGGGTGGCGCGGCAGCGCGCCGCCGAGCAGCAGGCCATGCGGGACTACGTGAGCACGTCCCAGTGCCGGATGGAGTTCCTGCGCCGGCAGCTGGACGACGAGGGCGCGATTCCCTGTGGCCGTTGCGACAACTGTGCCGGTGCCTGGGCCGACTCCTTCGTCTCGTCGGAGACGTTGACGGGAGCGGCGAAGGAACTGGATCGCCCGGGGGTGGAGGTCGAGCCGCGCCGGATGTGGCCGACGGGGATGCCCGCGCTGGGCATCAACCTCAAGGGACGTATCCCGGCCAAGGAGCAGTGCTCCACCGGACGTGCCCTCGGGAGGCTCTCGGACATCGGCTGGGGCAACCGGCTGCGCCCGCTGCTGGCCGAGAACGCGCCCGACGGTCCGGTCCCCGACAAGGCCCTGCAGGCGGCGGTGGCCGTGCTCGCCGACTGGGCGCGCTCTCCGGGCGGCTGGGCGCCGAACGTCCCGGACGCCTCCGCCCGGCCGGTCGGAGTCATCGCCGTACCGTCCCTGACCCGACCGCAACTGGTCGGGTCCCTCGCCCAGGGGATCGCGACCATCGGCCGCCTCCCCTTCCTGGGCGCCCTGGAGTACACCGGCCCGGACGGCGCGCATACGGCACGCCGCAGCAACTCCGCCCAGCGCGTCAGGGCGCTCTCCGGCGCGTTCACCGTTCCTGAGGAGCTGGCTGCCGCCCTGCGGCGCTCACCTGGTCCTGTCCTGCTCGTGGACGACTACACGGACTCCGGCTGGACCCTGGCGGTCGCTGCCCGTCTTCTCCGCCAGGCGGGCAGCGAACAGGTACTTCCCTTGGTGCTCGCTGCGGCGGGCTGAGCTTTTCCCCGCTCGCTCCCGCGCGTACTGCACGCTGGGCCATCTATTTGGCTTGTTCAACGACTTGCTGGGGTCGGGTTTCTTGAGCGGCTGTGACCAGACTTACCAGGCGTGCCTTTGTGGGGTTCTGTGGTGCATGGGGGTGAAATGTTTCGGCCCCGCCGTAGTTGTCTCGTTCTGACGTTCAGGTATCCGCGCTTCACTCTCAGGCTTGAGTGCCAGGACACTGTCACGTGTCATAGCGAATCGACAGGCAGCTCATTCGGGTGAGATCCCACAAGAGGAGCGTTCCTGTAATGGCAAAAATTCACACCGACGGAAACTGGGTGAATGTCGGAGAGGACCCAGCCTATAAGGCGCAGTTCAGCAACCTGGGCGGGAGCAAGATCAGCTGGGGCACTGCTGTGGGCACCGAGAAGAGCTCTTACGAATTCGAGGGAAACGCCGTGCAGGCGGACGTCGACGGCCCTCCGTTCGTGCTCGGTACATTCACGCACCACAACTTCCCGATCTATATACCGTTCGAGCGCTTCTGGGCGGACCTCAAGGTCACCATGACCATCCAGGACAGCACCAAGCGAGACTTCATCATCCGTTTCTCGCATTACGAGTCACCGAATCGCGGACCCGTGGCGGCACAGGCCGATGTGGTCGACCTGCCGAACGTCAAGGTGGAGAAAGCCGTAAAAGTCGACGGGGTCGAATGCGACCTGCTGATCACCGGTTTCTACTGGCACGATCAAGAGGAACCCACGCGTCGGTTCCGTAGCCCCGAAGGCGCCCGGAACGAAGCAGACCTCCACGTCCAGCTCAGCCGCTATCGCGGTCCGAGGTAGCCGTCACGCCTCTCACCCCTCTCTCACCCCTCTCGCACTCCATGGCGTGCCCCTGATCAGAGTTATCCACAGGGACAACCGGAATCTTGTGATCCGCGGGACAGTCGTCGCATGACGAATCACAGCGAAGCAACGGGTCCGATCGACCCGAACGACGCGGCTCGTTCCGACGGCCCGACCGACCCCGCCTCCGGCGACCCCTTCGACGAGCCCTTGGTCACCCTGCGCACCCCTGGCGAACTGGCCGACGCCTTGCCGTACCTGCTCGGCTTCAAGCCCGAGGAGAGCGTCGTGCTCATCGCGCTGCACGGCGAGCGCGGGCGGTTCGGCGGCCGGGTGCGCCTAGGGATTCCCGAGCGCGCGGAGGACTGGCCGTGTGTCGCGCAGCAGCTGGCCCAGTGTCTGGTGGGCGGTTGCGAACGGAGGGGAGCCCGCCCCGACGGCATCGTCGCCTTCCTCTGCCGGGAGCCCGGCGAAGCGGAGTCCGGACAACAGGTCGTGCGGCGCCTACAGCCGCTGGCGCAGTTGCTGCGTACGGCGTGCGGCGCCCTCGACGTCCCGGTGTTCGAGGTCGTGTGCATTTCGGGAGGTCGCTTCTGGACCTACTGCTGTCCGGACACCCGGTGCTGCCCGCCGGAGGGCATCCCCCTGCTCAGGCCGGGCACCTCGGTCCTGGCGGCTGCGGCGACCTACATGGGCGTTCAAGCGGTCGCCACCCAAGGCGAGATCAGGGCGCGGCTCATCCCCTGGGAGACCGCTGCGGCGATCGAGCAGGAGCGTGCGCTGGACGCCGCCGGCCTCGCGCTCATCCCCAGGATGCTGAACGAGGAGGCGCACGTCGCCGCCGCCGAGACGCTCGACCTGGCGCGTCGGATCAGGGCGCGGCTGGCTGCCGCACCGCCCGCTTCCGGCACGCTGGAGGCGGACAACAGGGACGACGAACTGATCGCGCACGACGAAGCGGCCGCGCTGATCCTCGGCCTCCAGGTCCGAACGACACGCGACCGCGCGGCGGAGTGGATGGAAGGCGACGAGGCGCCTCCCACGCTGCGCCTCTGGCGGGCACTGGCGCGACGTTGCGTCGGTGCGTACGCGGAGCACGCGGCGGCACCGCTGGCTCTCGCCGGTTGGGTCGCCTGGTCCCTGGGCGACCTCGCGGAAGGCCAGGAAGCCTTGGACATGGCGTTGTGCGCCGACCCCGAGTACATGTTCGCCCAGCTCCTGAACCGCGCATGCAACGAAGACATGGACCCGGAGCCGATCCGTCGCTGTCTCCGCAGGAGGCACAGCGATTGCGACGACGATCCTGACGGGACTTCTGCCAGCAGTCCGGAAGGGAATGCGGCCTTGGAGTCGCCGGGCGGCTCCTCCGAAGGCCCCGGGGCCGTGCGGTTGTCGGAGGCGACGGACTCGCCCGCGCAGGGAGGCGCTTCCAGGCGGCGCCGTCGCCGACTGCCTGGTCTGCCGTGCAGCGATGGTTCCCGGAGCTCCGACGCCCCCCGTTCCTCAAGCGGACCCGGCACCAGCCGTGGCCCAGGCGACCCCAGCGGCCCCCGCGTCTCCGGTGGCGGCCCCGGCGCGGGCCCCCAGAACCGGCGGCGCACCATCAGGCGCGGCACGAGGAACGGCCGATGAGCGCGCCCGTGCGTGGGTGGGCCAGGTGGGCGGCGCCGCTGCGCTCAAGGTTGGCGTCCATACGGAGATGGCTCCATGTGGTCGGCTTCCTGTGGGGGGGAGCGTGTCTTGCGGCGGGGCGGCTCCGTTCACCTGAGTGGCGGTATCCGCGGCCGAGTCGCGTCGCTGTACCGCCTCCGACCTTCCGTAGCGCAGACAACGCCGAAGAAGCCGCCCCATGTCCCGTTCCGCTCCGTCTCCCGCGTCCGACAGAGAGGGGCCTCGACGGCCCGCGCCGGCCCCCGCGTTCCGGCCCGGCGCACCGCGTCCGTCCGGCCTACCGGCGCAGGCATTGCGCCGCCCTGCCGAGCTCCCGCCCGCGCACGCGACCTTGATCTGCGTCGCCCTGCCTGCCTTCGCCGTCTCGACCGACCAGGGGCAGTTGACCGGCCGTGGGCTGGAGGGGTTCTACCGCGCGGGGCGCCGGATCCTGTCGCGTTGCCAGGTGCGCGTGGCAGGGCGCGAGCCGGTCGCCGTGCAGGCCCGCATGGTCTCAGCGGACAGCGCCCGCTTCGTGGCGACGCTGTGTCTGTCGACCGACGCCGGCCCCGACCCGGAGATCGTCGTCGAGCGGATCCGCCACGCGGACGGTACGGAACGGATCACCTTGCACAGCGCGGCCGGGCGCCACCTGCGGCTGCCCGTCGAGGTCGCGCTGGGCACGGACCTTGCCGAGGTGAGCCTCGTCGCCTCCGGCAGAGCCGGGCCCGAACTGTCCGCGAGCGTGCACGCCTCCGGCATGCGGTGGTCGTCCGCCACGGCCCACTGCGCGGTCACGGCTGACCCGGCACCCGCGGACGCCCTGGCCTCGGCGGGGCTGTTGCGCTGGGAGGTGGACCTGCCGCCGGGCGCCTCCCGGAGCGTGGAGCTGAGGGTGAGACCCGATGGCGCCGGGCCCATCCGCGCGGCGGGGCACGGCGCGATGCGTTCCGTCACGACAGCTCGGGCCGTGGGCGACGACCCCAGGGTCCAGCCGCTGCTCGGCCGGTCCATCGAGGATCTGCAGGCGTTGCTGCTGCGGGACCCCGGACACCCCACGGACATGTACCCGGCCGCGGGCGCCCCGTGGCGCTGCGGACTGGCGCCTGCCGAGGCGCTGGCCGCCGCCCGCATGGCGCTGCCGCTCGGCACACGGATCGCGGCCGGTACGCTGCGCGCCCTCGCTCGAAGGCAACACGCGGGGCCGGGACCGCGGTTCGGCATGATCCCGGGGCCGCTGAGGGACGCGGGGCCGCACCTGCCACCCGGCTGCACCGGCATCGAGGCGACCCTGCTCTTCCCCGTGCTCCTCGCCGAGGCGCGGCGTTGGGGGCTCCCCGGACAGGAGGTGGAGGAACTGCTGCCGGCGGCGGAGCGGTGTTTGCGGTGGCTGCGCACCGCGGTCGGCGACGGTGTATTCCTGCAGGACGCGTACCCGAGCGGACCGGCGCGCTGTGAGACCCAGGCTCACGCGCACCGTGCCGCGCTGCTCGGCGCCGACCTGCTCGACGCATACGGCATCGAGGGCCCGGCAGGCCTGCGGCAGTGGGCCCAGCGGCTGCGGTCCACGTTTCGGGAGGAGTTCTGGGTGGAGGACCGGACAGGTGGCCGCCCGGCCTCGGCTCGCCTGCGCGACGGCCGCCCCGTGCCGCACCTCACCGGGGGAGCGGCCCACCTCCTGGACACGGGTCTGCTCGGGTCGGGGACGCTCGCTCCGGGCCTGCTCGACCAGGTCCAGACCGGTCAACTCGCCAGGCTTTTCGGCGGGCCCGCCATGGACTCCGGTTGGGGGCTGCGCAGCCTGGGGGCCAGAGAGGTCGCGTACAACCCGTTCGGGCATCGCGGCGGGGCGGTCCGCGTACATGAGACGGCGGTCGCCGTCACGGGTCTTGTGGCGGCGGGGTACGAGAAGGAGGCGGGCTCGCTGTTGCGAGGCATGCTCTCGGCGGCCGAGTGCTTCGGCCATCGGCTGCCCGAGATGTACGCGGGGGAGCAGCGCACGGACGGCGGGGCTCCGCTGCCGCACCCGGCTGCCTGCCGCCCGGCGGCGACCGCCGCGGCCGCCGGGGTGCATGTCCTTACGGCGCTCGCCGGAATCCGCCCCGACGCGTCGGGGCGGACAGTGACGCTGAGACCGGTCCGCAGTGCACCGCTGGGGGAGCTGGAGCTGACCGCGCTGAGCGTCGCCGGTGCCCCGTTCTCCGTGCGGGTGAGCCGACTCGGCCTCGCCATGGTCGAGGAGGCGGCCGACGGGTTGCAGTTGGGGGTGTGATGACCCGGTTGGGCCTTTAGGAGGGATCCGGAGTGCGGGCGGGGACATGAGTGCGGAGAAGCGCGGACAACCGGACCCGGAGCTGCGGGTCAAGGAAAGAACCTGGTCGGAGAGGTGTGGACGAAGGGGGGAACCTGGCCGGAAGCCATGGGCGAAGAAGCTGTTTATCGTCAGGCAGACGACTATGATCGCGGCATGTCCCCCTACGACCCGTCGGCCTTCCCGCCCTTCGCCGTCACTGTCGACCTGGTCGTGCTGACCGTGCGCCGTCACGCGCTCTGCGCGCTGGCCGTACGGCGCGGTGAGCAGCCGTTCCAGGGGCGTTGGGCGCTCCCCGGAGGATTCGTACGCCCTGACGAGGACCTGTCGGCCGCGGCGGCGCGCGAACTCGTCGAGGAGACGGGCCTGTGCGCCCACGACCCCGACACTCCGGCGCAGGCCAACGGAGCGCACCTCGAACAGCTCGCCACGTACGGCGATCCCAAGCGCGACCCGCGGATGCGGGTGGTCAGCGTCGCCCACCTCGCGCTCGCTCCCGACCTGCCCGCGCCCCGGGCGGGCGGCGACGCGCACAGCGCGCGATGGGCGCCGGTAGAGGCGCTGCTCAATCAATCGGGCTTCGGCCGTGACAGCGAACCGGCCGCGCCGCTCGCCTTCGATCACGGGCAGATCCTGGCGGACGGCGTGGAGCGCGCCCGGTCCAAAATCGAGTACTCGTCGCTGGCCACGGCCTTCTGCCCGCCGGAGTTCACCGTCGGCGAGCTGCGACGCGTGTACGAGGCGGTCTGGGGTGTCGTCCTCGACCCCCGCAACTTCCATCGCAAGGTGACCGGTACCCCGGGTTTCCTCGTGCCCACGGGTGGCACGACGACTCGGCAGGGCGGCCGGCCCGCTCAGCTCTTCCGCGCGGGAGGGGCGACGCTCCTCAACCCGCCGATGCTGCGCCCCGAGGTCTGACCGCCCGCGCTCGCTCGTCCGCGGTTGCCGACCACCCGCCCCAGCGGATCACGCGTTCCACGTCGCTCGGTGAACACCCGCGACCCACCTCCTGCCCGAAAAGCCGGAAATGTCGCGTTATCTTGCTGCAGTACCCGCGGGGTTCGTCCGCCCCCGACCCGGCGGACGGGCCCCGGCCGCCGAGCGGTCGCACATCCTGCGAGAGAAGCGATGATCCAGGCCATCGGACTGACCAGCAATCCCCGCGAGGAGCTCCGGCCCGCCGTCGACGACGTGTCCTTCGAGGCGCGCGTCGGCCGTGTCACGGCGCTGCTCGGCGCCGAGGGCGCCGGTAAGACCACGGTGCTGCGGCTGATGCTCGAACTCGAACAGGGTCGCGGAGTCGCGTACTTCAGAGGCCGTCCCCTTCATCGCATCGCGCACCCCTCGCGTGAGGTGGGCGTGCTCCTGGGCGATGTCCCAGGGCACCCGGCGCGCTCGGTCCGTGGGCACCTGCGCATGCTGTGCGCGGCCGCCGGAGTATCCGTCCAGCGTGCCGACGACGTCCTTGAGGCCGTGGGCCTCGTCAGCCTCCGGGACCAGCGCCTCGGCACACTCTCGCGCGGCATGGACCGTCGCCTCGGGTTGGCCTGCGCGCTGCTCGCCGACCCGCACACGCTTGTCCTGGACGGGCCGGCCGACGGGCTCTCGTCTCGGGAGGGCACCTGGCTGCACGGACTCCTGCGCGCCCACGCGAGCCAAGGCGGGACGGTTCTGTTCACGACGGACAGTGCCAAGGAGGCGGCGCGGACCGCCGATCGCGTCGTCACGCTGGAGGCGGGGCGGCTCGTCGCGGACCAGGAGGTCGCGGACTTCGCGAGGACCAGACTCCGCCCCCGCGTCGCCGTCCAGAGCCCCCACGCGGCCCGCCTCGGCGCGCTCCTCGCCAAGGAGGCCCGCGCGGGTCAGCGCTCCATCGAGGTGGTCAAGGAGGACGGCAACAGGCTCTCCGTATACGGCAGTAACTGTGCCGATGTGGGGGAGACCGCCTATCGGCACGGCATCCTCGTCCATCAACTCGCCGACGAAGTCGGTGATGCGGGGCCTTGGGGGCCCTCGGAGCCCTCCGGACCTTCAGGTCCTTCGGTGCCGTTTAAATGGCCGGATCCGTCGATGCCGCGGGGCATCGCGTCCGAGGTTCAGGGTCCCGCCGACGAGCCCACCGAAGCCCAGCCGCCGGAGGGAGCCTTCGAAGCTCCTGCGTCCCTCGCCCGCCTCGTTCCGCCAGGGGGAGACGGCACCGTCCCGCTCACGAGCGGCGATGGCACTTCCGCTTCCTCCCTGCCGCCGCCCATCACCGTCCACCCGAGCCGCAGCCCCCTCCGCCCCCTGCGGTACGAACTGCGTCGCCTGACGGGTGTGGGGGCCGGCTATTTCACCCTGGCCGCCGTTCTCGCCACCTCCGCTCTGATCTGCGTCTTCCTGGCGCGGGCCGGGCATACGCCGCAGCCGCGCCTGCTCGCCGCCTGGCCCCAGGAACTGCCCTTGCCGCCCGCCGCTCTGGGCGCGGGGTTGCTCGGCGCCCTCGCCTTCGGGGACGAGTTCCGGCACCCCGCTCTCGCCGCGGACCGGGGAACCGTCCCGCGGCGCTTGGGGCTCCTCGTCACCAAGCTGCTCGTCGCCGCCGCCACGGCCCTGCTGCTCGGTCTGCTCGCGGTGGGTGCCGACGCCGCGCTGCTTCACCTTGTATACGGAGAAGAGCTCACCAGAGTTCCCGGCGACTGGCTTTCGCTGACCGGGAGTTGGGCGGCCCTGCTGACGGGGTGCGCCTGGGCGGGCGTGCTGGCCGCCGGTGTCTTCCGGTCCACGACCGCCGGGCTGGCCGCGGTCGTGGCGGTGCCGATCGTCGTCGTACCTCTCGTACAGAAGGCCGTTGAGGGGCCTGCTGTTCGATCGGCGGCCGGACTTCCGGGGCGATTGCGGGATCTCGCGCTGATGCAGTGGCCGTTCGGGGCCGAGCGTTACGTGGCAGGGGGAGTCCGCATGATCGTGCAACCCGTGGGCGGTGCCCTGATGTTGTCGGTGGCCGCTCTGCTCTGCGCATATGTGCTCACGGCGATGCGTGGCGGAGTCCGGTGACGACCGTCCGTCGCCTTCCGTTTCGGGGCTGTGCGCAACTCCCCGGACGACGCTCGTTTCTTTCCGATAAGGCGTCAATTGCGGCGAGGTAAGCGATCACCCTTTCGTGTGCTTTTCACCAAAGACCTCAAGGGAGTTGGGAGCCACGCCGACAACTGATCCGTGAGTACCCTTGCGCACACCATGATGACCACCGCCCGCTCCGCCGACTCCGGCCTCGCCGGCCCGGGCGACCTCGACCGATACCCCTTCGCCGAGCCCCCCGGGGTCGGCGACCGTGTCGTCGCCCCCGTATGGGACGGCGCCGAACACGACCTGGGGCGTGTGAGCCGGCGCGCGTCCGGAAGCCGCGGCCGCGGGCTGCACGGCCAACTCGTCCAGCAGCTGGGCCAGATGATCGTCTCCGGCGATCTGGGCGCCGACCGCCCGCTCGTCCCCGAGGAGATCGGCCAGCGCTTCGAGGTCTCCCGCACCGTCGTCCGCGAGTCGCTGCGTGTGCTCGAGGCCAAGGGCCTCGTCAGCGCCCGGCCCAACGTCGGCACGCGCGTGCGTCCCGTCAGCGACTGGAACCTACTCGATCCGGACATCATCGAGTGGCGCGCCTTCGGGCCGCAGCGCGACGATCAGCGGCGCGAGCTCGGCGAGCTGCGCTGGATGATCGAGCCGCTCGCCGCCCGCCTCGCCGCCGGTCACGGCCGCGAGGAGGTGCAGCAGCGTCTCGCCGACATGGTCGAGATCATGGGGCACGCGCTGGCCCAGGGCGACCCGATCACGTTCTCGCGCGCCGACGCGGAGTTCCACTCGCTGCTCATCCAGGTCGCCGGCAACCGCATGCTGGAGCACCTCTCCGGCATCGTCTCCGCCGCCCTGCAGGTCTCCGGAGGCCCGGTCACGGGCTGTGACCGACCCAGCGAGGCCTCCCTCGTGCACCACTCGCGCGTGGTCGACGCCCTCGCGGCGGGCGACGGGGCCGGCGCCGAGGCCGCCATGCGGCAGCTGCTCACGGTCCACCCGGAGGTGGAGCGCGTCGTGCCCGCCCCTCGCGAGCACTGACCCGCGCGTCCTCTCCGCCGTCCGCCGTGCACACGCCTCGCGGCAGGCGCCTCGTCGTCCCCGTGCCGTCGACGGCCCCGCCTCCGCACCGGGCGTCGCCGGATCTCCGCGGGCTCCCAGGGGGCCCGGCGGGGTCCGGCGACGCGATCGTGAGGGTTGCTTCGCGGGGCAACGGGGGATCATTCGTACATGCCTATAGGTCGCTTCTGGCCGCATCTGGACGCTTTTGAGTACTTACGGGGTGTGACTCGGGCCACGTAGATTGGGCGTAACGCTCCAAGGAACAGCGCGATGACCTAAGAGGTGATAGCCGAGGAGGGAATACAGCAGTCGTTCGCGGCGCTGTGTAGCTCCCCGGCCCCCGCCCGCGCCGTCGGCCCGAATCCCTAGCCGCCGGTCGTCGGCTCCGGTCCACAATGGACGGGGCCGGAAGCCGTTTTCCAACGTTCCGAGAGGTTGTTCGTGTCGGCCAGCACATCCCGTACGCTCCCGCCGGAGATCGCCGAATCCGTCTCTGTCATGGCGCTCATCGAGCGGGGAAAGGCTGATGGGCAGATCGCCGGCGATGACGTGCGTCGTGCCTTCGAAGCTGACCAGATTCCGGCCACTCAGTGGAAGAACGTTCTGCGCAGCCTCAACCAGATCCTCGAGGAAGAGGGTGTGACGCTGATGGTCAGTGCCGCGGAGCCGAAGCGCCCCCGCAAGAGCGTCGCAGCGAAGAGCCCGGCCAAGCGCACCGCGACCAGGACGGTCGCGGCCAAGACCGCTACGGCGAAGCCCACCGCCACCGCCGCCACTGAGGCGCCGACCGCGGATGGTGCCGCCGAGGACGCGTCCGCGAAGAAGGTCGCCGCCAAGAAGACGACGGCAAAGAAGGCCGTCGCCAAGAAGACCGTCGCCAAGAAGGCCGCGGCCAAGAAGTCCACTTCCAAGAAGGACGCCGACGAGCTCCTGGACGAAGAGGGCACCGAGGAGACACCCGCCGCCGGCAAGTCCGGCGATGGCGAGCCGGCCGAGGAAGGCGCCCAGGGCTTTGTGCTCTCCGACGAGGACGAGGACGACGCGCCGGCCCAGCAGGTCGCCGCGGCCGGTGCCACCGCCGACCCCGTCAAGGACTACCTGAAGCAGATCGGCAAGGTCCCGCTCCTCAACGCCGAGCAGGAGGTCGAGCTCGCCAAGCGCATCGAGGCCGGCCTGTTCGCCGAGGACAAGCTGGCCAACGCCGACAAGCTCGCGCCGAAACTCAAGCGCGAGCTGGAGATCATCGCCGAGGACGGCCGCCGAGCCAAGAACCACCTCCTGGAGGCCAACCTCCGTCTGGTGGTCTCCCTGGCCAAGCGCTACACCGGCCGCGGCATGCTCTTCCTGGACCTCATCCAGGAGGGCAACCTCGGTCTGATCCGCGCGGTCGAGAAGTTCGACTACACCAAGGGCTACAAGTTCTCCACGTACGCCACCTGGTGGATCCGTCAGGCGATCACTCGCGCCATGGCCGACCAGGCCCGCACCATCCGTATCCCGGTGCACATGGTCGAGGTCATCAACAAGCTGGCCCGTGTCCAGCGCCAGATGCTCCAGGACCTGGGCCGCGAGCCCACCCCGGAGGAGCTGGCCAAGGAACTCGACATGACCCCCGAGAAGGTCATCGAGGTCCAGAAGTACGGCCGTGAGCCGATCTCCCTCCACACCCCCCTGGGTGAGGACGGCGACAGCGAGTTCGGTGACCTCATCGAGGACTCCGAAGCGGTCGTGCCGGCCGACGCGGTGAGCTTCACGCTCCTCCAGGAGCAGCTGCACTCGGTCCTGGACACCCTGTCCGAGCGTGAGGCGGGCGTGGTCTCCATGCGCTTCGGTCTCACGGACGGCCAGCCCAAGACCCTCGACGAGATCGGCAAGGTCTACGGAGTGACGCGTGAGCGCATCCGTCAGATCGAGTCGAAGACGATGTCGAAGCTGCGTCACCCGTCGCGCTCGCAGGTCCTGCGGGACTACCTCGACTAGGTCTCTTCAGTCGTCAGAGCGTTCCCCGGAAGGCCCGAAGTCTCGGTATGAGGCTTCGGGCCTTCCGCGCGCGGGTGCGCGGTATGCGCCGCTGGATGACTCTGGGTACGCGTTTGCAGCCCAGAGTGAGGAGATCGCATGCGTCGTTCCTTCGTCCGGTCGTGGACACGGGCACTGGCTCTGGCGGCCGCCGCCGCCCCACTGCCGTTGGCTTCCCCGGCACCCGCGGCCGCCGACAGCGTGGTCATCGGGGGCAGCCCTGTACGGATTTCCGATAATCCATGGATGGTGGCGCTCTCCAGCCGTGACCGGTTCGGGGGTACCCGCTCGGGACAGTTCTGCGGCGCCGTCGTAGTCGGGCGTACGACGGTCCTGACGGCTGCCCACTGCATGAGCGAGGAAGCGCTGGGCGTGCCCCTGAGCCGCGTCTTGGACCTGAAGGTCATCGCCGGCCGCGGAGACCTGCGTACGTCGGAAGGCAGGGAGATCGCTGTCCGTGACGTCTGGGTCAATCCCAAGTACGACGGCCAAACCAACTCAGGGGATGTCGCGGCGCTGACCCTGTCCGAGCCGCTACCGGAGAAGTACGTGATTGCCATGGCGGGGGAGGGCAACCCCGCATACGAGGCGGGGACGGACGCGTCCGTCTACGGCTGGGGCGACACCACGGGATCGGGCCAGTACGCCCGGACGCTCCACGCGGCGCGGGTGCGGGTGCTGCCCGACACCGTGTGTGAAAAGGCGTACCCGGGCAGTGCCGCCGGGAAGTACGAGGCCGCCACCATGCTGTGCGCCGGCGAGATGGACGGCCGACGGGACGCCTGTCAGGGGGACAGCGGCGGGCCCCTGGTCGCGAAGGGGCGGCTCATCGGGCTTGTGTCCTGGGGGAGCGGCTGCGGGCGTCCTGGGAGCCCGGGCGTCTACACCCGGATCTCGGACGTGGCCAAGGTGATCGGGGGCGCGCCTGAAGCGAGTGTTCCTCCGAGGTCGCCGGGGCCTGCGGAGCCGCCGGTCCAGGAGGGCCCTGAAGGGGTGTGGGGGCTCCTGTGACGAGAGCGGGCGGCCGTCCCTGCACGTTGGCAGGGGCGGCCGCCCGTTCGCCGGCCTGGTGCGCCGGAGCTGGCTCGTCGTGGATGCGAGGTGTCAGCGTTCCTCTTCGGTGACGCTTTCCGGAACGGCGGTCAGGCGCTCCGTCTCGTCCTGTATCTCAGCGGCGATCTTCTTGAGTTCCGGCTCGAACTTGCGGCCATGGTGGGCGCAGAAGAGCAG
The DNA here is from genome assembly GCF_053589195.1 of Streptomyces sp. NPDC003379. Classification (NCBI taxonomy): domain Bacteria; kingdom Bacillati; phylum Actinomycetota; class Actinomycetes; order Kitasatosporales; family Streptomycetaceae; genus Streptomyces; species Streptomyces sp. NPDC003379. Next base: position 515,875 of record NZ_JBSFRK010000001.1, on the reverse strand, counting down.
TTCGCCGCCGCTCAGCAGGACGACGCGCAGGTATGCCTGGGCGCCGCAGCGGTCGCAGCGATCAGCGGCCGTCAGGGGGCTCGCGGGGGTCAGAACAGTAGTCACGTCGCCTCTTCTCTAGCTCGACGAGCTGTCGTACCAGGGTCAACATCCAACCAGGCCGAAAACGTTCCCGCTCGCGGCTTTTCCTCGAAATTTCTTTTTGAGGAGGTTGTCCGTTGCCGGTTGGCGGCGAATGTGCCGTATTGCGTCTCTTACGTGTCTTACGGTTTCGCGCTGTCTGTCAGGTCGGTGTCCTCCCGGCTGGCTTGCCGGTTGTTCATGAGGACGTGCCCGGAGCCTAAATGGTTCATGCCTCGAAGGGAACGTGACGTGCGCTTCACTCCATCGAGGGATCGAACATGTATACGAGCGTGGGCTAGTCTGAGTTGTGACGAGGGTGGCGTTACAACGGCTCTACCAGGCCTCGGTACCCTCTGACGGGCAACCGAAGCCGCGTCCTTACCCCAAAGGACTCCCCTTGAAATTCAGCGAGGAGCGAACCGCGTGACCGCCGAGACGTCCGTGCCGTCCACAGCGTTGCTGACAGGAGCAGATCGGGACGGTTCCAACTACACCGCGCGGCACCTGCTCGTCCTGGAGGGGCTCGAGGCCGTCCGTAAGCGCCCGGGCATGTACATCGGGTCGACGGACAGCCGCGGCCTGATGCACTGCCTCTGGGAGATCATCGACAACTCCGTCGACGAGGCCCTGGGCGGGTACTGCGACCACATCGAGGTCATCCTCCACGACGACGCCTCCGTAGAGGTCCGGGACAACGGCCGCGGCATCCCCGTGGATGTCGAGCCCAAGACCGGCCTTTCCGGAGTCGAGGTCGTCATGACCAAGCTTCACGCGGGCGGCAAGTTCGGCGGTGGCTCCTACGCCGCCTCCGGTGGTCTGCACGGCGTGGGCGCCTCCGTGGTGAACGCGCTCTCCGCGCGCCTCGACGTCGAGGTGGACCGGGCGGGCCACACGCACGCGATCAGCTTCCGACGCGGTGTTCCCGGTGCCTTCGCCAAGGTGGGCCCCGATGCGCCCTTCGACTCGTCGGTGAAGCTCAGCAAGGTCAAGAAGGTCCCCAAGAACCGCACCGGCACGCGCGTGCGCTACTGGGCGGACCGGCAGATCTTCCTCAAGGACGCCAAGCTGTCGCTGGAGCACCTCCACCAGCGCGCCCGCCAGACCGCCTTCCTGGTGCCGGGCCTGACCCTTGTCGTCCGCGACGAATTCGGCCTCGGCGAGGGTGGCACGAAGGGCGAGGAATCCTTCCGCTTCGACGGCGGCATCAGCGAGTTCTGCGAGTACCTGGCCCGGGACAAGGCGGTCTGCGACATCCTCCGGTTCTCCGGGCAGGGCACCTTCAAGGAGACCGTGCCGGTCCTGGACGACCACGGCCAGATGACTCCCACCGAGGTCACGCGTGAACTCGGGGTGGACGTGGCGCTGCGCTGGGGCACCGGGTACGACACGACCGTCAGGTCCTTCGTCAACATCATCGCCACCCCCAAGGGCGGCACCCATGTGAGCGGCTTCGAGCGCTCCCTCACCAAGACGATGAACGAGGCGATGCGCAGCCAGAAGGTGCTGCGCGTCGCCGAGGACGACATCGTCAAGGATGACGCCCTGGAAGGCCTCACGGCGGTCGTCACGGTGCGCCTCGCGGAGCCGCAGTTCGAGGGCCAGACCAAGGAGGTGCTCGGCACTTCCGCGGCCAACCGCATCGTCGCCAACGTCATCGCCAAGGAGCTCAAGGCGTTCCTGACGTCCACGAAGCGGGACGCGAAGGCCCAGGCCCGTGCCGTCATGGACAAGGCCGTCGCCGCGGCCCGTACGCGCATCGCGGCCCGCCAGCACAAGGACGCCCAGCGTCGCAAGACCGCCCTGGAGTCCTCGTCGTTGCCCGCGAAGCTCGCGGACTGCCGCAGCGACGACGTGGAGCGCAGCGAGCTGTTCATCGTCGAGGGCGACTCGGCGCTCGGCACCGCCAAGCTCGCCCGGAACTCCGAGTTCCAGGCGCTGCTGCCGATCCGCGGCAAGATCCTCAACGTTCAGAAGGCGTCCGTGACGGACATGCTGAAGAACGCCGAGTGCGGCGCGATCATCCAGGTCATAGGAGCGGGGTCCGGCCGGACCTTCGACATCGACGCGGCGCGCTACGGAAAGATCATCCTGCTCGTGGACGCCGACGTCGACGGCGCCCACATCCGGATCCTGCTGCTGACGCTCTTCCAGCGCTACATGCGGCCCATGGTCGAGGCGGGGCGCGTGTTCGCGGCGGTGCCGCCGCTGCACCGCATCGAGCTCAGCCAGCCGAAGAAGGGCCAGGACAAGTACGTCTACACGTACTCGGACCGTGAGCTGCGGGAGACCCTGCTCGAACTGCAGCGCAAGAACGTGCGCTACAAGGACTCGATCCAGCGGTACAAGGGTCTCGGCGAGATGGACGCCGATCAGCTGGCCGAGACCACGATGGACCCGCGCTTCCGGACTCTGCGCCGGATCAACATCTCGGACCTGGACTCGTCCGAGCAGGTCTTCGACCTGCTGATGGGCAACGACGTCGCTCCGCGCAAGGAATTCATCACGAGCTCCGCGGCGACGCTGGACCGGTCCCGCATCGACGCGTAGCGGGCCAAGGCTTCACCTGATGGGGTGAAGCGCGGGGAGAGAAGAGTCGGGGATCTTCACGATCTGCCCATCCTTGGGCACGCGGACGAACAGGCTGCGGGCAAGGGGGGTTCGGTGGAGAGGTACGACGGGCCCGATGCCGGGCCGGGCCGGGCTGGCCCGGGCCGGGGTCGGGCCGGTGATCTGAGGGATCCTTGGTACGACTCGCTCACCTCCGGCTGGGGAGAGCTGGACGGCACGGGGGCGCCGGCTTCCGTGGTGTCGCCCGGGGCCGGCGCACAGCGGCGGGACGCGAGTGCGGGCGACATCTATCTGGAAGTGCGGCGCAGCGACGCTTTCCAGGAAGTGCGGAGCCGGTATCGGAGGTTCGCCTTCCCCGCGGTTGCCGCCTTCTTCACCTGGTACGTCGCGTACGTCGTGACCGCGACGGCGGCACCGGGCCTGATGGCGCGTCCCGTCGCGGGAGCAGTGAATGTGGCGATGCTGGCAGGGCTCGGGCAGTTCCTCACGACGTTCCTGCTGACCTGGGCGTATGCCCGGCACGCTCGGTTGCGCAGGGACCGTGCGGCCCTTGATCTGCGGTGGTCCGTGTTCGAGCAGAAGCGAGAGCAGGACAGAGACCGGGAGCAGGACAGAGACCGGGAGCGGGACAGAGACCGGGAGCGGGGTAGCGATCGGGAGCGGGGCGCCGAGTGGTGACCGGTGACCATCAGACCCTTGCTCTTCTGCTGTTCGGTGCCTTCGTGGCCGTCACGCTCGCGATCACGACCTGGGTGAGCCGTGACAGACAGGGTTCGGCCGAGGAGTTCTACGCGGGCGGGCGGCTCTTCTCGCCGATGGAGAATGGTTTTGCCATCGCCGGGGACTACATGTCGGCCGCCTCCTTCCTCGGCATCTCCGGGCTGATCGCGCTCTTCGGGTACGACGGGCTGCTCTACTCGGTCGGCTTCCTCGTCGCATGGCTCGTGGTGCTGTTCCTCGTGGCCGAACTGGTGCGCAACTGCGGCCGCTTCACGCTCGCCGATGTCGTCGCCTCGCGGATGAGGGAACGGCCGGTGCGGATCGCGGCGGGAACTTCCTCGGTGACCGTCTCCGTTCTCTATCTGGTGGCGCAGATGGTGGGGGCGGGCTCACTGGTCGCGCTGCTGCTCGGTGGGACGAGCGGGGCGGCGCAGTCCTGGACGGTGGTCGGCGTCGGCGCGCTCATGGTGATCTATGTGTCGTTGGGAGGGATGCGGGCCACCACCTGGATCCAGATCGTGAAGGCCGTCCTGTTGATGTCCGGCGCGATCACTCTGACCGTGCTCGTCCTGGTGCGCTTTCACGGGGACTTCGACCAACTGCTGCGCACGGCAGGGGACCGCAGCGGTCAGGGTGAGCGGTTCCTGGCGCCCGGCCTGAAATACGGCGGGGACTGGACCGCGCGGCTGGACTTCATCAGCCTCGGGCTCGCGCTCGTGCTCGGTACGGCAGGGCTGCCGCACATCCTGTCCCGCTTCTACACCGTGCCGACCGCGCGGGCCGCGCGCCGGTCGGTCGTCTGGGCCATCGGTCTCATCGGCAGCTTCTATCTGATGACGATCGTGCTCGGTTTCGGCGCGGCCGCGATCGTGGGCTCCGCGGCGGTGCGCGGGTCGAACGCCGCGGGTAACACGGCGGTTCCGCTGCTCGCGCTCGACCTGGGCGGCGGCGCGGGCTCCACAGGTGGAACGGTTCTGTTCGCGGTCGTCGCGGCCGTCGCCTTCGCCACGATCCTCGCCGTGGTCGCCGGGATCACGCTCGCCTCTTCGGCGTCGGTCGCCCACGACCTGTACGCCTCCTTGCGGCGGCGGAACGCGAAGCCGCGCGGTGAGGTGGCGGTGGCGCGTGTCGCCGCGGTGGGGATCGGTGTGGTCGCGATCGGGCTCGGCTTGCTGGCCCGCGACCTCAACGTCGCGTTCCTGGTGGGCCTCGCCTTCGCGGTCGCCGCGTCCGCCAACCTGCCGGTGTTGCTGTACTCGCTGTTCTGGCGGAACTTCACCACGCGTGGCGCGGTGTGGTCGGTGTACGGGGGGCTGCTGCCCGCGCTCGCGCTGGTCGTGCTCTCACCGGTGGTCTCCGGAGGGCCCAACTCGCTCTTCCCTGGAGTGGACTTCCAGTACTTCCCACTGGAGAACCCGGGGCTGGTCTCCATCCCGCTGGGATTCCTCGCCGGCTGGCTGGGCACGGTGACCTCGCGCGAACCCGCGGACGAGGCCAAGCATGCGGAGACGGAAGTGCGGTCGCTGACGGGCGCCGGAGCGGCGTAACGATTCACTGCCGGCGTTCTCCAGTGACCGACTAGACGCTCGCCGTCCACTCGTAGCGGTGTTCCGGGCGGCCCGTGTCGCCGTACTTGAGGGTGAGCCTGACCCGGCCCGTGCGCTCCAGGAGCTTCAGGTAGCGCTGCGCGGTCTGTCGGCTCAGCCGCGTGTGGTCGGCCAGCTCCTGGGCGGAGAGCGGGCCTTCCGCGGCCATCAGCGCCCGGCGCACCAGCTCCGCCGTGGTGGGGGAGTGCCCCTTGGGCAGTTCGGGTGCCGGGGTCGCCGAGAGCGCGCCGAAGATCCGGTCGACCTCGGCCTGCTCGGCCTCGCCCCCGCCGTCCAGCGTGCGGCGCAAGGTCGCGTACGCGTCCAGCTTGGCGCGAAGGCCCGCGTAGGAGAACGGCTTGACCAGGTACTGGAGCGCGCCGTGCCGCATCGCCGCCTGCACGGTGGCGACATCGCGCGCGGCGGTCACCATGATCACGTCGGTCTGGTGGCCGCGCTCGCGCAACGTACGTACGACCGACAGGCCCGTCTCGTCCGGCAGATAGTGATCCAGCAGCACCAGGTCGACGGGGACGGCCTCGACGAGGCGCAGCGCCTCTGCGGCGCTGTGCGCCTTCGCCGCCACGCGGAAGCCGGGGATCTTCGCCACATAGGCGGCGTTGACGTCCGCCACCCGGACATCGTCGTCGACGACAAGGACCTCGATCATGGCGTCGCCTCCGTGCCCTTGATCAATGTTGATTCCTCCGTGGTGGCGAGCCCGGGCTCCGTGAGCGCTTCGGGCAGGGCGACGGTGAACTCCGCGCCTCCCTCGGGTGCTTCACCGGCCCGTGCGCTGCCGCCTTGTCGCTCGGCGAGTCTGCGGACCAGAGCGAGGCCGATCCCGCGCTTGCCGTGCGCCGGCGGCTCCTTGGTGGTCCAGCCCTCCGTGAAGATCGTCTCCCGCTGCTCGGGGGGCACCCCGGGGCCGGTGTCACGCACCCGCAGGACCACGGAGCGCCCCTCGGTACGCACGGCGACCTCCACGCGCGCGTGCAGGTCGCCCGCCGCGGCGTCGAGCGCGTTGTCGACGAGGTTGCCGACGATCGTGACGAGGCCGCCCGGGTCGACTAGGCGGTCGGGAAGCGCGGTGTCGCGTGACACGGAGAGCGCGACCCCTCGCTCCGCGGCGACCGTGGCCTTGCCGACGAGGAGGGCCGCCAGCAGCGGATCGCGGATCTTCTCGGTGATCTGCTCCGCGGTCACGCGGTGGGCGCCGGCCACCTCGCCGACGAACTCCGCGGCCTCCTCGTACATCTCCAGTTCGAGCAGCCCGAGGAGCGTGTGCATACGGTTGGCGTGTTCGTGGTCCTGGGCGCGCAGGGCGTCGATGAGGCCGCGGGTGGAGTCGAGCTCGCGGCCGAGCTGCTCCAGTTCGGTGCGGTCGCGCAGGGTCGCGACGGCGCCTCCGTCGTCGGTCGGCATGCGGTTGGCGACCAGGACGCGCTGTCCGCGGACGGTCAGCAGGTCGGTGCCGGTGACGCGTCCTGCGAGGACGTCGGTCGTACGTCCCGCGCCGAGCGCCTCGTCGAGCGGCCGGCCGAGCACCTCCGTGCCGAGGCCGAGGAGGCGCTGCGCCTCGTCGTTGAGCAGCCTGATCCGGCCGCCGCGGTCCAGGGCGACGACCCCTTCGCGGATGCCGTGGAGCATCGCCTCGCGCTCCGCGAGCAGCGCGGAGATATCGGAGAAGGCCAGGTCACGGGTCTGCCGTTGCACTCTGCGGGAGATCAGATACGCGGCGAGCGCGCCGACGGCGAGCGCCCCGCCCGCGTAGGCGAGCAGCCCCGGGATGGAGTGGATCAGGCGGGCCCGCACGCTGTCGTACTCGATGCCTACGGAGACGGCACCCACGATGTCCCCATGCGCGTCCCGCAGCGGCACCTTGCCGCGCGCCGAGCGGCCCAGCGTGCCGTTGTCGATCTCCATGACCTCACGGCCCGCGAGCGCGTCACTGGGGTCGGTCGAGACGACCTTGCCGATCTGGGCGCGGTCGGTGTGAGACCAGCGCACGCCTTCCTTATTCATGATCACGACGTACTCGGCGCCGCTGGCCCGGCGGATGCGGTCGGCCTCCGTCTGGACGGGCCCGTCGCTCGTGGGCCGCGAGGACTTCAGGTCCTCGGCGATCTGCTGGTGCGCGGCCGTCGTCTGGGCGATGGCGAGCGCGCGGCGCATCGCCTGGTCGTCGAGTTGGTCGCTGAGGGGCGCGAGGAAGAGCCCGGTGGCCAGCACCGCGACCCCGGCGGCGATCGCCAGCTGCATCAGCAGCACCTGCGAGAACACGCGCCGCGGCAGGCCGAGGCGGAGGCGTCGCGCAGGGGAGGCGGGGCTCATGTGTACGAACGGTACGGCCGGTGGCGGTCTACTCCGAAGTCAGTGTGGCGCGGATCTCGTATGCGGACGCACCAGCTCCAAGCGTCGACCGGCCCGAGCCCCCTGCACGGCGCCCTACGGTGTCGGGCGCACCGCCACCACGTCCATCCGCGCCGGGGACCCGAGAGCCGCGCCGCAGCTCTCCGGGCGGGGCGGTTGCGAGGCGCCCTGGGCCACGGTGACCCGCCACCGGCGGCCGTCGGTGTGCGCCACGGTCACTTCCCAGCGCGGGGCCGCGCCGTCCGTGCCGACGACGGTCAGGGTCCCCGCGGCGTCCTCGCCCGTCGATGCGCGCACCGCCAGCTCGGCGGCCTGCCCGGGGCGCTCCCACGCGGAGTTGCCCCGGCAGCCCTCGGTGATCACTCGGCTCCCACGGACGGCTTCGAGGATCTCCTTGACGGAGTGCGTCCCGGTCCGGCCGTACGCATAGCCGTACGGCAGCACCAACAGGGTGGGCGAGAAGCGGTGGCCACCCAGATGAGTGATCTCCCACGTTCCCTCTTCACCGGCGGCGGTGAGCTCGGCGGCGAGCGGCCTGCCGAGCAGGGCGCAGCAGCGGTCGCGCTTGCCGTTGGTGCAGACGAGCGCGAGCGGGGCCCCCGTGTGCGGGGTGCCGAAGCCGCCGTGGTCGCCCGCGCCGAGAGCCGTGAAGTCGAGATCGAGCAGTCGGCGCGGATCGTCCGTCAGCTCGGTGCGCAGCCAGGTGCGGCCGGGGAAGGTGTGCGCCACGTACGCCCGCTGCCGCGTCGGCGCATAAGAGTCCGCGTGGCGCCCGGGGCGGCGGATCAGCGCGACGCGCACGCCGGTGCCTTCGGCGGCCCTCTCCAGGGCGCGGCCGACCTCGGGGTCGAGGTGGCTGGACGTCAGCGCCTTGGCGCCCCAGGGGCCCGGCTGCTCCAGCAGGAGCCACGTTCTGGCGGTGGCGGCGGTCCCCGCGAGAGGCTCGTCCAGATCCCGGGAGGCGGTCGCGCACGTACTCACGTAGGTGAGCCTAACCCGCCCTTCTCGCCGAGTGATTCACACCTCTCAGGAGGAGCCCGCCGGGGAAGGCGAGGAAGGGGTCGGCATCGGCTGGGGCGGGCGCACTCCGACGTACTGGCCGCTGGGGCGCATGCGCAGCGGCCGCTCGTCGTACTCCTCCAGGGCATGGGCGATCCAGCCCGCCGTGCGGGCCACCGCGAAGATCGTCTCGCCCGCCTCGGCCGGCATCCCGGACGAGGCGGTCAGAACGGCCAGGGCGAGGTCGACATTGGCGCGCAGGTCTGTGTGGCGGGCCGTGGTGGCCACCACGTCACGGGCCGCGGCGAGGGCGGGGCCGGCCTTCGGCATCACTTCCAGGAGGCCGAACAGTGCCTGCGCGCGCGGGTCCTCGCCGGGGTAGAGGCGGTGGCCGAGCCCGGGGACGCGGCGGCCCGCGCGAAGTTCGTCGGCCACTACGGGGGTCGCGCTGCCCCGGTCGAGCACGTCGAGGAGCATGCGGTGGGCGAGACCGCTGGCCGCGCCGTGCAGCGGGCCCTCCAGGACGCCGAGCCCCGCCGACACCGCCGCGTAAGGGTGGGCGCGCGCCGAGGCGGCGACCCGCACGGCGAGTGTCGACGCGGCGAGATCGTGGTCGACGAGTAGCGCGAGGGCCGTGTCCAGGGCGTGCAGCGAGGCGTCGTCGGGCCTGACGCCGCTCAGCCGCGCCCACAGCCGCCGGGCCAGTGGGCCGTCGTCCCGGTGGCTGGGCAGGACCGGGGCGAGCGCGGCGACGAGCGTGGGGATCAGCGTGCGGGCGGTGCCGATGACCGCCTCTTCGGAGAGGTCGAAGCGGAGCGGGTCGGCCGCACCGGCGGAGATGGCCGCCACGCGCAGCCGGTCTGTGGGCCCGCTGTGCTCCGGCAGGGCGTTGACGGCGCGACGGGCCGCGGAGACGGTCTCGCTCGGAGCGGTGAAGCCGATGCCCGGGCGCAGGACGCCCGTCCACAGCCACTCGGCGACCTCTTCGTAGGAGTGCGCCAGCGCGAGCTCGGTGGCATCGACGCCACGGAAGTAGTAGCGGTCGTCGTCGATGAGCGTGATGCGGGTGCGTACGGAGAGTTCGTTGGCGGTGGTCGAGGCCGCGGGGTTCCGTCTGTTCTTGCGGGCCAGCGCCTCGATCTCCTTGGCGTCGAACGTGCTGCCCCGTGCACCTGGACCGCGGCGGCTGCTGAGCTGGCCGCGACTTACGTACGCGTACACGGTCTCGGGCTTCACACCGAGCAACTCGGCGGCTTCTTTGGTGCTCAGCCGCCGCCGACCGTCGTGCCCGGTTCCTTGATCCGTCATGGGCGACACCGTATCCGCATCCCGACAACTGCATTGTCGTATTGATTCAATCAATATTGACAGAGCTTTAGTCAAGCATGGACAGTCGAATCAAGTCCAGGGAGGAAGTCGAGGAACAACATGCCGATCAATGGCTCCGCCGCCACCCCCACCGAGCCCGTCGAGGTCCCACGAGGACTCGCGGGTGTCGTCGTCACCGAGACCGAACTCGGAGACGTGAGGGGATACGAAGGCTTCTACCACTACCGCCAGTACTCGGCCGTCGAGCTCGCGCAGAGCCGCAGCTTCGAGGACGTGTGGCACCTGATGTTCCACGGTGAGCTGCCGGACGCCGCCCAGAGCGCCGCCTTCGCCGCGCGGACCGCGCCCTTGCGCCGCCTCCCCGAGGAGGTTCGCGACGCGCTGCCCGCCATCGCCCGTGCGAGTGCGCTGTCGGGGCCGCTCTCCGGGTTGCGCACCGCCCTGTCCCTCTTCGGGGCGTCGAGGGGCTTCCGTCCGGTGTACGACATCGACGACGACCGGCGCCGCGCCGACGCCCTGGCCGCCTCCGCCGTCGTGCCGACCCTGCTCACCGCGTTGTACCGGCTCGGCCAAGGGCTCGAACCGGTGGAGCCGCGCGATGACCTGTCGTACGCCGCCAACTACCTCTACATGCTCACCGGTTCACAGCCGGACGCCGTCCGCGCCCGGGCCATCGAGCAGTACTTGATCTCAACCATTGATCACGGGTTCAACGCGTCAACGTTCACGGCCCGGGTCATCACTTCGACCGGAGCGGATGTCGCGGCCTGCCTCGTGGGCGCCGTCGGCGCGTTGTCGGGGCCGCTGCACGGCGGAGCGCCGAGCCGGGCCCTCGACACGCTGGACGCGATCGGCACCCGCGACCGCATCGACGGCTGGATCCGTGAACGTGTCCTCGCGGGCGACCGCATCATGGGCTTCGGGCACCCCGTCTACCGCACCGAGGATCCGCGTTCGCGCATGCTGCGGGACATTGCGCGGCGATTCGGCGGTGACATGGTGGAGTTCGCGGTCGAGGTCGAGCGGCAGGTCGAGGCGATCCTGGCGGAGTTGAAGCCGGGGCGGGAGCTGCACACGAACGTGGAGTTCTACGCGGGCGTCGTCATGGAGCTGTGCGGGCTGCCGCGCGAGATGTTCACGCCGACGTTCGCTTCGGCGCGGGTCGTGGGCTGGAGCGCCAACATCCTGGAGCAGGCGCGGGACTCGAAGATCATCCGCCCGGCGGCGCGGTACGTGGGGGAGACGCCGCCCGTCCCGGTGCCGCCGGCTGCGGTGCCGCCCACCTCGGAGGAGCCCGCTCCGGTGCCGCCGGCCGCCGAGCGTTAGGGACCGGTCGGGCGGCGTGCCGCGCTGCCGGTCCGCCAGTGCCTGCTCGAAGGCCCGGAACACCCGGAAGGGGAATGGGTCGTGCACGCCTCGAACCTGCTCAACAGCACCGCGTCCCGTCGCTACTGGAACGCGACGCGGGCGCCCAAGGCCGCACTGCCACCGGAGAGCGTGGAGAGGCGGCACACGGCGGCCAGGGAGGCGTCGTCCATGACCATCCGGGTCGGTTGTACGTGCAGGCCGTTCCTAAAAAACGGGCCCGGCCCCTGGGGCCGGACCCGTGAGGGTGGCTGCGCGGCCGGGCCGTGGAGCCACCCATCGGCGATCGCCGTTATTCGTCCGGAATGTCGGGCCTGGCCATGACGAGTGTCTGGCGAGTGAGGACGACGATGCGCTGGCCCTATTTACAGGTGCACCCGGGCGGCAGAGTGCCGCTGCCCCGTTGCTGCGGGGCGACACCTATGCGGCGTCTTATGAAGAGTTCCGTGGCGCTCTTGCGCCCGAGGCGAACTGCCATTCTGTGACTCCTTGCGGACGGGCAGGGAATGACGGTGAACAAATGGCACTGACTGTGAAGGATTGCTCACAAGGTGCGATGAGGAGTCACCGTCGGAATGCCGGGTGTGGCACGACGGCGAGTTCGGCGCGGCTCAGGTCTCGGGGATGTCGACCTTGGCTCGGATGAGAGTGTCCCGGCTGATGACGACGATGCGCTCATAGGCGGCACGTGCAGCATCGGCCGGCAGTTTGCCGTCGAGCGCCTCGGTCCTGTCTGTCCCGATGACGGCGAAACTGCCGTCGCTGAGCTCGAAAATGTCGGGACAGGTCTGGCCGGTTGCGCTGCCCCGCTCGCGGGGAGACGCGCCGATGCGGCGCACGATGTTCAAGGGGATCCCGGTCCTTGGGCGGTAGAGGAGTAAGGGCGCAGACAGGTTAGCCCTTGATGTCGCCGAGGTGGGTGCGTCGTCATCCAACTGGACCTATTCGGCGGGAGGTTCGCCCACCACCCACCACTCGTCGGTGTCGGCCTCCTGCAATTCCCTGTCCAGGCGATCCATCATCCGGCCCAGCTTGGCCTCGTCCGAGGACCGGTCCAGGCTCGCGCGGTGATGGCGTGTGGCGTCCCAGTAGTGCCGGAAGAGGGGGTTCTGGCACATCACCCGAAGGTGTCCGTGCAGCTCTCCCAGCGTCATGGCGCCGATGCGATGCGCATGCAGCGCGTTGATGTAGAGGGCATTGGCGAAGAGGAATTGCCGCTGTTTCTCAGGGGGGACGTCGTCGTCGTACGTGTCCAGGACGGCGGCCAGCGTCGCGTCCTCCATGGCTTTGCACAGCAGGTCGAAGTGCAGCCGGTGCTGTTCGGTGAGTGCGGCGTTTCTGCGCTCCGCGTCGGCTGCGGCGACCTCTCGCTCGGACATGAGGCGCTCGTGTTCCGCCGCGCGTGCGGCCTGCTTGCGCTCCTTTGCCCAGTGCCATGCAAACGTTCCGGTCGCGAACGCGAGCCCGGCGACGGCTGCCGGACCCGCTCCCCGTATCCAAAAGTTCTGTGTGGCCATGTCAACCCCCGATTCAGGCGACCGTCCGCCGGTCGTCGGGTGCGGGGCGACAGGGAGCGGACCGGCGAGCGGTGGGCGGTGCGCTTGCCGTCTCCCAGGGTGCCGAGCGGCTCTGATCGGCGGGGAGGCGGAGAGGAGGCGCACAGAAGGAAGTGGTGGTCGCACATCCCGGCGCCGTGCCCAATGTGTGCCCCGCGAGCGCCGCTAACAATCGTTCACTTCGCGCCCGTCCGCGCCCGCCTATCCTGGGGTGGTCTTCATTCTTCATACGGGCTCCGGCGACGTCCGTATTCCGCGTACGGGATCTCCCGAGATCCGCATTCCGCGTGCGGGGACCGCCGCGGCCCGTAGAACGTCAGCGCGAAGGGCCCACGGTTGAACAAGCAGCAGATCCCGGTCATCGTCCTCGCCGGATTCCTGGGTTCCGGCAAGACCACCCTGCTCAACCATCTGCTGCACCGCAGCGGCGGCAGCCGGATCGGGGCGATCGTCAACGACTTCGGATCGATCGAGATCGATGCGATGTCGGTCGCGGGGCAGCTCGGCGACTCCACCGTCTCGCTCGGCAACGGCTGTCTGTGCTGTGTCGTGGACGCCGGCGAGCTCGACGAGTACCTGGAGCGACTCGCCCGGCCCTCCGCGGGGATCGATGTCATCGTCATCGAGGCGAGCGGGCTCGCGGAGCCGCAGCAACTCGTGAAGATGCTGCTCGCGAGCGAGAACCCGCACATCGTGTACGGAGGGCTCGTCGAGGTCGTCGACGCCGCGGAGTTCGACGCCACACGGGAGCGGCACCCCGAGGTGGAGCGGCATCTGGGGATCGCCGATCTCGTCGTGGTCAACAAGGTGGACCGGGTGGCCGACGAGGAGCGTGCGCGGATTCTGGGCGTCGTCCGGGGCTTCACCGACCGTGCGGCCGTGGTGGCCGCCTCGTACGGGCGCGTGGACGTGGAGCTGCTCCTCGACCGCAAGCCCGTGGAGGAGCGGATCGGGCAGCTCTCGTTCGAGGACCTGCGCGAAGACACTCACTCCGAAGCCGAGACCTGTGAAGACGGCTGTGGTCACCGGGACCACCTGCACTCCGCCTACGAAAGCCTCGCCTTCACCTCCGAGGTGCCCATGGGCCCGCGTTCCTTGATGGCCCTGCTCGACAGCAGGCCTGAAGGGCTCTACCGCATCAAGGGGTACGTCGATTTCGGCGCCGCCGACCCGCGGAACCGGTACGAGGTGCACGCCGTGGGGCGTTTTCTGCGCTTCTATCCGGAGCCGTGGGCTCCGGGCGAGCCCCGTCTGACCCAGCTCGTGCTCATCGGGTCGGGCATCGACGTACCGGCCCTGGGGAGGGAGCTGGAGGCCTGTCGCGAGTACGCCCCACAGGCCGATGAGCACGGCATGTGGGGCGTACTGCGCTACGTCCAGGACCCGGAGGAGCCGGACCAGGAGCCGGACGAAGGGCCTGGTCAGGAGCGCGGCGCGGAGCACTAGCGGGCCGGGGCTACACCGGGCCCGCCACCGCCGCCACCGGCTTCGCGAGCGAGACCCCCGAGCCGTCGCGGCGCGGGTCGATCTCCGGCAGCTCGGCCGGTGCGCCGTTGCGCTGGGCCGCGCGCGGGGGTGTCGGGCCCGCCCAGGCGATGCTCAGGCAGTCCTCGCCCTTCAGGAACCGCTGGACGCGCACACCGCCCGTGGCGCGGCCCTTGCGGGGGTACTGGTCGAACGGCGTGAGCTTGGCCGTCGTCTGCACCGAGTCGTCGAGCGTGCCGCGCGAGCCCGCCACAGTGAAGACGACCGCGTCCACCGCCGGGTCCACCGCCGTGAAGGAGATGACCTTCGCGCCGTCAGCGAGCTTGATGCCCGTCATACCGCCCGCGGGACGGCCCTGGGGGCGCACCTGGGATGCCTGGTAGCGCAGCAGCTGGGCGTCGTCCGTGATGAAGACCAGGTCCTCCTCGCCGGTGCGCAGCTCGGCCGCGCCGACGATCCGGTCACCGTCCTTGAGGGTGACGACCTCCAACTCCTCCTTGTTCGACGGATAGTCCGGCACCACACGCTTGACCACGCCCTGCTCGGTGCCGAGCGCCAGGCCCGGCGAGGACTCGTCGAGCGTCATCAGGCAGATCAGCTTCTCGTCCCCGGTCAGCGGAAGCAGCTCCGAGACCGGCGCCCCTCCGGAGAGGTTGGGCGCGCCCATCGTCTCCGGGAGCTGCGGCAGGTCCACTACGGAGAGGCGCAGGAGCCTGCCCAGGGACGTGACCGCTCCCACCTCGCCGCGCGCCGTGGCCGGCACCGCCGAGACGATCGCGTCATGCTTGACGCGCTTGGTCTCGCTGTCCGTGAAGGGGTCGCCGTTGGCCGTGCGCGCCAGCAGGCCCGTCGACGACAGGAGCACGCGGCACGGGTCGTCCGCCACCTGGAGCGAGACCGTCGCGGCCGGGGAACCCGCCGACTCCAGGAGCACCGTGCGCCGGTCCGTGCCGAACTTCTTGGCGACGGCGGCCAGTTCCGAGGAGACCAGCTTGCGCAGCTCGGCGTCCGACTCCAGGATGCCGGTCAGCTCGTCGATCTCGCCGTTGAGCCTGTCGCGCTCGGTCTCCAGCTCGATGCGGTCGAACTTGGTCAGCCGGCGCAGCGGGGTGTCCAGGATGTACTGCGTCTGGATGTCGCTCAGCGAGAAGCGCCCGATCAGGCGCTCCTTGGCCTGCGCGGAGTTGTCGCTGGACCGGATGAGGCGGATGACCTCGTCGATGTCCAGGAGCGCGATCAGCAGGCCGTCGACCAGATGCAGACGGTCGCGCTTCTTGCCGCGGCGGAACTCGCTGCGGCGGCGCACCACGTTGAAGCGGTGGTCGAGATAGACCTCCAGGAGCTCCTTGAGGCCGAGGGTGAGAGGCTGGCCGTCCACCAGCGCCACGTTGTTGATGCCGAAGGACTCCTCCATCGGCGTCAGTTTGTACAGCTGCTCCAGGACGGCCTCCGGGACGAAGCCGTTCTTGATCTCGATGACCAGGCGCAGGCCGTGCGAGCGGTCGGTGAGGTCCTTGACGTCGGCGATGCCCTGCAGCTTCTTCGCGCCGACCAGGTCCTTGATCTTGGCGATGACCTTCTCGGGCCCTACGGAGAAGGGCAGTTCGGTGACGACGATGCCCTTGCGGCGCGCCGTCACGTTCTCCACGGTGACCGTCGCCCGGATCTTGAAGGAGCCACGGCCCGAGTCGTACGCGTCCTTGATGCCGTTCAGGCCGACGATCCTGCCGCCCGTGGGCAGGTCGGGGCCCGGCACGTACTTCATCAGCGTCTCGAGGTCGGCCCCCGGGTGCTTGATGAGGTGGCGGGCAGCGGCGATGACCTCGCCGAGGTTGTGCGGCGGCATGTTCGTCGCCATGCCGACCGCGATGCCCGACGCGCCGTTGACCAGGAGGTTCGGATACGCCGCGGGGAGTGCGGACGGCTCCATCTCCTGGCCGTCGTAGTTCGGCTCGAAGTCGACGGTGTCCTCGTCGATCGACTCCGTCATCAGGGAGGTGGCGTCGGCCATCTTGCACTCGGTGTACCGCATGGCGGCCGGCGGGTCGTCGTTGCCGAGCGAGCCGAAGTTGCCGTGGCCGTCCACCAGCGGGAGGCGCATCGAGAAGGGCTGGGCCATGCGCACCAGGGCGTCGTAGATCGACGCGTCGCCGTGCGGGTGCAACTTACCCATGACCTCGCCGACGACACGGGCGCACTTCACATAGCCGCGGTCGGGGCGCAGCCCCATCTCGTTCATCTGGTAGACGATCCTGCGGTGCACCGGCTTCATGCCGTCGCGGGCGTCCGGCAGGGCCCGGGAGTAGATGACCGAATACGCGTACTCGAGGAAGGAGCCCTGCATCTCGTCGACGACGTCGATGTCGAGGATCTTCTCCTCGAACGAGTCGTCGGGCGGCGGGGTTTTCGTGCTGCGGCGGGCCATCGCTGCTGCGGCTCCTTCACCAACATGTGCGGGATCTGACGCCGACCATTGTGGACTGTCCCACTGACAACGCCGACCACGACCCGTGCGGCGGCGTCACTCGGGACTGCCCGACGCGGAACTGCGCCGACGCGGGACTACGCCGAGGGCGGACCGGGAACTTCGCCAGGTGTCCGCACGCTTGCATACAGTGGCAGGACTGGCAGCAATTGTTCTGGTCCAGCGATGATCACCATGATCCAGCGATCGAAGGGACGTACATGCCCATGGGTCACACGGCCACAGCCGAGGCCGGCTCCGGCGGCCTGACAGCGACCGAGCACCGGCTGGCCAATGGCCTGCGCGTGGTGCTCTCCGAGGACCACCTGACCCCGGTCGCCGCGGTCTGCCTCTGGTACGACGTCGGCTCCCGCCACGAGGTCAAGGGGCGTACCGGCCTGGCTCACCTCTTCGAGCACCTGATGTTCCAGGGATCGAAGCAGGTGCACGGCAACGGCCACTTCGAGCTGGTCCAGGGAGCGGGCGGCTCGCTCAACGGCACGACGAGCTTCGAGCGCACCAACTATTTCGAGACGATGCCCGCCCACCAGCTGGAGCTGGCCCTGTGGCTCGAAGCCGACCGGATGGGCTCACTGCTGTCCGCGCTCGACGACGAGTCCATGGAGAACCAGCGCGACGTCGTCAAGAACGAACGCCGTCAGCGCTATGACAACGTCCCGTACGGCACGGCCTTCGAGAAGCTGACCGCCCTCTCCTACCCGGAGGGCCACCCCTACCACCACACGCCGATCGGCTCCATGGCCGACCTGGACGCGGCCACCCTGGAGGACGCGCGCGACTTCTTCCGGACGTACTACGCGCCCAACAACGCCGTCCTGTCGGTCGTCGGCGACATCGACCCGGAGCAGACGCTCGCCTGGGTCGAGAAGTACTTCGGGTCGATCCCCTCGCACGACGGCAAGCAGCCGCCGCGTGACGGCTCCCTCCCGGAGCGCATCGGCGAGGAGCTCCGCGAGGTCGTCGAGGAGGAGGTGCCGGCCCGCGCCCTGATGGCCGCCTACCGCCTCCCGGAGGACGGCACGCGCGCGTGCGACGCGGCCGACCTGGCGCTGACCGTCCTCGGCAGCGGCGACTCCTCCCGGCTCTACAACCGGCTCGTGCGCCGCGACCGCACCGCCGTCGCCGCGGGCTTCGGCCTGCTGCGCCTGGCCGGTGCCCCCTCGCTGGGCTGGCTGGACGTGAAGACCTCCGGGGACGTCGAGGTGCCGGTCATCGAGGCGGCCGTCGACGAGGAGCTCGCCCGCTTCGCCGCGGAGGGCCCCACTCCGGAGGAGATGGAGCGCGCTCAGGCCCAGCTGGAGCGCGAGTGGCTCGACCGGCTCGGCACGGTCGCGGGCCGCGCCGACGAACTGTGCCGGTACGCGGTCCTGTTCGGCGACCCGCAGCTCGCCCTCACCGCCGTGGGGCGCGTCCTCGACGTCACCGCCCAGGAGGTCCAGGAGGTGGCGAAGGCCCGCCTGCGCCCCGACAACCGCGCGGTGCTCGTGTACGAGCCCGTGACGGCCGCCGAGGACATCGAAGAGACCGTCGCCGACGGGACCGGCATCGACGGGCTCGCCGGCGCCGAGATCGAAGAAGAGGAGGCGGCGAAGTGAGCGAGGCCGCGACGATGCAGTTCCATCCACAGCCCGAGCCCGGCCAGGCCAAGCCGTGGGCCTTCCCCGCCCCCGAGCGAGGCGCGCTGCCCAACGGCCTCACGGTGCTGCGCTGCGACCGCCCCGGCCAGCAGGTCGTCGCGGTGGAGGTCCACCTGGAGGCGCCGTTGGACGCCGAGCCGGAGGGCCTCGACGGCGTCGCCACGATCATGGCGAGGGCGTTCAACGAGGGCACCGACAAGCACTCCGCCGAGGAGTTCGCCGCCGAGCTGGACCGCTGCGGCGCCACGATGGACGCGCACGCCGACCACCCCGGTGTCCGTGTCTCCCTCGAAGTCCCCGTCTCCCGCCTGCCGAAGGCGCTCGGTCTGCTCTCCGACGCCCTGCGCGCCCCCGCCTTCGCGGACAGCGAGATCGAACGACTCGTACGCAACCGCCTGGACGAGATCCCGCACGAGGCCGCCAACCCGGCGCGCCGCGCCGCCAAGGAGCTCTCCAAGCAGCTGTTCCCGGCGAGCTCGCGCATGTCCCGCCCCCGCCAGGGCAGCGAGGAGACGGTCGCGGCCATCGACTCGGCGGCGGTGCGCGCCTTCTACGAGAAACACGTGCGCCCCGCGACGGCCACCCTGGTCGTCGTCGGCGACCTCACGGGCACCGACCTGGACGCCGTCCTGGCGGACACCGTCGGCACCTGGACGGGCGGCATGGCCGAGCCGCGTCCGGTGCCCGCGGTGACCGCCGACGACACGGGCCGCGTGGTCATCGTGGACCGCCCCGGAGCCGTGCAGACGCAGCTGCTGATCGGCCGCGTCGGCCCGGACCGGCACGACCGGATCTGGCCCGCCCAGGTCCTCGGCACGTACTGCCTGGGCGGCACCCTCACCTCCCGCCTGGACCGCGTCCTGCGTGAGGAGAAGGGATACACCTACGGCGTACGCGCGTTCAGCCAGGTCCTGCGCTCCGCGCCGGACGGTACGGGCGCCGCGATGCTCGCCATCAGCGGATCGGTCGACACCGCCTCCACGGGGCCCGCGCTGGAAGACCTCTGGAAGGTCCTGCGCACCCTCGCCGCGGAGGGCCTGACCGACGCCGAGCGCGACGTGGCGGTGCAGAACCTGGTGGGCGTGGCCCCGCTCAAGTACGAGATGGCCGCCTCCGTGGCGGCCACGCTCGCCGACCAGGTCGAGCAGAACCTCCCGGACGACTTCCAGGCGCAGCTGTACCGCCGGTTGGCCGCGACCGGCACCGTGGAGGCCACCGCGGCCGTCGTGAGCGCCTTCCCGGAGGACCACCTGGTGACGATCCTCGTCGGCGACGCCGCGCAGATCGAGGAGCCCGTCAGGGCGCTCGGCATCGGTGAAGTGAGCGTGGTCAGCGGCTGAGCGCCGACCGGGCACCGACAGCGGTGACGGACTGGGCGCCAGCAGCGACGAACTGAGCGACAGTCAAGACATATCGGACCCCGGTGACCGTTACGGCCGCCGGGGTCCTCATATGTCCGAATTCATATGGAGGTTGCCTGTCTGCCGTGTGGCGTGCGCAACAAAAGTGGCGATCTGTTTGTCGATTGAAAGTCGGCGCGCTTAGCTTCGATCCGGCTGTTCGTCACGCAGTACGTCGCATCCGCGGCACCGGACAGCCATCGCCGAGTCCCCGTACGGCGCGAGCCAGGGGAGCCGGGGACCCACATGTCCCCTGGGGTGAATCGGGCACCTTGCCGTCAGGCGAGGGGCTCGTAGGAGACCTTCCTGCTCCGAACCCGTCAGCTAACCCGGTAGGCGAGAAGGAAGGAAAGGATCAGCCGCTTCATGGCGTTCACCCGTGCCACCGGGAAGCACCGTCGTCCCAGCCGCCTCACCCGCACCTCCGCGAGCGTCGCGGGTGTCGCCGCGCTCACCACGACCGGTGTCATCGGAGGCCTGGCCGCTCCGGCGCTGGCCGCCGCCGACGACGCGGCCGTCGAGCACATGGGACTCACGCAGGCGATCTCCGTAGGCGACTCGCTCGCCGAGAGCATCGACGCGCAGGCCGCCGCGCAGCGGCAGGCGGCCGACGACGCGGCCGCCGCCAAGATGGCCGAAGCGGCCGCCAAGAAGAAGGCCGCCGAGGACAAGCGCAAGGCCGAGGCCGACGCCAAGGCGAAGGCCAAGAAGGAGCGCGAGGCCAAGGAGCGCGCCGCCCGCGAGGCCGAGCGCAAGCGCCTCAATACCTACGTCTCCCCGATCTCCGGCTCGTACGTCTCCACGGGCTACCAGACCGGCGGTGCCATGTGGTCCTCCGGCAGCCACACCGGCGTGGACTTCCACGCCGCGTCCGGCACTCCGGTCCACGCGGTCGGCTCCGGCACCGTCGTCGAGGCCGGCTGGGGCGGCGCCTACGGCAACAACGTCGTCATCAAGATGAACGACGGCACGTACACCCAGTACGGCCACCTGAACTCCCTCGGCGTCACCGTCGGTCAGACGGTCACCCCGGGCCAGCAGATAGGCCTCTCGGGCTCCACGGGCAACTCCAGTGGCCCTCACCTCCACTTCGAGGCCCGCACCGGCCCGGAGTACGGCTCGGACATCAACCCCGTCACGTACCTTCGCTCGCACGGCGTCAACGTCTGACCCCTTCGCACCTCACCGAAGGCCCCGGCTCTCCCGAGCCGGGGCCTTCGTCGTTTCCCCGGCCCGCGTGCCTTTGGTCACCCGCCCGCCTTTGGCCAAAAGATATCCATGGATTCCGGCCCGCCATCGGAAATTCCGAAGCTCTGCAATAGAGTCACCGAACGAGCGTCGGTCGACCGCGTTTCGCGGGGATTAAGGCGGAGGTCCGGACATGCGTATTCCCGCGCATTCGGTGTGCACGGCCATCCGGGACGACATTGTCGCCGGTGTCCACGAAAGGGGCGGCCGGCTCACCGAGGAGGTTCTCGCGCGCCGCTACGGCGTCTCCCGCGTTCCCGTGCGCGAGGCCCTGCGCACCCTGGAGGCCGAGGGCTTCGTCGTCACGCGCAGGCACGCGGGCGCCTGCGTCGCCGAGCCCACGGAGCAGGAGGCCGCCGACCTCCTGGAGCTGCGCATGCTGCTGGAGCCGCTCGCCGCGGCCCGCGCCGCCCAGCGCCGCACCGACGCGCACCTGAAGGTCCTGCGGGGCCTCGTCAGGCTGGGCCTTGAGCGCTCCAGGAGGGGGCAGGGGGAGGATCTGCGCTCACTGGGCGGCTGGTTCCACGAGACGCTCGCCCAGGCCTCCGGCAGCCCCGGGCTGATCACGCTGCTCACCCAGCTCCGGCGCAAGATCGCCTGGATGTACGTCGTCGAGCCCCCGGTCGCGCCGGTCGCCTCCTGGTCCGAGCACGCGGCGATCGTCGACGCGGTCGCCCGCGGGGACGCGGAACGGGCCAGGGCGCTCACCGCGGGGCACACGGACCGGGCGACGGCCGCGCATCGATTGCGCCATTCATCGCGGGTCGGCCGTGTGAGCAATGTGCAACATGCCGTAAACACGGCAGGCCTGCCGAATTAACGTGGGCGCCGTATACAAAGAGAGCCGCCAGGGGTGCTTTGGCTAAGTCAATTCAGGGCGGATATTTTTGCTGCCCGAATTCAGGCGCCGCATTCGCCGGATGAGTGGCAGGCAAAACGAAGGGCCCACTCTGTGTTCCGGAGTGGGCCCTTCGAAGGGTGCTGCGTGGTGGTTCAGACCGTCTCCGGGAGCTCCTCAAGGCCCTCCGCGACCAGCTTCGCCAGACGGTCGAGGGCGGCGTCCGCGCCCTCGGCGTCGGAGGCGAGCACGATCTCCTCGCCGCCCTGGGCGCCCAGGCCGAGCACCGCGAGCATCGAGGCGGCGTTGACCGGGTTGCCGTCGGCCTTGGCGATCGTCACGGGGACGCCGGCGGCCGTGGCCGCGCGGACGAAGATGGAGGCGGGTCGGGCGTGAAGGCCCTCGGCCCAGCCGACGTTGACGCGGCGCTCAGCCATGTGTTGCTGCCCTTCCAGGTGTCTCACACTTGTCTAGACCATTGTCTCATGCCGTCACGGGTGCTCCGTCGGCCGCCTTCGGCCTCTCCCAGCCTGCCCCGGCCCGAGCGGCCCCGCGACCCGTACCCTGGCCCCATGCAGACCCCGTCGGATCAGCAGGATCGGCATCAGCAGGACCGGCCCGACCACCCGTCGCACTGGGAAGCCGATGTGGTGCTGCGCGACGGAGGCACCGCCCGGATCAGGCCCATCACGGCCGAGGACGCGGACCGCCTGGTCAGCTTCTACGAGCAGGTCTCAGACGAGTCGAAGTACTACCGCTTCTTCGCGCCCTACCCGCGGCTGTCCGCCAAGGACGTGCACCGCTTCACGCACCACGACCAGGTCGACCGGGTGGGTCTCGCGGCCACGGTGGGCGGTGAGTTCATCGCCACCGTGCGCTACGACCGCATCGACGAGCGCGGCATGGCCGCCAGCGCGCCCGCCGACGAGGCCGAGGTCGCCTTCCTCGTGCAGGACGCCCACCAGGGCCGGGGCGTGGCCTCCACACTCCTCGAACACATCGCGGCGGTCGCCAGGGAGCGCGGCATCCGGCGCTTCGCCGCCGAGGTGCTGCCCGCCAACACCAAGATGATCAAGGTGTTCACGGACGCGGGCTACCAGCAGAAGCGCAGCTTCGAAGACGGCGTCGTCCGCCTTGAGTTCGACCTGGAGCCGACCGACCGCTCGCTCGCCGTGCAGCGCGCCCGCGAGCAGCGCGCCGAGGGGCGCTCGGTACAGCGGCTCCTGACGCCGGGTTCGGTCGCGGTGATCGGCGTGGGCCGCACCTCCGGCGGCGTGGGCCGCAGCGTGCTGCGCAACCTCCAGGAGGCGGGCTTCACCGGCCGCCTGTACGCGGTGAACAGCGCGTACGACGAAGGCGCCGAGGTCGACGGGGTGCCCGCGCACCGCTCCGTGGCGGCCATCGAGGAGCCCGTGGACCTCGCGGTGATCGCCGTACCCGCCGACCGGGTGCCCCAGGTCGTCGCCGAGTGCGGTGAGCGCGGGGTGCAGGGCCTTGTGGTGCTCTCCGCCGGGTACGGCGAGAGCGGCGCGGAGGGCCGCGAGCGACAGCGCGAACTGGTGCGCCGGGCGCGGTCGTACGGCATGCGCATCATCGGACCGAACGCCTTCGGTGTCATCAACACATCCCCCCGTACGCGGCTCAACGCCTCGCTCGCTCCCGAGCCTCCCGCGCGCGGGCGCATCGGTCTGTTCACCCAGTCCGGCGCCATCGGCATCGCGCTGCTGTCCGGTCTGCACCGACGGGGCGCGGGCCTGTCCACGTTCGTCGGCTCCGGAAACCGCGCCGACGTCTCCGGGAACGACCTCCTTCAGTACTGGTACGAGGACCCGGACACCGACATCGCCCTGATGTACCTGGAGACCATCGGCAATCCCCGCAAGTTCACCCGCCTCGCGCGCCGGGCCGCGACCGCCAAGCCGCTCGTCGTGGTGCAGGGCGCCCGGCACAGCGGAATCGCGCCCACGGGCCACGCGGTCCAGGCCACGCGCCTGCCGCACGCCACGGTGTCGGCGCTGCTGCGCCAGGCGGGCGTCATCCGTGTGGACACCGTCACCGAGATGGTCGACGCGGGGCTGCTGCTCGCGGGGCAGCCGCTGCCGTCCGGCCCCCGGGTGGGCATCCTCGGCAACTCCGAGTCGCTGGGGCTCCTCACGTACGACGCGTGTGTCGCCGACGGGCTGCGTCCGCTGCCGCCCCGCGACCTCACGACCGGGGCCACGCCGGCCGGCTTCCGGGCCGCGCTCGCCGAGGCGCTGTCCGACGACGGCTGCGACGCGGTGATCGTCAACGCCATCCCCTGGGTGCGCGAGGACGGGGTCGCCGCCGCCCCCGAGACGCTGGCCACGGAGCTGCGGGCCGCCGCGGCGGGGTGCCCGGCGAAGCCGGTGGCCGTCGTCCACGTCGAGCTGGGCGGGCTCGCCGAGGCCCTGTCCGCCGCGACCAGCACCCGGCCCGGCGCCCCCCCGAAGGAGCCCGACCGCGCCGACCCCGTCGCCCCCGCGCGGCCCGTGCCCACGGCCGAAGGGGAGACGCCGCCGAGCGCCGCACCGGGAGCAGCCGAGCCCCCTGCGGAGCAGTACCGCATCCCCGCCTACCCCGCCGCCGAGCGCGCCGTCCGTGCTCTCTCCGAAGCCGTCAAGTACGCGCAGTGGCGCCGCGAGGCCGCCGAGCCCGGCAAGGTGCACGAGTACGACGACATCGACGAGAGCGGGGCCGCCGAGCGCATCACGGAGCTGCTGGCCCAGGAGGACGACCCGCGCGGCGCCACCCTCGCCCAGGCTGACGCCCACGAACTGCTCCGGCGGTACGGCATCCGCGTACGACGTGCCCTCCCCGCCCCCGACCCGGACGCGGCCGCGCACGCCGCGCGCACGCTCGGCTACCCCGTGGCCCTGAAGACCACCGCCCCGCATCTGCGCCACCGTGCCGACCTCGGCGGGGTCCGGCTCGACCTCGCCGACGAGGAGCAACTGCGACGGGCGTATCAAGAGTTGATCAACGCGTTCGGCAAACCCGCCGAGCTGCGGCCCGTCGTCCAGGGCATGGCGCCGCGCGGCGTCGACACCGTCGTGCGCGCCGTCATCGACCCGGCGGCCGGAGCGGTGCTCTCCTTCGGGCTCGCGGGCGCGGCCTCCGAACTGCTCGGTGACACCGCCCACCGCCTCATCCCGGTCACCGACCGGGAGGCCGCCTCGCTGATCAGATCCATCCGGACCGCGCCGCTCCTGTTCGGCTGGCGCGGCTCGGCGCCCGTCGACACCCCGGCTCTCGAAGAGCTGCTCCAGCGGGTCTCCCGGCTCGTCGACGACCACCCCGAAGTGGTCGGCGTCTCCCTGGAGCCCGTGGTCGTCGCCCAGCGCGGCCTCTCCGTGCTCGGCGCCTCCCTCCGGCTCGCGCCCCCGCCCGCCCGCGACGATCTCGGCCCGCGTACGCTCCCGGGATACTGAAGCGCGCGTTCCGGGCACAGGGGCGGCCATGGGGGCACCGTGCGCCCCGCGCCGGGCCGTAGGATGGACGGCATGGCAAAGACCGGTACGACGACCCAGGGGCTGCGCGCGGCGATCGAGCGCAGCGGCTACTACCCGGCCCTCGTGGCCGAGGCGGTGGAGGCCGCGATCGGCGGCGAGGCCATCGGGTCGTACCTGGTCCACCAGGAGACGACGTTCGACGCCAACGAAGTGCGCCGGCACGTCACGGTCCTCGTCCTGACCGGCACGCGGTTCATCGTCAGCCACACCGACGAGCAGGCGGCGGACAGCACGTCCCCGACGCCATACGCGACAACCTCCACGGAGTCGGTCAAGATCGACCGGATCTCCTCGGTCGTCCTCAGCCGTGTCGTCGCCAACCCGGAGAAGTATGTTCCGGGCACGCCGCCCCGCGAGGTCGTCCTGACCATCGGCTGGGGCGCCGTCTCCCGCATCGACCTGGAGCCCGCGGCCTGCGGCGACCCCAACTGCGAGGCGGACCACGGCTACACCGGCAGCTCGACCGCCGACGACCTGAGCCTGCGCGTCAGCGAGGCCGGAGACGGCCCCGACGCCGTCCGGCAGACCCTCGCCTTCGCCCAGGCCCTGTCCGAGGCGACCGCGGAGACCGCTCGCTGATGTCGCTGCCCGCCTGGGACGACGTGGAACCGATCGCCCTCGACACGGCCCCCGTGCCCGCGTACGGCTCCGGCTCCCTCGCCGACCTGCTGCCCACGCTCGTCGCCCACCAGGGCGTGCCGGGATACGAAGCACCGGCCATCGCGGAACTCGCCCCCGCCGACCGGAACTGCGTCTTCCTGATCGACGGCCTGGGCTGGGAACAGCTCAAGGCACATCCGGCCGAAGCCCCCTTCCTGACCTCGCTCCTGCACAGCTCGCGGGGCGGCACCGGGCAGCCCATCACCGCGGGCTTCCCCGCCACCACCGCGACCTCGCTCGCCTCGGTCGGCACGGGCCTGCCGCCAGGCGCCCACGGCCTGCCCGGCTACACCGTGCGCAACCCCGCCACCGGCGAGCTGATGAACCAGCTCCGCTGGAACCCGTGGACCGACCCGCGCAAGTGGCAGCCCTACCCGACGGTCTTCCAGCAGGCCCACGACGCGGGCGTGCACACCGCCCAGGTGTCGTCCCCGACCTTCGAGAACACCCCGCTCACCAAGATCGCCCTGAGCGGCGGCTCCTTCCGGGGCAAGCTCTCCGGAGAGGACCGCATGGACCTCGCCGCCAAGCAACTGGCAGCGGGCGACCGGTCCTTGGTCTACACGTACTACGCGGAAGTGGACGGCAAGGGCCACCGCTTCGGCGTCGACTCCGACGCCTGGCGCGGCCAGCTCATGTACGTCGACCGGCTCGCCCAGCGTCTCGCCGAGCAGCTGCCGCCGCGCAGCGCCCTGTACGTCACCGCCGACCACGGCATGCTCGACATCCCCTTCGACGACGCCTCCCGCATCGACTTCGACGAGGACTGGGAGCTGCGCGCCGGCGTCGCCCACCTCGGCGGCGAGGGCCGCGCCCGCCACGTCTACGCGGTGCCCGGCGCCGTGAACGACGTCCTGACCGTGTGGCGCGAGGTGCTCGGCGAACAGTTCTGGGTCGCCTCCCGCGACGAGGCGATCGCCGCGGGGTGGTTCGGTCCACACATTGATCAACGTGTGTACGAGCGCCTCGGTGACGTCATCGCCGCCGCGCACGACGACGTCGCGATCATCGCCTCGGAGCGCGAGCCCAAGGAGTCCTCGCTGGTCGGCATGCACGGCTCCATGACCCCTGTGGAGCAGCTCGTCCCCCTCCTCGAAGTACGCTCCTAGCCGTACGCCCCTCTGCCGGCGCCCCCGACTCCGCACGCCCCCCGAAAGGTCCGCGACCCCCCATGCCCGAGCTGGTGTTCTTCTCCGGAACGATGGACTGCGGAAAGAGCACGCTGGCTCTGCAGATCGAGCACAACCGCTCCGCCCGCGGACTCCAGGGGATCATCTTCACGCGGGACGACCGGGCGGGCGAGGGCAAGCTCTCCTCGCGGCTGGGCCTCGTCACCGACGCCATCGAGGCCGCGGACGACTTCGACTTCTACGCCCATCTCGTCGACCACCTCTCCCAGGGCGGCCGCGCGGACTACGTGATCGCGGACGAGGCGCAGTTCCTGGCTCCGGAGCAGATCGACCAGCTCGCGCGGGTCGTCGACGACCTCGGCCTCGACGTCTTCGCCTTCGGCATCACCACGGACTTCCGCTCCAAGCTCTTCCCGGGCTCGCAGCGCCTGGTCGAGCTCGCCGACCGCGTCGAGGTGCTCCAGGTCGAGGCCCTGTGCTGGTGCGGCGCCCGCGCCACGCACAACGCCCGCACCATAGGCGGCGAGATGGTCGTCGAGGGCGCCCAGGTCGTCGTCGGCGACGTCAACCAGTCGGCGGACGAGGTGGGGTACGAGGTCCTGTGCCGCCGCCACCACCGGCGCAGGACGACGGCGGCGACCGCACGCGCGGGCGCACTCTCGCCGGACGTCCTGCCGGTGGACGCGGCCACCGCCCGCGCCTGACTCAGGCGCGGGCGTGTGAGCGTACGACGGTGAAGACCGCGCCCTCCGGGTCGGCGACCGTCGCCTCCCGGCCGTGGGAGCCGTCACGGGCCGGTTTGACGAGCTGGCCGCCGAGTTCGACGACCCGGTCCACCGCCTCGTCCACGTCGGCGACCTCGAAGTACGTCATCCAGTGCGGGCCCCGGTCGCGCGGCAGCGCCTCGCCCACGCCGTGCATGGACGCCACCGGACGCCCCTCGACGTGCAGGGTCAGATAGTCGAAGTCGGCCGAGACGACGGCCTCTTCGGTGTAGCCGAACACGGCTTCGTAGAACGTGGCGACGCTCGCGGTCTCCTGCGTCACCAGTTCGTTCCAGGCCGGTGCGCCCGGCTCCCCGATCACCGCGCTGCCCAGGTGCCGCGCGGCCTGCCAGAGCCCGAACACGGCACCCGTGGGGTCCGAAGCGATGGCCATCCGCCCCGCCTTGCCCGCGGTGATCGGGCCCACGCCGACCGTGCCGCCGCAGTGCCGCACCGCCTCGGCCGTCGCGTCCGCGTCGTCCGTCGCCAGATAGGGCGTCCAGGCGATGGGCAGATGCCGGTCGGGCGGCAGTTGGCCGATGCCGGCCACCTCCCGGCCGTCCAGGAGCGCCCGCACATAGGGGCCGAGCTGCTCGGGACCCGGCCGGAACTCCCAGCCGAAGAGCGCTCCGTAGAACTCCTGGGTCGCTGTCAGGCCATGCGCCATCAGGCTCACCCAGCAGGGTGTGCCAGGGGCGTTTCGACCGGCTCCCGTGCCGTCGCGCTGCCCTGCGGACGCCTGTGCCTCGGTCATCGTCACCCTCTCCTCGGCCTTCGTGGTGGCCGCTTCACTTCCGCTCCCGAACGCGCGCACCCTCGCCGCCGCGTATGCGCCCCTGCAGATGCTCGCACCACCTGATCCGCCGCGCGTCCCGGCCGCGCCGCACTGCCGGGCTTCTCGCGGAGGATGCCCGTTTTACGGTGTCTCATCCATCGGGCGCGGTCCGGCGGAGCAGGGTAACCGGACCTTGGCCGAACGGCCACCCCATGCGCAAGGATGGGACCCATGAACGCCATCATCTCCGCATCCGAACTCGCGAGCGACCTGGCGGGCGAGAATCCGCCGGTCGTGCTCGACGTCCGCTGGCAGCACCAGGGCTCGATGCGCACCGCGTACGAAGAGGGGCACATCCCGTCGGCGGTCTTCGTCGACCTGGACGCCGACCTGGCAGGACCCGCGGGGGCCGGTGGCCGGCACCCGCTTCCCGACGTGGACCGCTTCGGTGCCGTGATGCGGGCGGCGGGGGTCTCGCCGGACCGGGACGTCGTGGTGTACGACGGTGGCCAGAACTGGGCGGCCGCGCGCCTGTGGTGGATGCTCCGCTGGACGGGGCACGCGTCGGTACGCGTCCTTGACGGAGGCCTCGCCCTGTGGACCGGCCCGCTGGAGCAGGGCGACGGGGCGGCCCCGGCGCCGGGGTCCTTCGAGCCGGCCCCCAACAGCACGGACTTCCTCGACGCGGACTCGGCCGCCGCCCTGGCCCGCTCGGGTCTGCTCCTGGACGCCCGCGCGGGCGAGCGCTACCGCGGTGAGGTCGAGCCGATCGACCGGGTGGCCGGGCACATCCCGGGCGCGGTGTCGGCCCCGACCACCGAGAACGTCGAGGCGGACGGCCGCTTCAAGCCGGCCGCCGAACTGGCGGACCGCTTCAAGGCGCTGGGCGCCTCCGGCACCTCGGAGGTCGGCGTCTACTGCGGCTCGGGCGTCTCGGGCGCCCACGAGGTGCTTGCCCTGGCGGTGGCGGGGATTCCGGCCGCGCTGTACGTCGGCTCGTGGTCGGAGTGGTCGGCCGACGGCTCCCGTCCCGTCGCGACCGGCCCGGACCCGCAGTAGGCCGCAGGCACACGCGTGAGGGCCCCGCACCAGCGGGTGCGGGGCCCTCACGCCGTACGTATGACCAGTCCTGGTCCGTACGACTACTCCTGCTTCTTGCGGCGCGTGCCGAAGACGATCTCGTCCCAGCTGGGCACCGCGGCGCGGCGTCCGGGGCGCACTCCGTCGGCCTCGGCCTGGCGGTCCGTGGAGCCGACGAGGCGGTCCCGGTGGCTGGCCACCGAGCGCGGCATGAGCACGTCCGCGTACGCCGAACCGGCGCCGGCCGATGCCGCGGGGGCCTCCTCGGCCTCCGGCTCCTGCTCGGACTCCTCCGGGGCGGGCGGCGGCAGTTCCGTGGTGGTCGTAACCGCGGGGCGCTCCGGTACGACCATGTCACCGCGGAAGCTGGGCACCGCCTCCAGGAGGCTGGTCAGCGAGTCGCGCTCCTGCTCTGCGACCGCGGGCCCCGCATCGTCGCCCTCCTCCGCCGGATCGCCGGGGGAGGGGATGCTCTGGCGGTCGAGCTGCCGGTCCAGGGCGCGGTCGAGCGGCCGGTCCAGGGGACGGTCCCGGGGGAGCCGGGCGATGCGCGGCACGAACGGGAAGCTGGGCTCGGGCGCCGCGATGTCGTCCGTCTCGCCGATCAGCGAGCGCGCCTCGTCGTCCACGGCCTGTACGAGCCGCCGGGGCGGGTCGTACGTCCAGCTCGCGGAGTGCGGCTCGGTCGCGACGCGGTAGACGAGCAGGACCTCCCAGGTGCCGTCGTCACGGCGCCAGGAGTCCCACTGGACGGATTCCTTGTCGGCGCCGCGCAGCAGCAGCCGCTCCTGGACCGCCTCGCCGAGCTGGGGCCCCGTGTTCTCACCGGGACGGCGCACGGGGGTCTTTCTGGCCCGCTCCGCCATGAAGGCCCGCTCGGCCAGCACCGGTCCTTCGAAGCGGCGGACACGATCGACGGGGATTCCGGCGAGCTGCGCCACTTCTTCCGCGCTGGCACCGGCACGTATCCGCGCCTGGATGTCGCGCGGGCGGAGGTGGCTCTCCACCTCGATCTCGATCTGTCCGAGTCGGGGCCGGTCGCCGCGGACGGCCGCACGCAGCCGTTCGTCGATCGGAAGCGTGTACTCCGTGCTGTCCGCAGCCTTCAGCACCAGCCGTGTGCCGTCGTTGCTGACGGCCACGACACGCAGTTCGGGCATGGGGACCTCCCGGGTGGTGCCTGCCGACGTCACGTGCGTCGCTGCTTCCGCTAGTCGAGTGTGGCCTGCCCGGGTGCAGCCTGCCACAACCTTGCCGAGTTGCCCGGCGTGTCGGGCGGGGGCCCTGGATCGCCGTTATGGCACGGTTACCATTTTGCAACGCTAAGTGACGACGTTCGTCACCCTGTGCGGCCAGCCCCCCACCCGGCGGTTCTGGAAGGCCCCGGGCACCCTGGCGGGAGACCGGACCCAGGGCTCGCAACAGTACTCCATTCGGGCCACGCGGGTGGACCGCCGCGCCGCCGAACTTCTCATGGGGGAAGGGAGTTGGTGGCCTTTTTCGGTGCGGTGACCGGCGCATGGGTGGCGCACTTCACGGAAACACCAGAAACGGAACTAATCGATTCGCCCATACGTCCCCCTCTCGTGTGGTCAGTCGAAAAGGTCAGAAAGGCAGGCAAGGGTCGGAGATGCGAATAAAGCCGGATTCCGGCAAGGAGTCGGAGGACCAGGAGGAGCCGGAGGAGAAGCGGCGCCTCGATCTCAGCGTGCCGCAGGTGGCGGGGAGCGCCATCGCCGCGGTCGTGGCGGCGAAGCTGGCCTCGAACCTCGGCGTCTACGGGACCATCCTCGGCGCCGGCGTCGTGAGCGGCATCGCGACCTGCGGCGGCACGATCTTCCAGCACTTCTTCAAGCGTACGGGTGAACAGATACGCGTCGTGGCGGTGCAGGCCAAGCCGAAGGCGCACCAGGTTCCCGTGACCACCTCCACATCGGTGCCCGAGACGTTCAGGACCTCCGCCTCCGCCTACCCGGGGGCCGCGTCCCCCACCGGGCCGGTGACCACGACGTGGGGCAGACCAGGACCACGGGACGCCGACGCCGGGTCGGATGCGGCCGGAACGGACGCGACCACAGTGCTGCCGTCCGCGGCGGACGCCGACCCGACGACCGTCCTGCCGTCGGTGGCCGCCGACCTCGACGCCGACAAGACGCAGTTGCTCGGCTCGGTCGACGCCACCCGGCTGCTGCCCCGCGACGACGCCACGCGCGTGCCCCTCCCGTCGGACGAGTTCACCGACGGCACCACGCACCGCGCGCGGATCCGTAGCTGGAAGCGGCCGTTGATCGCGGCGGCTGTCGTCTTCGGTGTCGCCATGGCGGGGATCACCACGTACGAACTGGTCTCCGGGGAGGACTTCAGCGGCGGCAAGGGCACCACGATCAGCAACCTCACGGGGAACGACACCTCTCCGAAGAAGCCGTCCACGCCGTCCGGGGAACCGACAGGGCAGCCCTCGGACAACGGCACTTCGGGGACGGGCGACGGTTCCCAGAAGGGTGACGGCACCGCGACGCAGGACCCGAACGGGACCGGCGGCCAGACTCCGGATCAGGGCACCGGCACGGACACCGACGGCTCCAAGAACGACCCTGACAAGGGCTCCGGCACGGACTCGGACAAGGACAAGGGCACCGACTCCGGGGACGACGGTTCCAAGACGGACCCCACGCCGACGCCGCCCCCGACCCCCACGCCGTCGAGCGGCACCGGGACCGGCAGCGGCAACGACAACGGCACGGGCACCGGCGGCGACGCGCAGCAGGGCGAGACCACCAGCCCGTAGGCGGGCGTCAGTCGCCCAGGACCCGCCGCAGGTAGGCGTTGCCGAACAGGCGGTCGGGGTCGAGGCGGTCGCGCAGGGCCGTGAACTCGCCGAAGCGGGGGTACGCCTTGGCGAAGTACTCCGCGTCGCGCGTGTGCAGCTTGCCCCAGTGCGGCCGCCCCTCGTGCGCGGTGAAGATCCGCTCGGCCGCCGCGAAGTACGCCTGGTAGGGCGTGCCTTTGTACATGTGGACGGCGATGTACGCGCTCTCCCGGCCCGAGGCCGTGGAGAGCGCGATGTCGTCCGCGGGCGCCGTGCGGACCTCCACGGGGAAGCTGATCCGCAGCCGCGAGCGGTCCACCATCGTCTTCAGCTCGCGCAGTGTCTCCACGAGGGCCTCGCGCGGAACGGCGTACTCCATCTCCATGAAGCGCACCCGGCGCGGGCTGGTGAAGACCTTGTAGGGGATGTCCGTGTACGTACGGGCCGAGAGCGCCTTGCTGGAGATCTTGGCGATGCCCGGGATGGTCGCGGGGACGGCCCGGCCAAGGGAGTTGACCGCCTGGAAGAGGCCGTTGGAGAGCAACTCGTCCTCTACGAAGGCGCTGATCCTGCCGGGCGGGGCGGCGGGGCCCAGGCTGCGGTTGTTGCGCTTGGTGGTGCAGTTGCCGGTATGCGGGAACCAGTAGAACTCGAAGTGCTCGTTCTCCGTGAAGAGCGCGTCGAAGTCGGCGGTGACCTTGTCGAAGGTCATCGGTTCCTCGCGGGCGGTCAGGAAGAAGACCGGCTCCACGGCGAAGGTGATCGCGGTGATGACGCCGAGCGCGCCGAGCCCGATGCGGGCGGCGGCGAAGACGTCGGGGTTCTCGTCGGCGGAGCAGGTCAGGACCGTGCCGTCCGCGGTGACCAGCTCAAGGCCCTTGATCTGCGCGGCGACCGAGGCCGAGTCGCGGCCCGTGCCGTGCGTGCCGGTGCTGACGGCTCCGGAGACGGTCTGCTCCATGATGTCGCCCATGTTCGTGAGCGACAGGCCCTCGCGGGCGAGTGCCGTGTTCAGGCGCTTCAGCGGGGTGCCGGCCTCCACGGTGACCGTGCCCGCCGCACGGTCGACGGCACGGATGCCGGTGAGGAGGCCGGGGCGTATGAGGAGGCCGTCGGTCGCGGCGGCCGCCGTGAAGGAGTGGCCCGTGCCGACGGGCTTCGCCTTGAGGCCGTCGGCCTTGGCCTGGCGCAGGGCCTCGGCGAGCTCGTCCACCGAGGCGGGGGTGGTTTCCCTGGCGGGCCGCGAGGTGACGTTGCCGGCCCAGTTACGCCACGTCGCTGTGCTCTTCCCGCTGCCCGTGCCCGTTGCCGTGCCCATGGGTCCCTCCCCGTTGCGGAACCGGCCGCTTCAGCCGGCGATACCCCAGGAACCCGACCACGACCGCGGCGGCTCCGGAGATCCCCGGAACCGCGTACCCGGCCTCCGGTCCCGCGGCGTCGATGACCCAGCCGGCCGCGGAGGAGCCGAGCGCGACGCCGACCGCGAGCCCGGTGCTCACCCAGGTCATGCCCTCGGTCAGTTTCGCGCGTGGTACGTGCTGCTCGACGAGGGCCATCGTCGTGATCATCGTCGGTGCGATGGACAGGCCCGCGACGAACAGCGCCACGGCCAGAAACGGCAGGTTCCCGACCAGTTGAAGCGGGATCATACTCACGGCCATCGCACAGACACCCAGCAGCCACCTCGGGGCCGGTGCCCCCTTGAAGTGCAGCAGCCCGAAGACGGCTCCGGCGAGGCAGGAGCCGAGCGCGTAGACCGCGAGGACCAGGCTCGCCGCCGCCTTGTGACCCTGGTCCTCCGCGTACGCCACGGTGACCACGTCGATCGACCCGAAGATCGCGCCGGTCGCGACGAAGGTGGCGACGAGCACTTGGAGGCCGCCCGAGCGCAACGCCGAGCCCTCGGTGTGGTGTTCGCGCGGATGCGGCACCGGCTCGGTGGCCCGTTGGGCCGTCAGCCAGAAGACGCCCACGGCGAGGAAGGCGCCGGCGAGGAGCGGCCCGGCCTCGGGGAACCACGCCGTGGAGAGCCCGATCGAGATGATCGGCCCGAAGATGAAGCAGACCTCGTCCACCACGGACTCGAAGGAGTACGCGGTGTGCAGCCGCGGGGTGCCGCGGTAGAGGACCGCCCAGCGGGCCCTGATCATCGAGCCGACGCTCGGCACACAGCCGACCAGGGCGGCGAAGAGGAACAGCGTCCAGTCGGGCGTCTCGAACTTCGCGCAGAGCAGCAGTCCCGCGACCGCCGCCAGCGACACCAGCGTCGCGGGCCGGAGCACCCGGCGCTGGCCGTGCCGGTCCACGAGCCGCGAGATCTGCGGCCCGATCGCGGCGGCGGACAGCGCGACGGTCGCCGACAGCGCGCCCGCGAGGCCGTACCGCCCGGTCAGCTGGGACACCATCGTCACGATGCCGATGCCCATCATCGACAGCGGCATACGGCCGAGGAACCCGGCGGTGGAGAACGCCTTGGTGCCGGGGGCGTCGAACAGGGCGCGGTAGGGGCTGGGCACGTGGACTCCGCTGAAGCGCCGGAGCTTCGCGGTGAAGGCGGCTCCGGTAAGGCGTAAAGATGGCCCATACAGCTTACGGCTCCCCGGGCGCGGAACGCACCGTGATTTTCCGGCTGTCAGTGGCGAGTGGCAGGATCGGTTGCATGTCCGATGCGCTCGATCCCACTCCCTACGACGCCCTGCTGCTGCTCTCGTTCGGCGGCCCCGAGGGCCCCGACGACGTCGTCCCGTTCCTGGAGAACGTGACGCGTGGGCGCGGCATCCCCAAGGAGCGGCTCAAGGAGGTGGGGCAGCACTACTTCCTGTTCGGCGGCGTGAGCCCGATCAACGACCAGAACCGCGCCCTGCTCGACGCCCTGCGCAAGGACTTCGCGGAGCACGGCCTGGACCTGCCGGTCTACTGGGGCAATCGCAACTGGGCGCCCTACCTCACCGACACTCTGCGCGAGATGGTCACCGACGGTCACCGCCGCATCCTGACCCTGGCCACCAGCGCGTATGCCTCGTACTCGGGCTGCCGTCAGTACCGCGAGAACCTCGCCGATTCCCTCGCCGCTCTGGAGGCCGAGGGCCTGGAGCTGCCGAGGGTCGACAAGCTCCGGCACTACTTCAACCATCCCGGCTTCGTGCGCCCCATGATCGACGGTGTCCTGAAGTCCCTCTCCGAGCTCCCCGAGGGCGTACGGGACGGCGCGCACCTGGCCTTCACGACGCACTCGATCCCGGACGCCGCGGCCGACACCTCCGGACCGGTCGAGGCCCACGGAGACGGCGGTGCGTACGTCAAGGAGCACCTCGACGTGGCCCGTCTCATCGCCGACGCGGTGCGCGAGGAGACCGGTGTCGCGCACCCCTGGCAGCTCGTCTACCAGTCGCGCAGCGGCGCCCCGCACATCCCGTGGCTGGAGCCCGACATCTGCGACCACCTGGAGGAGCGGCACGGCTCCGGGGCGCCCGCGGTGGTCATGGTCCCCATCGGCTTCGTCTCGGACCACATGGAGGTCCTGTACGACCTCGACACCGAGGCCGAGGCCAAGGCCGCGGAGCTGGGCCTCCCGGTCCGCCGCTCGGCGACGGTCGGCGCCGACCCGCGGTTCGCCGCGGCGATCAGGGAGCTGGTCCTGGAGCGCGCCGCCAGGGAGAGCGGCACGGCCGTCACCCCCTGCGCCCTGGGAGCGCTGGGCCCGAGCCACGACCTGTGTCCGGTGGGCTGCTGCCCGGCCCGCACCCCCAAGCCCGCGGCCGCAGGCGCCGACAGCCCGTACGCGTAACCGCCGAGACCGCGCAGAGCACGAGGAGCACAGCACCATGACGGACCCGCTGAAGGCGCTCAAGGCCGAGCTGCTCGACGTCGCCCTGGAGGCCGCGCACCGCGCCGGGGCCTTCCTGCGCGACGGCCGCCCCGACGACCTGGGCGTGGCGGCCACCAAGTCCAGCGCCGTGGACGTCGTCACCGAGATGGACATCGCCTCCGAGAAGCTCATCACCGACTTCCTCGCCGAGCGCAGGCCGGCCGACGGCGTGCTCGGCGAGGAGGGCGCGAGCTCCGAGGGCACCAGCGGTGTGCAGTGGGTCGTCGACCCGATCGACGGCACGGTCAACTACCTGTACGGACGCCCGGAGTGGTCCGTGTCCATCGCCGCCCGCAAGGACGGCGAGACCCTCGTCGGCGTGGTGCACGCGCCGATGCGCGGCGAGACGTACCGCGCGGTCCTCGGCGAGGGCGCCTTCGTCGGCGACAAGCCCGCCCGCGTCCGCCCGGCGCCCCCGTTCGAGCAGGCCCTGGTGGGTACCGGCTTCGGATATCTCGCCGAGCGCCGTGCCCGGCAGGCCGAGGTCGCCCGGCACCTCGTCCCGAAGGTGCGGGACATACGCCGCGGCGGGTCGGCCGCGATCGACCTCTGCGATGTCGCGGTGGGTCGGCTGGACGCGTACTACGAGCGCGGGCTCAACCCCTGGGACTTCGCGGCCGGGGACCTCGTCGCCCGGGAGGCGGGCGCGCTGACCGGTGGCCGCCCCGGAGAGGCGCTCTCGGGGGAGCTGGCCATCGCGGCCCCGCCCGGTCTCTTCGAGACGCTCCAGGGCCTCCTGGAGGACCTCGGCGCCTGGCACGACTGACGCAGCCCGCGGCAAGCAGTACGCAGCACACGGAAGCTCCCGCAGGCACACGGAAGGGCCCCGGCATCTCGTCCAGACGCCGGGGCCCCTCGTGCCTACGTGCTCAGACCTGCAGAGCGCCTACCTCGACTCCGTGCTCGGCGGCCAGGCGGTGGAGGTCCTCCAGCTCCGCCTGCTCGACCTCGGCGAGGAAGTCGTCTCCCGTCTCACGGGCCTTCGTGAGGTCGGACTCCGTGGCCTTTATGCGCTGCAGAAGACCTGCGGTGAATGCGTCCATGGTTGCGCCCCCTCGGCTGGGTCGTGGGTCGATGGCACGGGGGTGTGCCCTCAAGAAGGGACGATCACGACTTACGCCGCCCTGGAGAAAGCGGTTCGTGGTACGCCACATACGAAGCGTGATCGTGGGTGTAAGGCCGTCCTCCCCTGACTGCCTTCCGCAGAAACCTCGGCGGGCGGAGAAAATCCCGCCTCCCGGGGGCCTCGGACCGCCTTACAGCCGGTTTATGGCCGAAAGGGGCAGGATGGAGGTCTACCCCAAGACAAACCTGCCCGCAGGGGCACAGCGGAAGGACAGCGACGTGCGCGTACTCGTCGTCGAGGACGAGCAGCTGCTCGCCGATGCGGTGGCCACCGGACTGCGCCGGGAGGCCATGGCCGTCGACGTCGTGTACGACGGGGCGGCCGCCCTGGAGCGCATCGGCGTCAACGACTACGACGTGGTGGTGCTCGACCGGGATCTCCCGCTCGTGCATGGCGACGACGTCTGCCGCAAGATCGTCGAGCTCGGCATGCCGACCCGCGTCCTGATGCTCACCGCGTCGGGCGATGTCAGCGACCGCGTCGAGGGCCTGGAGATCGGCGCCGACGACTACCTCCCCAAGCCCTTCGCGTTCAGCGAGCTCACGGCACGCGTGCGTGCCCTCGGACGGCGTACGAGCGTGCCGCTGCCGCCCGTCCTTGAGCGGGCCGGGATCAAGCTCGACCCCAACCGCCGCGAGGTCTTCCGCGACGGCAAGGAGATCCAGCTGGCCCCCAAGGAGTTCGCCGTACTCGAAGTGCTGCTGCGCAGCGAGGGTGCGGTCGTCTCCGCCGAGCAGCTCCTGGAGAAGGCCTGGGACGAGAACACGGACCCGTTCACGAACGTCGTCCGGGTGACCGTCATGACCCTGCGCCGCAAGCTCGGTGAGCCCGCCGTCATCGTGACGGTGCCGGGCTCCGGCTACCGGATCTGACCCCCGGTGGCCGCGACCCCGGCGCCACCGGCGGCGCCTCCGAAGCCGACGTGGGACCCGAGGAAGGTCGAAACGCCCTTCCCCTGGCTGCGTCCCACCATCCGCATACGGCTCACGCTGCTCTACGGCGGCATGTTCCTGATCGCGGGCATCCTGCTGCTGTCGATCATCTATCTGCTCGCCGCGCAGGCGCTGAACGTGGGCAGTGACCTGCCGTTCACCATCGAGGGCGGCTCCAAGGTCAGCAGCGACACGTGCCACAACCTGCCGACGGGCACCCGGGTCCCCGCCGACCAGGTCAACGCCGCGCTGAACGAGTGCGTCAACAGGATGCGCCAGAACGCCCTGGACAACCTCCTCAGCCGCTCACTTCTCGCCCTCCTCGGACTCGCCGTGATCGCCTTCGCCTTCGGGTACGCGATGGCGGGCCGCGTGCTCTCACCGCTGGGCCGCATCACCCGTACCGCCCGCAGGGTGGCCGGCACGGACCTGACGC
Source organism: Streptomyces sp. NPDC003379 (assembly GCF_053589195.1). Lineage (NCBI taxonomy): Bacteria > Bacillati > Actinomycetota > Actinomycetes > Kitasatosporales > Streptomycetaceae > Streptomyces > Streptomyces sp. NPDC003379. The sequence goes on along the minus strand of NZ_JBSFRK010000001.1, from coordinate 477,053 downwards.
GGCGTATCGAACTGGACGGCCCGGACGACGAGCTGAAGGAGCTCTCGGACACCTTCGACGAGATGCTGGACCGCCTGGAGCGGGCCTTCACCGCCCAGCAGCGGTTCGTCGGCAACGCCTCGCACGAGCTGCGCACGCCGCTGGCGATCAACCGCACGCTCCTTGAGGTGCACCTCTCCGACCCCGGGGCGCCCCCCGAGCTGCACCAGCTCGGCAAGACGCTCCTGGCCACCAACGAACGCAGCGAGCAGCTCGTGGAGGGCCTGCTGCTGCTCGCCCGCAGCGACAACCAGATCGTGGAGCGCAAGCCCGTCGACCTGGCGGAGGTCGCGGACCGCGCCGTCGACCAGGTGCGGACCGAGGCCGAGGCGAAGGGCGTGGAGATCCGCGGGGAGCGGGGCCCGGCCGTCGTGCAGGGCAACGGCGTCCTCCTGGAGCGGATCGCCCTGAACCTCGTCCAGAACGCTGTCAGGTACAACGTGGCGGACGAGGGCTGGGTGGAGGTCACCACGGAGGCTCAGCACGGTCAGGCGGTCCTGGTGGTGTCGAACACGGGCCCGGTGGTGCCCGCGTACGAGATCGACAACCTCTTCGAGCCTTTCCGGAGGCTGCGGACCGAGCGGACGGGCAGCGACAAGGGTGTCGGGCTCGGCCTGTCGATCGCCCGGTCGGTCGCGCGGGCCCACGGTGGCCGTATCATCGCGGAGCCGCGCGAGGGGGGTGGCCTCGTGATGCGAGTCACGCTACCCATCTGAGATGCTGCCGCGAACGCGCCAGTGTGTTCGCTTTGCGCGGAATTTTCGGGACTCGATCCCGGGAAGTTCATGTGCGATCCATCACAATGGCGATTTTTCGGCCCTCTACTCTCCGTGATCACGAAAGTCGTCGGAAAGCCGGGAAAATGCGGGTTTTCGAGGGTCTTGATCACGGGAAGTACACGGGGTGGCGCCCGTGAGTGCGACATTCGGACCGTGTACGGTCCCCATCGCCATCCAAGCCGTCCGCCTCTTCAGGGGTGCGGTTGGGTGTCGATTGAGTAACAGACCTTGATGTGAGGCAAAATCTCCGCCTCGGGTCGGGCACAAGTCCGGCTCCTCACGCGTTACGTGCGCTGAGACACCGCAGACACCCAGAGGGGGAGAGCGACATGGCAACGGACTACGACACCCCACGCAAGACCGACGATGACGTCAATGAGGACAGCATCGAGGAGCTGAAGGCCCGGCGGAACGACAAGTCGACCTCAGCAGTAGACGTCGACGAGTTCGAGGCCGCCGAGGGCCTCGAACTGCCCGGCGCGGACCTTTCCAACGAGGAGCTCGCCGTCCGGGTGCTCCCGAAGCAGCAGGACGAGTTCACCTGCATGAGCTGCTTCCTGGTGCACCACCGCAGCCAGCTGGCCCGGGAGAAGAACGGCCAGCCGATCTGCCGCGACTGCGACTGAGGCGGGGTCGGCCGTGACTGGCTCGACCCCGTCCAGGAAGCGCCGTTTCCGCAAGCGCGGAGCGGACGAAGCCGGCGCCTCGGGCGACGGCGTGCGTGACGACGAGCGGGGCTCTTCCCTCAACGGAGAAGCCTCGCTCGAACCGGCGAACGCCCTCGAGGTGGCGCCGGACGAGACGGCGGCCGACAAGGCCTCCAGGACCACTCGGACAGCCGGGTCCCGGGGCCGCGTTGCCGCCGTCGCGGGCGGAATCAAAGAAGGCGTGCGCAAGGGCGGGCGCGGCGCCAGGGCCGGCATCGGCTACCTCGCCGACCGGCTCATCGAGAACGCCCCGCGGATCCCGGTCCGCGATCTGGCGACCCTACGCAAGCAGTTCCCGGGCCTCGGCCCCGAGCAGCTCGCGGACAAGCTCGTCTCCGGTGCGGCCAACGCCTCGTCCACGGTGGGCGCGGGTGTGGGCGCCGCGGCGATGATGCCCATGCCGCCCGCCATGCCCGCGGAGCTCGCGGCCGAGATCACCGGCGTCGCCGCCATCGAACTGAAGCTGATCGCCGAGCTGCACGAGGTCTACGGACAGCGGCCCGGCGGCAATCTCAAGCAGCGCAGCACCGCTTATCTGACCTCGTGGACGCAGGAGCGCGGCGTCGACGTGACGAAGCCCACGACCCTCAACGCCGCCCTGGGCGGCCAGATGAAGCGGGAGCTGCGCCAGCAGATCATGAAGCGGATGGTCCGGAACCTTCCGAACCTGATGCCCTTCATGGTCGGCGCCGCCGTCGGCGCGGTGATGAACCGCCGGGACACCAAGAAGCTCGCCGCGAAGATCCGGGTGGATCTGCGGAAGCGGCAGGTGCCGTGGGACGCGTTGCCGGAGCTTCCGCCTCTGGAGGCGCCGGACGATCCGCTGCGGTTGGGCGGCCTTCCCAAGGAGCTGGGGCGCTGACCGCGCCCCTCAGGGGGCGCTCTGCCGTACGGAGTCCAGCGCCTCCGCCAGCGCCTCCGGGTGCCTCGTCGAGATGTACGCGTACGGCGTCGGGTCGTCCGGGTCGGTGATCCTGACGCGCAGCGCCGTGGGGATGTAGGCGCGCAGCAGCATGAAGGCGCGCGGGTCGGCCTTGTAGGAGCGCCAGGCGCGGGTCTCCTCGCCCGCCAGGACCTCCGCCTCGCCCAGGGCGGACACCGGGATCTTCGCGTCGCCCGCGACCAGCGAGCCGCCCACCACGCGGATCCGTACAGAGCCGTACGCGCTCGTGACGACCGCCGCCACCGCCGTGCCGCCGACCAGGCCGCCGAGGAGCGGCAGCGTGCCGAACGGCAGCATGATCAGGGCCATCGCGACACCCACCAGGACCGAGGCGAACCACCACGAACGGGGTGCGGTCAGGCGTTCTTCGTAAGGCTGCATGGAACCAAGCTTGGCACGGGGAGCTGTGAGCGCTGACGCGGAGGTAAGGTCTGCGCCTGTGAGTGGTACATCTGCAGCTCTGACGCCCCCGGCCGACGCGATAGCGCCCGTCCGCCACCCCGACGCGCCCGCCCCCGGCGAGCTGATCGGCGCCCACTACGAACACTGTTTCGGCTGTGGCGAAGGACAGGCGCATGGACTGCACCTCGCGGCGCGTGCCGGGGAGGGTGTGACCGTCACCGCCGAGTTCACCGTGCGGGAGGCGCACCAGGGGGCCCCGGGCCTCGCCCACGGCGGTGTCCTCGCCACCGCGCTCGACGAGACACTGGGCTCGCTGAACTGGCTGCTGCGGGTGATCGCGGTGACCGGCCGCCTGGAGACCGACTTCGTACGGCCCGTGCCGCTGGGCACCGTGCTGTTCCTGGAGGCCGAGGTCACCGCCGTCGCCGGACGGAAGATCTACTCGACCGCCACCGGCCGGATCGGCGGCCCCCAGGGGCCCGTCGCGGTCCGTGCCGACGCCCTCTTCGTCGAGGTGAAGGTCGACCACTTCATCGACAACGGCCGCCCGGAGGAGATCCGGGCCGCCATGAACAACCCGGACCAGATCCGGCGCGCCCGCGCCTTCGAGGTGAACCCGTGACGTCCCGTACCCCCTACGACGACCTGACCGAGCTGGACGTGCTGATCAGGCGCGTCGACCCCGACGTACCGCTGCCGTCGTACGCGCAGCCGGGCGACGCCGGTGCCGATCTGCGGACGACGGAACCGTGCGAGCTGGCGCCCGGCGAGCGGGCCGTGCTGCCCACCGGGGTGTCCATCGCGCTCCCGGCGGGGTACGCGGCCTTCGTACACCCCCGTTCGGGGCTCGCCGCCCGCTGCGGTGTCGCTCTGGTGAATGCCCCGGGGACGGTGGATGCCGGGTACCGTGGAGAGATCAAGGTGATCGTGGTGAATCTCGATCCGCGCGAGGCCGTGCGGTTCGAGCGCTTCGACCGGATTGCCCAACTGGTCGTCCAGCGGGTCGAGAAGGTGCGCTTCCAGGAGGTGGCGGAGCTTCCCGCATCGGCGCGGGCCGAGGGGGGCTTCGGGTCCACCGGTGGCCATGCCGCCGTGGGCGTCGGCTCGGGCGTCGGTTCGGGCGAACAAACGGGTGGGAATCGATACGCATCGGTCGTATCCGACCGGGAAGGACAGTGACGTGTTCGGACGTCGCAAGAAGGACAGTGCCGCCGAGGACGCGGCGGGCGCGGACGAGCAGGTCGTCGACGGCGTGGACAGCAATGAGCCGGCCGACGTCACGCGCTCGCGCGTGAGGCTGGAGCCGGAGCCCCGTCCCGACGGTCCCTGGGACATCTCCGAGGTCCGCGAGCCCGGCGAGGGCCGGGTGGACCTCGGCGGACTCTTCGTGCCGGGGGTCGAGGGCATGGAGCTGCGGGTGGAGGTCGCGGGCGACGCGATCGTCGCGGCCACCGTCGTGCTCCAGGACAGCGCCATCCAGCTGCAGGGCTTCGCCGCCCCCAAGAAGGAGGGCATCTGGGGCGAGGTCCGTGAGGAGATCGCCACCGGCATCACGCAGCAGGGCGGTGTCATCGACGAGGTCGAAGGCTCCCTCGGCTGGGAGCTGCGCGCGCAGGTCCCGGTGCAGCTGCCGGACGGCACGGGGGGCGTGCAGGTCGTGCGCTTCATCGGTGTCGACGGCCCGCGCTGGTTCCTGCGCGGGGTGATCTCCGGGCAGGGCGCGGTGCAGCCGCAGACCGCCGGGCTGCTGGAGCAGATCTTCCGGGACACCGTCGTCGTGCGCGGCGACGGCCCGATGGCGCCGCGCGACCCGATCGTCCTGAAGCTGCCGGACGACGCGCAGATGGTCGCCGAGGGCGCCGTCCAGCAGGAGCAGCAGGAAGGCTCGCGCTTCTCGGGCGGCATGGGGCAGCTTCAGCGCGGCCCCGAGATCACCGAGGTGCGCTGACGCCGTCCGTGTCCTGAGGGCCTGACGGCATCTCAACTGCCTTGTGGCCCGCGGTGGTCCGGTTCGTCCGGGCCATTGCGGGCCACTTTCGCGTACGCCCATACTGTGCCGGTCACTCGGGGGGAGACCGGTGCGGTGAGGGGACGGCGGGTGCCCGCCGCGGTGCGGGGGAGTCGGCATCACGGGTTGGTCCTGGGGGCCGCCGGGCTCGCCGTGCTGCTCGCGGCCACCGTTCTCGCCGCGCTCGCCGCGCTCTCCGAAAGGGCCGTGGAAGGCGGGGTGCAGCGGAGGCTCGCCGCGGACCGGGAGGCCGTCGTCGAGGTCGCCGGGCCCCACCGGGCGCTGGGCGGACGGGAGTTGGACGGGGACGTCCGCGCCGCCATCGGCCGCGCCTACGGCGACGTACCCCATCACACCTGGTCGGCGCTGCGGGCGCCCGCGGCCCGCAACGACGAACTCTCCGTCACCGAGGCCGCGGGCCACCCGCGCCAGGACGCCACCGTCACCGTCGCCGCCGTGGAGGGCGCCGGGCGGCACGCCGCTCTGCGAGCGGGGCGGTGGCCGCACTCCGGTACCGGAGTGGTAGAGGTCGCGCTGACAGAAGTTGCCGCCGCCGAGCTGGCCGTGCGACCCGGGGACGGAATCAGGGTGCGGGGCGCGGACGAGCGGCTCGTGGCGATGAAGGTCGTAGGGCTGTACGCCGCCGAGGAGCGCGCGCCGGCCGTGTGGGCCTCGCTGAGCAGCACGTTCGGGACGCCCGACTCGATCGCTCTCGTACCGCGCGAGACGTTCGCGGACACCCCCGCGCTCGCCCGCGACGGGGCGCGGCTGTGGCTCGGCGTGCCCGACGCGGGCGGGCTGCGGCTGGGGGACATCGGGGCGCTCCGGGAGCGTGTGAAGCGGTTCGCGGGCAGCGATGCCTCGCTCTCGGTCCTGCGGGGTGGCGGCTCGGGGGATGGCATCGCCGTGTCGGCGGGGCTGCGTCGCGCGCTGGGACGGCTTGCCACGCCGATCGCCGTGGCCCGCGCCGGGCTCTACGTCCCCGCGACGCTCCTCGCCGCGCTCGCCGTGGCGGCCCTCGTGCTCACCGCGCGGCAGCTCGCGGAGCACCGGCGTCCGGAGCTGGCGTTGCTGGCCGCGCGCGGGGCGGGTACCCGGCGGCTCGTCCTGTCGACGGCCGGGCAGTGGGCCTGTGTCGCCGTGCCCGCGGGGGTGGCCGCGCCGTTCCTCGCGGGCCCGCTGCTGCGCGGGCTCGCGGCGGCCGGGCTCGTCGAGGGCGAGGTGCCCGGCTCGGCGGCGACGGGCGCGGCGTGGACCGCCGCTCTGGCCGCCGTCGCCACGCACGGCGCCGCGGTGCTGCTGCCCACCGCACGGACCGTGCGGGACCGGCGGGCGGTGGCCCGGCTCCGGTCGCGGGTCGCGCGGTTCGCGGGCGCCCAGCGCCTCGGCGCGGATCTGGCGCTGGCGGCGGTCGCCGTCCTCGGCTGGCTGCAGCTGCGGCAGTACCGCTCGCCCGTGACCGGCGGCAATGGCGTCGACCCGGTGCTGGTCCTCGCGCCCGTCGCGATGACCGTGGCGGCCGCGCTGCTCGCCCTGCGGTTCCTGCCGCTGCTCGCCCGCGTGATCGACCCGCTCGCCCGTCGCGGCAGGGGACTCGTCCTGCCGCTCGGCGGCTGGCAGATCGGGCGGCGCGCGGCACGGCACGCCGGGCCCGCCCTGGTGGTGACCCTCGCTCTCGCGGTCGCCGCGCTCAGCAGTACGGCGCTGGCCGTCCTCGACCGCGGCGACCGCGACCAGGCCGCGTTCCAGGTCGGCGCCGACCTGCGCGTCGTACCGGGTGACGGCGTGGCGCCGGCGGAGCGGCGCGCCGCGTACGAGGCGCTGCCGGGCGCCGAGGCCGTCACGCCCGTGATCACCTCGGAGGGGTTCGTCGGGCAGGACGCGGTGGCCGTCACCGCCGTCAACACGGAGCGGGGACCGCTGCCTTCCCTGCGAGGCGATCTCGCGGACTCGCCTGTACGTGAGCTGATGGCGCCGCTCGACGAGGGCATTCCGGAGCATGGGCTTCCGGTGCGGGGCGCGGGCGCGACGGCCGGTTCGCGGGCGCGGGAACTGCCGCTCCGGGTGCGGATGTCCGCCGGCGGGCGCGGTGAGGTCGTACCGGTGCGGCTCACCGTCTACTTCGAGGACGGGGACGGGCTCACGCGTTCCAGTTCCGTGGTGATCAGGGAAGGGCGTACGCGGACCGTGCCGCTGAAGGTGCCGGTGCGCGGAAGGGACGTACGCGTCCTGCAGATCGACCTGAGCATGGTCGGCGAGCGGGTCCGGCGGACGTACCGGCTGACCGTCGACCAGGTGCCGGGGCTCGCGCGGCAGGCGCGGTGGCGTGATCTGCGGGCCGACGCGCCGGATCGGCGTGCGGCCGGATGCCCTGGGGCCGCGCGGGAACGGCAGCTGGGGGTGGCTTCGGGGGAGGCGCCCGGGCCCGTGCTGTGCCGCGACCGGCCCGGCCGGGGCACGCTCATCGACGCGGTGCTGCGCGGCCCCGACGGGCGGCTGAAGCACCCCACGTGGGGCGTGCGGCTCGGCACGGACCGGGCAAAGGGGCGGCCGGCGGCGCCCGCCCTCGCCGATGACGCGCTGCTCCGCTCCGGGGCGGTCAGCGTCGGGGACACCGTGACGGTCCGGCGGAGCACGGGCGGGAGCGCGCGGGTCGAGATCGTGGGGCGGATCGCGGCGGTGCCGGGCGTGCCGCGCGACCGGCCGCGGCTGCTCGCCGACTCCCGTGCGATGGCCGCCCAGTGGGCCTTGGGCGGGGAACTGCCCGAGGCGGAGGGCATGTGGTGGGTGGGCGTGCGGGGGACGGACGCGGGCGGCGCGCCGGCCGCGGTGCGCGAGGATCCGCGGCTGGGGAAGGCCGTGGACGTGCCGCACGTCCGGGCGGAGTTGGCGGCCGATCCGCTGCGGCGGGGGGCGCGGGGCGCGCTCACGCTGTGCCTGGTGCTCGCACCCGCCTTCGCCGTGATCGCGTTCGCCCTGCATACGGCGGTTTCGGCGCGGGCCAGGGAGGGGGAGTTCGCGCTGCTGCGGGCGCTCGGGGTGCGGCGGGGGCAGCTGGCGGCGTACCTGTGGACGGAGCAGTTGGCGCTGGCCGCGGTGGCGGCGGTACTGGGTACGGCCCTGGGGGCAGCGCTCGCTTCGGTGATCATGCCGGTGGTGACGGTGGACGCCTTGGGGCAGCCGGTCTTTCCGTCGCTGGTCACCCAGGTGCCGTGGGTGCGGGTGGGGGTGACGGCCGGGGCGACCGCGGGGGTGATCTGTGGGGTGGTGACGGGGGCCGCGCGCGTCTTGGGGCGGGTGGATCTGGCGCGGGTGCTTCGGGTGGGGGAGGGCGGGTGAGGGGGCCCGGTGGCGCGCCCACGAGGGGTGGCTCCGTGACGCGTGCGTGGTCGCGGGTGGGGCTTGCTCTGTTGGTCGGTGTGGTGGTTGCGGTCGCCAGTGCCGGGCCCGGGGTGCTGGAGCGGCTCGGCGGGGAGGCATTCCGGGCTCGGCTGGAGCAGGCGCAGCAAGCCGCGCCCGGGGTCGTGCACAGTGCGCGTTTCGACCCCGAGGAGGTGCGGCTCGGGGCGGAGAGCGATCTCCGGGGTGATCTCGACCGGTACGCGCGGGTCATCGGGAATGCCACGCCCCGGTCGCTGCGGGGCGCGGTCGTGCACGACTCGACCCGGGTCCGGCTCCCCACCGTGCGGGCGGCGGGCGCCGCGTTGTCGCTGGTGTACGCCTCCGACGCGCCGGGGCGGGAGTCGTACGTCGCCGGGCGGGCGCCTCGTGAGCGGGGAGAGGTCCTCGAGCTCGCCGTGTCCGCCCGTACGCGCGACGCGCTGAAGCTGCGGGTCGGTCAGCGGGTGCGGCTGGAGGCCGGGGCGTTGCAGAACGTGAACGCCATGGGGCGCGTGGCCGGGGTCTTCCGCGCCGAGGGTGAGCGGCGGCTCTGGACCGAGCAGCCCTTGCTGGTACGCCCGTTGCCCGGTGCGGCCGGAAGCGGCCCGGATGCCGGTGCGCTGATCGCGCCTCGCGGTGTCGAGATCCTGCAGAACCAGGCCGAAGCCGAGCTGACCGTCCACTGGAACATGCGCCTGGAGCCGGGCGGCGCGGCGGCCACCCGCTTCGTGGGAGAGCCGCGGGACTTTCGGCGCGCCATGGCCCGCTATCCGCTCGCCGCGCGGGAGGCCTACTGCCGATTCGGCGTGTACGGCGGGAAATTGTGCGTCATCGGGGTCCATCCCGCCACGGAACTGGGGACCGCCACCGAACTCCCCGACACTTTCGAGGAGTTCCAGCGGCGGTGGCGGCAGGCCACGGTCGTGATCTCCTTCGCCTCGGCCTCGCTGCTCGGGGTCGGGATCGCCGCTGTCGTCGTGACGTCGTTGCTGGTGGTGCGCCGACGGCTCGACGCGGACCGGCTGCTGCGGGCGCGGGGCGCATCGGCGTCGGGGGTCGCCCTGGGGCGCGCCGTGTGGAGCGCGCCTGCCGTGGTGCTCGGGTTCGGTGGCGGCTGCGCGGTCGCCGGGGCGGTGCCGGGGAGTTCACCCGCGTACAGCCATGGGCTGGTTGTCGCGGTGCTCTGCTGGCTGCTGCTGCCCGCTCTCACGTGGGGTGCGGTGCGGGACCGGACGGTGCTGCGCGGCCGGGCGCCGCGGCGGGCCGGGCGGCGGCTGGTCGCCGAGGCGGTCGTGCTGCTGCTCGCGGCGGCCGGTGTGTTCGCGCTGCGGGCGCGGGGCACGGAGGGGGCCGCGGGCCCCGATCCGCTGCTCGCCGCCGTGCCCGTGCTGCTCGGGCTCGCCGCGGTCGCCGTGCTGGTGCGGTGCTACCCCTGGCCGGTGCGGCTGGTGGCGCGCTGGTCGGCCCGGGGGCGCGGGATCGTGGTGCTCGTCGCGCTCTCCCGTGCCGCAAAGGAGGCTCCCGCGCGCGGGCTCGCGCTGCTCGTCCTCGTGGTGACGCTCTCCGGTGCCGTCTTCGGAGGTCTTGTCTCCGGGACGCTGGCGGAGGGGCGGCGCTCCGCGGCGGCCTGGCAGGTGGGTGCAGACGCCTCCTTCCTGGGGGCGGGGCGCGACCCGGGCATGGCCGAGCGGCTGGCACGCGCGCGTGGGGTGCGGGAAACGGTGGCGGTGCGGCAGCTGCGGGTCGATCCCGTGAGCGGTACGGACGGGGGGCGGTACGGGATCTCCAGTCTGATCGGGGTGGACGCGGTGAAGCTACGCCAAGCGGCGAGGGGCTCGGCCGCCGCCCGGGCGCTGGACGGGGCCGGGCTCACGCGCGGCGGCGGGGGCAAGGACATCCGGGTGCTCGCCTCCGAGGGGCACACCGGGGACGACCTGCTCACCTTCACGCGGCACGGCCAGGAGGTGCGGCTGCGGGTCGTGGGGCCGCTGCCCGAAGACGTGGGGCGCGACCCGGCGCTGGGGCCCGTACGCGGCGCCACCGAGGCACGGCAGCGGCTGCTCCTCGCCGACAACAGGGACCTCAAGACCTTCGCCGTCTCGGAGTACGAGGAGTCGGCGCTGCTGCTGTACGGCGAGCGCCTGGACGCCGAGGCGCTGCGTTCCCTCGTGCCGCGCGCCGCCCCCGGGGCCGCCACCGGCGAACTCCGCATCCGTGCCGAGGAGCAGGCCGAGGCCGAGGACGACGGGCTGATCGGCGCGGTGTCCACGGCGTACACCGCCTGCACCGCCCTCGCCGTGCTCCTCGCGCTGACCACCCTCGTCCTCGAACTGCTGCTGTCCGCTCCCGCGCGCGGGCGCACCGCCGCCTACCTGCGCACCCTCGGCCTCGGCGGGCGCGCCACATCCGCGCTGCATCTGCTGCAACTGCTGCCCATGGTGCTCGCGGCCGTCGCGGGCGGTGTCGTGCTCGGCCTCGCGCTGCCCTCGCTGCTCGGTCCCGCCCTTGACCTGCGGGAGTTCACCGGCGGCCCCGCCGCGCCCGACCGGCGCGTCGACGCGCTGTTCACCGCGGTCCTGGGGGCGGGACTCTGTCTTCTGGTCGTCGCCGCGGTGGCCGTGGAGACCTGGCTCGGGCGCCGCCGGGGGCTCGGGGCCGTCCTGCGACTGGGGAGAACCGATGACTGAAGCGTCCCGTCGGACAGCCGTGAGCGAACTGGCCGGTCTGGAGGCGCGGGCCCGCGCCGGGCACCGGCCCGCGGACGACGAGGGCCTCGTCGTCTGCGACAACCTCGTCCGCGTCTACCGCACCGAAGAGGTCGAGGTGCAGGCGCTCCAGGGCCTCGACCTGGTCGTGGCCGAGGGCGAGTGCGTGGCCCTGGTCGGCGCCTCGGGGTCGGGCAAGTCGACGCTCCTGTCGATCCTGTCGGGGCTCGACCTGCCCACCGCGGGCCGCGCGAAGGTCGCGGGACACGACCTGCTCGCCATGGGGCGCCGCGAGCGCCTCGGCTACCGCAGGAGCACCGTCGGCTTCGTCTGGCAGCAGACCGGACGCAACCTCCTGCCGTACCTGACCGCACTGGAGAACGTGGCGCTGCCGATGAAGTACGCGCGCGTGCCGCGTCGTACGCGCCAGGAGAAGGCCGCCGAACTGCTCGGCGTGCTCGGCGTCGCGCACTGCCGCGACCGGCGGCCCGCCGAGCTCTCCGGCGGTGAACAGCAGCGCGTCGCCGTCGCGGTCGCCACGGCCAACTCCCCGCGCGTGCTGCTCGCCGACGAGCCCACCGGCGAGCTGGACACGGCCGGCGGCGAGGACGTCTTCGCGGCCCTGCGCCGCGCCAACGAGGAACTCGGCGCGACCGTCCTGATCGTCACGCACGACCCGCTCGTCTCCGAACAGGTCCGCCGCACCGTACGCATCCGTGACGGACGTACATCTACGGAGACGCTCCGTGAACGGGGCGGGGAGGGCGAGGAGTTCACGGTTCTGGACCGGGCGGGGCGGTTGCAGCTGCCGGGGGAGTACGTGGAGCGGTACGGGCTGCGGGGGCGGGTGCGGCTGACTGCGGAGCCGGATCATGTGGGGGTGTGGCCGGACGGGGCGGGAGGTGGGGGCGAGTAGAAGTTCGCCCGCCACACCTTGACGGAGGGCAGGTCCGTACCTATGGTCACGGGCCAACGCGCGCGTTCAGAACAGACCTGCCGCGACTTCACCCACACCGGGTACGGCCTCTCCGCGATCTCTCACGTCGCCGAGACCAGCCGCGCCCCGGCTGACCGGAGCCGTCCGTCCGGGCCTTGCCGGGCCGGGCGCCCGGTGACGATACTCGCGAGGTGCCAGAAGCCATGGTCGTCGTAGAGGATCTGCACCGGACGTACGGCACCGGGGCGGCCGCCGTGCACGCCCTGCGCGGCGTCTCCCTCACCGTCCCGCGCGGCGAACTCGTCGCCCTCAAGGGGCGCTCCGGCTCCGGCAAGACGACCCTGCTCAACCTCGTCGGCGGGCTCGACACCCCCGACCGGGGGAAGATCACCGTGGACGGTGTGGAGCTCGTCGGCCTCGGCGAGAGCGGCCTCTTGGAGCTGCGCCGCGACCGCCTGGGCTTCGTCTTCCAGTCCTTCGGACTCATCCCCATCCTCACCGCCGCCGAGAACGTCGGCGTCCCGCTGCGGCTGACGAGGACCGACCCCCGCGCGCGGGAGGAGCGGGTCGCCCTGCTGCTCGCCCTCGTCGGCCTCGCGGACCACGCCCGGCAGCGGCCCGGCGAACTCTCCGGAGGGCAGCAGCAGCGCGTGGCGATCGCCCGCGCCCTCGCCAACCGGCCCGCCCTGCTGATCGCCGACGAACCCACCGGACAACTCGACGCGGAGACCGGGCTCGCCGTGATGGAGCTGCTGCGCGCGGTCGTCCGCAGCGAGGGCGTCACCGCGCTGGTGGCCACGCACGACGCGGCGCTCCTCGCTCTCGCCGACCGGGTCCTGGAGCTGAGCGACGGGGAGATCCGCCCGCATCAGGGTTATGTCAAGGAGATCGGCGCCGCACCCCCTCGCCCGTAATGCCGGAATTGTTGGCCGTAGGGTCGACGCTGCGTACACAGTTGTCCGCTGCGTACACAGTCGTTTCAGGAAGACAATGGGGCCATGGCACGCGGCAAGCTTCGGATCTACCTCGGTGCGGCACCGGGCGTCGGCAAGACGTACGCGATGCTCTCCGAGGCGCACCGGCGCGTCGAGCGCGGCACCGACTGCGTGGTCGGCTTCGTGGAGCACCACGACCGGCCGCGCACCGAGGTGATGCTGCACGGCCTCGAACAGGTGCCCCGCAAAGACCTGGAGTACCGCGGCACGGCCTTCACCGAGATGGACGTCGACGCCGTCCTGGAGCGCGCCCCCGCCGTCGCCCTGGTCGACGAGCTGGCCCACACCAACGTCCCCGGCTCCCGCAACACCAAGCGCTGGCAGGACGTCGAGGAACTCCTCGCGGCCGGCATCGACGTCGTCTCGACCGTGAACATCCAGCACCTGGAGTCCCTCGGCGACGTCGTCGAGTCGATCACCGGCGTACGCCAGCGCGAGACCGTGCCGGACGAGGTGGTGCGCCGCGCCGACCAGATCGAGCTGGTCGACATGTCGCCCCAGGCGCTGCGCCGCCGCATGGCGCACGGCAACATCTACAAGCCCGACCGCATCGACGCCTCCCTCTCCAACTACTTCCGCCCCGGCAACCTCACCGCCCTGCGCGAACTGGCCCTGCTCTGGGTCGCCGACCGCGTCGACGAGTACCTCCAGCAGTACCGGGGCGAGCACAACATCCGCTCCACCTGGCAGGCACGCGAGCGCATCGTCGTCGGACTCACCGGCGGCCCCGAAGGACGCACGCTGATCAGGCGCGCGTCGCGCATGGCCGCCAAGGGCTCCGGCAGCGAGATCCTCGCCGTCTACATCGCCCGCAGCGACGGCCTGACCGCCGCCTCCCCCAAGGAACTCGCCGTCCAGCGCACCCTGGTCGAAGACCTCGGCGGCACCTTCCACCACGTCATAGGCGACGACATACCGGCCGCCCTGCTCGACTTCGCGCGCGGCGTCAACGCCACCCAGATCGTCCTCGGCTCGTCGCGCCGCAAGACCTGGCAGTACGTCTTCGGGCCCGGCGTCGGCGCGACCGTCGCCCGCGAGTCGGGGCCCGACCTGGACGTGCACATCGTCACCCACGGCGAGGTCGCCAAGGGGCGCGGCCTGCCCGTTGCCCGCGGCGCGCGCCTGGGCCGCTCCCGGATCATCTGGGGCTGGCTGGTGGGCGTCGCGGGACCCGTCCTCCTGACCCTGCTGCTCACCCATGTCGACGCCGACCTCGGCCTCGCCAACGACATGCTGCTGTTCCTGACGCTGACGGTGGCCTCCGCGCTGCTCGGCGGTCTCCTGCCGGCCCTCGCGTCGGCGGCCGTCGGTTCGCTGCTCCTCAACTACTACTTCACGCCACCGCTGCACCTGTGGACGGTCTCCAACAACAAGAACATCGTCGCGATCGCCGTCTTCGTGGGCGTCGCGGTGTCCGTCGCCTCGGTGGTGGACCTCGCCGCCCGCCGCACCCACCAGGCCGCCCGGCTGCGCGCCGAGTCGGAGATACTCTCCTTCCTCGCGGGCAGCGTGCTGCGCGGCGAGACGAGCCTCGAAGCACTCCTGGAGCGGGTCCGCGAGACCTTCGCCATGGAGTCCGTGGCGCTCCTGGAGCGCGCGGGCGACAACGAGCCCTGGACCTGCGCGGGCAGCGTCGGCGACGGCCGCCCGCCGGGCCGCCCCGAGGACGCCGACGTGGACGTGCCGGTCGGCGACCACATGGCCCTCGCCCTGTCCGGCCGCGTCCTGCCCGCCGCCGACCGCCGCGTCCTCGCCGCGTTCGCCGCGCAGGCCGCCGTCGTCCTGGACCGCCAGCGCCTGAAGTCCGAGGCCGACCAGGCCCGCACCCTCGCCGAGGGCAACCGCATCCGCACCGCGCTGCTCGCCGCCGTCAGCCATGACCTCCGTACGCCTCTGGCGGGCATCAAGGCGGCCGTGTCCTCGCTGCGCTCCGACGACGTGGAGTGGTCCGAGGAGGACGAGGCCGAGCTCCTCGCGGGCATCGAGGACGGCGCCGACCGCCTGGAACACCTCGTGGGCAACCTCCTCGACATGTCGCGGCTGCAGACCGGCACCGTCACCCCGCTGATCCGCGAGATCGACCTGGACGAGGTCGTCCCCATGGCGCTCGGCGGCGTCCCCGACGGCAGCGCGGAGCTGGACATCCCCGAGACGCTGCCGATGGTCGCCGTCGACAAGGGCCTGCTGGAGCGGGCGGTCGCGAACATCGTCGAGAACGCCGTGAAGTACGCCCCTGAAGGCGAGCCCGTCAAGGTCTCCGCCAGCGCACTGGGCGAGCGCGTCGAGGTCCGCGTCGTGGACCGCGGACCCGGCGTCCCCGATACCGCCAAGGACCGCATCTTCGCGCCCTTCCAGCGCTACGGTGACGCTCCGCGCGGCGCGGGCGTGGGCCTCGGCCTCGCCGTCGCCCGGGGCTTCGCCGAGGCCATGGGCGGCACCCTCGCCGCCGAGGACACCCCCGGCGGCGGCCTCACCATGGTCCTCACCCTGCGGGCGGTGGCCGGGCGCCCGCCGGACCGCGACGGCCTCCCGGGCCTTCCCGGTCCCCCCGATGTCTCCGCCCAGGTCACCCAGTGACCCCGAACCAGAAGTCAGAAAGGCAGGCCGGCATGACCCGGGTGCTCGTGGTCGACGACGAGCCGCAGATCGTACGCGCCCTCGTGATCAACCTGAAGGCGCGCAAGTACGAGGTGGACGCGGCCCCCGACGGCGCCACGGCGCTCCAGCTGGCCGCCGCCCGCCACCCCGACGTGATCGTGCTCGACCTCGGTCTGCCCGACATGGACGGCGTGGAGGTCATCAGGGGCCTGCGCGGCTGGACGCGCGTACCGATCCTCGTCCTGTCCGCACGGCACAGCTCGGACGAGAAGGTCGAGGCCCTGGACGCGGGCGCCGACGACTACGTGACCAAGCCCTTCGGCATGGACGAGCTCCTGGCCCGGCTGCGCGCGGCCGTCCGCAGGGCCGAGCCCGTCGGCGCGGGCGAGGACGACGTCATGGTCGACACCGAGGACTTCTCCGTCGACCTCGCCGCGAAGAAGGTCAACCGCGACGGCCGCGACGTACGTCTCACCCCCACCGAGTGGCACCTCCTGGAGGTCCTCGTACGCAACACCGGCCGCCTGGTCAGCCAGAAACAGCTGCTCCAGGAGGTGTGGGGGCCCTCCTACGGCACGGAGACCAACTACCTGCGCGTCTACATGGCGCAGCTGCGCCGCAAGCTCGAGGCGGATCCGGCGCACCCGCGGCACTTCATCACGGAGCCGGGGATGGGGTACCGCTTCGAGCGTTGAACTCGTCGGTGAGCGGGCATAAGCACAGATGAGCGCACCCCTTTCCGCAGTGTCGGCACCCCCCGGTACGCTTTCTGTATGAGTGCTGTTCCTGGTTCCGAAAAGCCGGCAGGCCGTTTCCGGCGCATGCTCGACCGGCTGTCCTCCTCCCAGGAGGATCTGGAGTCGGAGGAGCTGCGTGAAGACGCCGAGACCGCGGGCTGCGTCCGCATCGGCGACTGTCAGGACCGCCAGATAGTCACCGTTACTGGTACCTTGCGCACGGTCACCCTGCGACCACGCGCCGGGGTCCCCGCGCTGGAGGCCGAGCTGTTCGACGGCTCCGCGGCGCTGGACGTGGTGTGGCTGGGCAGGCGCTCCATCGTGGGGATAGAACCGGGGCGCAGGCTGATCGCGTCGGGCCGGATCTCGATGAGCCGGGGCCGCCGGGTGCTCTTCAACCCCAAATACGAACTCAGACCCCTCGGAGGGGAGTAGCCGGTGACGTCCCTCGACAAGCCGACGGACCAAGGGAACACGGATCAGGACGCCGATTCCAGGGCCGTGACCGAGGCAGCGCTCTTCGAAGCCTTCGGCGGCGTGCGGGGCATGGTGGAGACGGTCGTTCCCGGCCTGCTCTTCGTGACCATCTTCACGATCAACAAGGACCTGCACATGTCGGCCATCGCGGCCCTCGCGGTGTCCCTGGCACTCGTGGTGGTCCGCCTGGTCATGAAGGACACCGTCAAGCACGCCTTCAGCGGCGTCTTCGGGGTCGCCTTCGGCGTGGTCTTCGCGATGATGACCGGCAACGCCAAGGACTTCTACCTGCCGGGCATGCTCTACACCCTGGGCCTCGCCCTGGCCTACATCATCACGACCCTCGCGGGCGTCCCCCTGATCGGCCTGATCCTCGGCCCGGTCTTCAAGGAGAACCTCTCCTGGCGCACCCGCAACCCCGGCCGCAAGAAGGCGTACGCGAAGGCCAGCTGGGCCTGGGGCCTCATTCTGCTCGCCAAGTGCGCGATCCTCTTCCCGCTGTACTGGTGGGCGGACACCACGCAGTTCGGCTGGGTCCTGGTCGCCCTGAAGATCCCGCCGTTCCTGCTCGCCGTCTACCTCACCTGGCTCTTCCTGGCGAAGGCCCCGCCGCCCATCGACGTGTTCGCGGAGATGGAGGCCGCCGAGAAGGCGGAGGAGGAGCGCAAGGCCGCGGCGCAGGCCCAGCGAGGCGCCCCGTAAGGGGGCGCGGGGCTGTGACATGTGCGGGCGGGGGGCACCCGGTGACTTACCGGGCGCCCCCCATCCGCGTACCGCGAAAACCGTCAGCTCACGGGGTCTTCGCGCCGCACCGACAGCAGATCCTCCAGCTGCTCCTCGCGCGCCTGAGCCGCTACGAAGAGAAGCTCGTCGCCCGCCTCCAGGGAGTCGTCCGGCGTCGGCGCCAGCACACGCGTGCCGCGGATGATCGTCACCAGCGAGGTGTCCTCGGGCCACTGCACGTCGCCGACCAGCGTGCCCGCGAGGGCGGACTCGGGCGGCAGCGTCAGCTCGACGAGGTTCGCGTCGCCGTGGCTGAAGCGCAGCAGCCGCACGAGGTCGCCGACGCTCACCGCCTCCTCGACGAGCGCGGACATCAGACGCGGCGTGGAGACGGCGACGTCGACGCCCCAGGACTCGTTGAACAGCCACTCGTTCTTGGGGTTGTTCACACGGGCGACGACCCGCGGAACGCCGTACTCCGTCTTGGCGAGCAGGGAGACGACGAGGTTGACCTTGTCGTCGCCGGTCGCGGCGATCACGACGTTGCAGCGCTGGAGCGCGGCCTCGTCGAGGGAGGTGATCTCGCAGGCGTCGGCGAGCAGCCACTCGGCCTGCGGGACCCGCTCGACCGAGATGGCGGTCGGCGCCTTGTCGATGAGAAGGATCTCGTGACCGTTCTCCAGGAGCTCTCCGGCGATGGAGCGGCCCACCGCGCCGGCTCCGGCAATGGCGACCCTCATCAGTGACCGCCCTCCTCGGGGCCTTCGGCGAACGCCGCTTCGACCTTGTCGACCTGATCGGTGCGCATCATCACGTGCACCAGGTCGCCCTCCTGCAGAACCGTCTGCGAGGTCGGCAGGACCGCCTCGCCCAGCCGGGTGAGGAAGGCGACACGTACGCCCGTCTCCTCCTGGAGCTGACTGATCTTGTGCCCGATCCAGGCATCGGACGCGTGCACCTCGGCGAGCTGTACGCCGCCGGTGGGGTCGCGCCACAGCGGCTCGGCCCCCGAGGGGAGCAGGCGGCGCAGCATCTGGTCGGCGGTCCAGCGGACCGTGGCGACCGTGGGGATGCCGAGGCGCTGGTAGACCTCGGCGCGGCGCGGGTCGTAGATGCGGGCCGCGACGTTCTCGATGCCGAACATCTCGCGGGCGACCCGCGCGGCGATGATGTTCGAGTTGTCGCCGCTGCTGACGGCGGCGAAGGCGCCCGCCTCCTCGATGCCGGCCTCGCGCAGGGTGTCCTGGTCGAAGCCGACGCCGGTGACGCGGCGGCCGCCGAATCCGGAGCCCAGACGGCGGAAGGCCGTGGGGTCCTGGTCGACCACGGCGACCGTGTGCCCCTGTTGTTCCAGGGTCTGCGCGAGAGCGGAACCGACTCTCCCGCAGCCCATGATGACGATGTGCACGACCGTCCTTCCGGCTGTGTCAATACTCTGTGCTCAGGCTGAACAGGCTGAACGGTAAAAGCGTCTCAGACCGGAGCCCAAGCTACACACGCGCGGTCCGCGCGGGGCACCCCCGTGCACCTGCCGGAAGGGTCGGCCCCGGCTTCAGTCGACGCTGCGCAGCAGGCCCTCGACGTTCTGCAGCCGGTGGCCGAGCTCGACGAGCTGCAGGCGGGTCGCCTCCTGCTCCGACCTGGCGCGTTCGACCGCCGCGCGGTACTCGTGCATGGCCTCGGCGTACTGCCGGTCGCGCTCGCGGTTGCGCTGGCTCTGGAAGTAGGCGACGGCGACGATCGCGCCGGCGAGTATCAGGAAAAATGCGACCGGGATGATCACATCGTCCATTAGGGCGTCCCCTTTGCTGAGTGCTGTTCGTCGTCGCCCGTCTGACCCTCGCGGACGGCCGCGGTGATCGTATCCACGTTCACCCGCACGTCGAACGGCGCGAGTTCGAAGTACTTGAGCGCCTTGCCGTCGTCGGAGAGCTCCAGGCGGCCGACGACGAGGCCCGCCTTCTCCATGCGTTCGAGGTGCATGTAGAGCAGGGGGCGGGACACCCCGAGCCGTCGGGCCAGTTCGCTGACGTACAGCTGGCCGGACGAGAGCTCGGTGATGATCCGGATGCGCTGGGCGTGGCCGACCGCCGCGAGAAAAGCCAGCAGCTCCTCGCTGTCCATGGGCCGCCTTCGCGCTGGTGCCGATACCTGTCAGGCAAGGCTTACGCATGACGGGAACGGCTGTCAAACCCCGCCCGGACCCACCCGTTCCTCCTTCCCTTACGGTTGACGGCTCGAACCTTCACCTGTCAGTCTGCACTTACACATGAAGGACGAAGGGGCGGACGGACATGGCTAGGGGCGGGAAAAGCAGAAGCGGGCGATCGGTCACGGTGCGCGCGGCACGATGGAGCGCGCTGCACCCATGGCGGGCGGTCATCGGCTGGCTGGTCTTCGTGGCGCTGTGCCTGGGGGGCGGAATCGCCGTCGGCATGAACAGCGCCACCAGCGCGGACTTCCGCGTCGGCGAGGCGGGCCGGGCGGAGGCGCTGGCGACCGAGGGCGGTGTCCAGCCGCGGTCCACGGAACAGGTGCTGATCCGGGCCGCGTCGGGCCCGCTGGACAGGGCGGCGGCCGACGCCGCGGTCAAGGACATCACCGCCCGGATGAAGGCCCTGCCCGAGGTCGCCTCGGTCGCGGCCCCGGTGCGTTCCGCCGATGGACGCGTCGTGCGGGTCCCGGTGGAGCTGAACGGCTCCGAGCAGGACGACCAGAAGAGGGTCCCCGCGCTCCGGGCCCAGACGGAGGAGGCCGCCAAGGCCCACCCCGGCCTGGTGATCGAGGAGACCGGCGACGCCTCCGTGAGCAAGGGCGTCGACGACCAGCGCAACAAGGACCTGCAGTTCTCCGAGGCGATCACACTGCCGATCACCCTGATCACACTGGCCGTGGTCTTCGGCTCGGTCGTCATGGTCGGCGTACCACTGCTGCTCGCGATCACCTCGATCATGGCGACCATGGGCCTGGCGATGCTGGCCTCGCACCTGCTGCCCGACACCGGCGTCGGGATGAGCATGATCCTGCTCATCGGCATGGCCGTCGGCGTCGACTACACGCTCTTCTACCTCAAGCGCGAGCGCGAGGAACGGGCGCGGGCGGGCGGCCGCCTCAGCTCCGAGGCGCTCGTCGAGGCCGCCGCCGCGACGGCCGGGCGCGCGATCGTCGTCTCCGGGCTCGCCGTGATCGTCTCCACCACCGCGCTCTACCTCGCCGGTGACGTCATCTTCGACTCGCTCGCCACCGGCACCATCCTGGTCGTCGCCGTCGCCGTGGTCAGCTCGGTGACGGTGCTGCCGGCGCTGCTGGTCAAGCTCGGGCGGCGTACGGAACGCCGGGAAGCCAAGCGCCTCGCGAAGGGCAAGCCGGTACGGACGTACGCCCATGGCGACGTACCGACGTACGCCCCCGGGGAGGTACGGACGTACGCCCACGGCGAGAAGAAGCCCGGCCGCGTCTGGAACGCCCTGCTCGCACCCGCCCGCAAGCGCCCCGCGCTCACCCTGTGCCTGTCGGTCCTGGTCATGCTGGGACTCGCGCTGCCCGCGCTGAACATGAACCTCAAGAATCCGGCGCGGGACAGCTTCTCGCGCGACATCCCCGCGATGCAGGGGTACGACAGGCTGCTCGACGCCTTCCCGGAGCAGCGCGTCCGCCACCTCGTCGTGGTGCGCGCCGGGGCCTCGCAGGCCGCCGATGTACGGGAGGCGCTGACGGCACTGGACCGGGAGGCGCAGGCGGACCCGCTCTTCTCCGACCGCCGCTCCGGTGCTCCGCTCCTGCGCTCCTCCGAGGACCTCAGGACCACGACCCTGGAGCTGAACGCCCCGCACCCGACGTACTCGAAGAGGGCGGAGGACTCACTCGCCCACCTGCGCGACGACCATCTGCCCGCGACCGTCGGCAAGCTGCCCGGCGTCGAGACGGCCGTCACCGGCGAAGTGCCGCGAGGCGTCGACTACGTACAGCACCAGAACCAGAAGCTGCCGCTCGTCCTCGGCTTCCTGCTCCTGATGACCTTCGCCATGACGATCTACGCCTTCCGCTCCGTCGTCCTCGGACTGCTCGGCGTCGTCCTCAATCTGCTGTCCGTCGGCTCCGCGCTCGGACTGCTCGTCCTCGTCTTCCAGGGCGAGTGGGCCGAGGAGCTGTTGTCCTTCGTCTCGCTCGGCGGGATCTCCTCGCGCGTACCGCTCTTTCTCTTCGTGATCCTCTTCGGGCTCTCGATGGACTACCAGGTCTTCGTGGTCAGCCGGATCCGCGAGGCCGCCCTGAACGGCGTACCCACCCGGCAGGCGGTCCTCGACGGCATCGCGTCCTCCGCCAAGATCGTCACCAGCGCGGCGATCGTCATGGTCACCGTCTTCGCGAGCTTCGTCATGCTGCACATCCTGGAGATGAAGCAGATGGGCTTCGTCCTCGCGGCGGCCGTCGTGCTCGACGCGTTCGTGATCCGCGTCATGATCCTGCCGGCGGCGCTGCTCCTGCTGGGCCGCGCCACCTGGTGGCCGTCGAAGTCGATCCGCCGCGCGGAGGCGCGGGCCGCGGACTCCTACCAGGGCTCTTTCGACCGGGATTCCGAGCAGCGCAGGGTCGCACGGCACGGATAACCGGGGCGGATCCGGAGCAGATGGGGGGTGTGGGTGGGCGGGCGTCCTGCCGAACGCTTACGATCCTCTGCGTGTCCAAACTGACCGACGTGCCCAAACGGATCCTCATCGGGCGCGCACTGCGCAGTGACCGGCTCGGAGAAACGCTCCTGCCGAAGCGCATCGCACTCCCCGTCTTCGCGTCCGACCCGCTCTCCTCCGTGGCATACGCGCCGGGAGAGGTCCTTCTCGTCCTCTCCATCGCGGGTGTGTCGGCGTACCACTTCAGCCCGTGGATCGCCGTCGCGGTCGTGGTGCTGATGTTCACCGTGGTCGCGTCGTACAGACAGAACGTGCACGCCTATCCGAGCGGTGGTGGCGACTACGAGGTCGCCACCACCAACCTCGGCCCCAAGGCGGGGCTCACCGTCGCGAGCGCCCTGCTCGTCGACTACGTCCTGACCGTCGCCGTCTCGATCTCCTCGGGCATCGAGAACCTCGGCTCGGCGGTCCCCTTCGTGGTCGAGCACAAGGTCCTGTGCGCGGTCGCCGTCATCGTCCTCCTCACGCTGATGAACCTGCGCGGCGTGAAGGAGTCCGGGAAGCTCTTCGCGATTCCGACGTACGTCTTCGTGGCCGGCGTCTTCCTCATGATCGCGTGGGGTGCCTTCCGGGGCATCGTCCTGGACGACACCATGAAGGCGCCCACCGCCGACTACGTGATCAAGCCCGAGCACCAGGGCCTCGCCGGTTTCGCGCTCGTCTTCCTGCTCCTGCGGGCCTTCTCCTCCGGCTGTGCCGCGCTCACCGGCGTCGAGGCGATCAGCAACGGCGTCCCGGCGTTCCGCAAGCCGAAGTCCAAGAACGCCGCGACGACGCTGGCGCTCATGGGCGGCCTGGCCGTCACCATGTTCTGCGGCATCATCGCGCTCGCCATGGTGACCAAGGTCCGCATGGCGGAGTTCCCCGCCAAGGACCTCTTCCACAACGGCGTCTCGGTCGGCTCGGACTACGTCCAGAACCCGGTGATCTCCCAGGTCGCCGAGGCCGTCTTCGGCCACGGCAGCTTCCTCTTCATGATCCTGGCCGCGGCCACCGCGCTGGTCCTCTTCCTCGCCGCCAACACCGCGTACAACGGCTTCCCGCTGCTCGGCTCGATCCTCGCCCAGGACCGCTATCTGCCGCGCCAGCTGCACACCCGCGGCGACCGCCTCGCGTTCTCCAACGGCATCGTGCTGCTCGCGGGCGCGGCCGCCCTGCTGGTCGTCGTCTACGGCGCGGACTCGACCCGGCTGATCCAGCTCTACATCGTCGGCGTCTTCGTCTCCTTCACGCTCAGCCAGATCGGCATGGTCCGGCACTGGAACCGCCACCTGGCCGGCGAGAAGGACCCGAACAAGCGCCGCCGCATGATCCGCTCCCGCGCGATCAACACCTTCGGCGCCTTCTTCACGGGCCTCGTGCTGGTCGTCGTACTCGTCACCAAGTTCACGCACGGCGCCTGGGTCGCGCTGCTCGGCATGTGCATCTTCTACGCGACGATGACGGCGATCCGCCGCCACTACGACCGCGTGGCCGAGGAGATCGCCGCCCCGGACGCCCCGACCGACGACAACATGCGCCCCTCCCGCGTCCACTCGATCGTCCTCGTCTCCAAGATCCACCGCCCGACGCTGCGCGCCCTGTCGTACGCGAAGCTGATGCGTTCGCACACCCTCGAAGCGCTCAGCATCAACGTCGACCCGGCCGAGACCAAGGCGCTCAAGGACGAATGGGAGCGGCGCGGCATCACCGTGCCGCTGAAGGTCCTCGACTCGCCCTACCGCGAGATCACCCGGCCGATCATCGAGTACGTGAAGAACCTGCGCCGGGAGAGCCCGCGCGACGTGGTCAGCGTGATCATCCCCGAGTACGTGGTCGGCCACTGGTACGAGCACCTGCTGCACAACCAGAGCGCGCTGCGCCTCAAGGGCCGTCTGCTCTTCACCCCGGGCGTGATGGTGACGTCCGTCCCCTACCAGCTGGACTCCTCCGAGGCCGCGAAGAAGCGGGCCCGCAAGCGCCAGGAGTGGAACGCGCCGGGTGCGGTGCGGCGGGGGCCGGTGGAGAAGCCGAGGCGTACGAGGGAGAAGGAGCCGAAGGAGAAGGAGCCGAAGGAGAAGGAGCCGAGCAAGAAGGCCTGACGGCCTGACGCCGCCTCCCGGCCTGTCTGTGGTGAACGGCCGGACAACACCCACGTAGACTGGTGGGCTGTTGTCCGGCTGTTCCCCTTTTTACGTTGTGGAGTCACCCCGCCATGCAGGCAGAACCGAAGAATCCGCAGGCGGGGAACGCGCAGGCGGACACGTCGACGTCACCGTCGGACACGTCGCTGGTCGGCCACGAGTACGAGGTCGAGGTCGGCCCCGTCGCGCACGGCGGCCACTGCATCGCCCGTACCGCCGAGGGCCAGGTGCTCTTCGTACGGCACACGCTGCCCGGCGAGAAGGTCATCGCACGTGTGACCGAGGGCGAGGAGGGCGCGCGCTTCCTCCGAGCGGACGCGGTGACGATCCTCGACCCGTCCAAGGACCGCGTCGAGGCCCCCTGCCCCTACGCGGGCCCCGGCCGCTGCGGCGGCTGCGACTGGCAGCACGCCAAGCCGGGCGCGCAGCGCCGCCTCAAGGGCGAGGTCATCACCGAACAGCTCAAGCGCCTCGCGGGCCTGACCCCCGAGGAGGCGGGCTGGGACGGCACGGTCATGCCGGCCGAGGGCGACAAGGTGCCGCCGGGCGAGGTCCCTTCGTGGCGTACGCGCGTGCAGTACGCGGTGGACGAGGACGGCAACGCGGGCCTGCGCCGCCACCGCTCGCACGAGGTCGAGCCGATCGAACACTGCATGATCGCCGCCGACGGCGTCTCGGAACTCGGCATCGAACAGCGCGACTGGTCCGGCATGGCGTCGGTCGAGGCGATCGCGGCGACCGGCTCCCAGGACCGCCAGGTGATCCTCGCCCCGAAGCCGGGCGCGCGCCTGCCCATCGTGGAACTGGACAAGCCGGTATCCGTGATGCGCGTCGAGGAGCATGACGGCGGCATCCACCGCGTCCACGGCCGCCCCTTCGTCCGCGAGCGGGCCGACGGCCGTACGTACCGCGTCGGCAGCGGCGGCTTCTGGCAGGTCCACCCGAAGGCGGCGGAGACGCTGATGCTCGCCGTCATGCAGGGCCTCACTCCCCGCAAGGGCGACACGGCCCTCGACCTCTACTGCGGCGTAGGCCTCTTCGCGGGCGCACTGGCCGACCGCGTCGGCGAGAAGGGCGCGGTCCTCGGCATCGAGTCCGGCAAGCGAGCGGTGGAGGACGCCCGCCACAACCTCGCGGCGTTCGACCGCGTCCGCATCGAACAGGGCAAGGTCGAATCGGTCCTCCCGCGCACGGGCATCACCGAAGCGGACCTCATCGTCCTGGACCCCCCGCGCGCAGGCGCGGGCAAGCAGACGGTCCGCCACCTGGCGAGCCTGGGCGCGCGCCGCATCGCTTACGTGGCTTGCGATCCGGCGGCGCTGGCTCGGGACTTGGCGTACTTCCGGGACGGGGGGTATCGGGTGCGGTCGTTGCGGGCGTTTGATCTTTTTCCGATGACGCAGCATGTGGAGTGCGTCGCGATCCTTGAGCCCGCCGGGAAGGGCCGCTGACCTGCGGTTTCGTTTGATGTGCATTATGTGCAGTGTGGGCGTTACGGGTGATATCTTGACGCACGAGCGACGCATGTCTGGCACCTTTTCCGATGGGCGTCAGGCTGCTGTTCGAGCAGGTGACGGCGGGTCGGATATGGCCTGCAGGAGGTTGGTCCTTGCCGTCTCCTGGTGAAAAGGCGTGGGTTGTGGGCGGTGTTGGGGCTCAGTATGAGCGGCGTCTGTACGGGCTCCAATGGCCGAGGTAGGGCTTGAGGTTGTCGGCGTTGGACTTGTGCGGCGTGGGGAGTTTCGGTGCTGAGGCTGTCTCGGCGAGGTGCTGGAGGTGGGTGGTCGGCGAACGCGAGCCATGCCCTCGACCTTGGTCCTTTCCCGGCCGAGCGGCAGTGATGTACGTGGTCTCGTACGACGGTGACGTACTCGGTCAGACGCTTGGCCTGGTGCCACGTCTGTTCTTCGAGGCATCTGACGCGATAGGCGTGGTCGTAGGCGGCGCGGGCTTCCTGCACGGCTGCAAGACCGCCCCGGTCGCCCCCGACATGAGCGTGGAAGTGGACGACGTGGACGCGGCCTATGCGGTCATGCGGGACAGCGGCGCGGAGATCGTGCCGGCGCGGACACAATCGTGCGTGACGTATTGCGGTACTCCGGGCATCATCGACACCACTGGCTGCGAGCGGTTGAGGGCCTGGATCTGAGACTTCTCGTTCACCCAGAAGATCCAGAGCCCGCTCGGGCGGGTCCAGATAGAGGCCGACGACATCGTGGACCTTGTCGACGAAGTACGGGTCCGTCGACAGCTCGAACGCCTTCGACCTGTGCGGCTGCAGACCGAACGCCCGCCAGACCCGCGGCACCGTCCACTGCGACAGACCCGTGTGCCTCGCCATCTACCGCGTCGACCAGTGCGACGCGCTCTGCGCAACCGACTCCAGCGTCCTGGTGACCAGCGCGGCCACCTG
The DNA here is from genome assembly GCF_053589195.1 of Streptomyces sp. NPDC003379. NCBI lineage: Bacteria > Bacillati > Actinomycetota > Actinomycetes > Kitasatosporales > Streptomycetaceae > Streptomyces > Streptomyces sp. NPDC003379. Next base: position 450,395 of record NZ_JBSFRK010000001.1, on the reverse strand, counting down.
CTCGTCGGTCGCCGTCCGGGGATCGCCCGAGCGAGGCATGTCTCCCAGGTCGGGCGATCCGACACTCGACGAACCTTGCACGCCATCGGCCCACCACATGCGGCGTCGAGCCGCGCCGAGCAGCGACGTCCTTGTCGGAAGCCCCCTCCGCGCAGGCCAGGGTGATCCGAACAGAATTCCTGACCCAGAAGGTGCCCCACCGCAACTTGCTTTCGGCTGCACCGTTCTCAGAACCCGAGACATGCGCCCGTGAGGTGTCCTCGGGCGTCGTCACTCCGGCAGAAACCGCTTCTACCTGCAGTTATTGGCACGTCAGACTCGCTCACTGGATCAGTTCAATGTGCGGATGATCTGGGGACGCCGGGCAGACATGGAGTTGCAAGTCGTGGCCCCGGGCGAGGTCGAGCATGGTGAAGTTCGCTGGAGGGGTGCCGGGAAGTAGCGGTGTGGGGTTCGCCTGGTCCTCTTCGGGTTCCCAGCTTTCGGTGGCGTCGTCCCATTCGGTGGTGGCGATCGTCAGCAGTGGGACCGCCCCCGTGCCGCATGTGGAGCAGACTCGGGGCATGGGGTCGGTGAGGCCCCAGCGGGTCCAACCCCCGGTCTTCCAGCCAGGGGAGATGGATAGCATGTCCATGTAAAGCTCCTCCGGGGCGGCCTCGTAGGAGCTGTCCAGTGCTGGTCCGACCGTCTGCCACCTGCTCCAGTCGCCCAGTTGCTCCTGCAGCTCCTTGCTCAGCTCCAGATAGCTGGGGTACTCCGTGACCTGCTCCGGTGTGAGCAGGCACGGCTCGGGCAGATAAGTGGGGAACTGAATCGCGGGCGGCTCGGGCGGTGCGTCGAGCACGTCCGTCACAGTCGCGGCGGACCGCCAGAACAGTGCGGTTTTGGGGTGCGCCGGGTGATCGAAGGGGCACCAGAGGACCTGGAGCAGGTTGGCCTCTGATTGCGCGGGCGGGCACAGCAGGGGGATGTCACGGACGTACAGCTGGGCCACGGGCAGCATGGCGATCGGACCCTCGGGCCATGGGCGGCCAGCCATGATCTGCTCCTCGGCCGCCAGTTCTTCGGGCGTGGCCCAGGGCCCCTGGGGGTCGTGGAGCCGTCGATTTGCCGATTCAGCTCGGCTGCGACGCCACAACCGTACGTCCTCCGGCGAGAGGACCGCGTTCACCCTGTCCCATTCGTGCGGTCCTTCGCAGTGCGGCCACGGCTCGTCGGCGGGCCAGAGCAGCGGCCCGCCGACGGAGCTGTCGTGCGGCGTGGGTGACCCGGGGCGGGGATGCAGCCGGGTCGCTGTGCGTGCCAGGGGGGCCAGTGCAGGGAAGAGTGCGGTGACGTCGAACGGCCGCAGCGGGGTGGTGTGACTCATACTGGCTCCCGAAGGCACGAACTGATTAAGGTCAGTTTCCGAGGTTGAGCAGCCCAGTGTTTCCCTGGGTGTTGGGGACGTAGACGTTGGGGAAAAGCTGCTCCGTCGTCCCGTTCGCTCGTTCGATATTAGCGTTCATCGTGACTCCCACCGGAATCGTGCTGGTGGCGTCCCGGTAAACGGGCGTCACCTGATAGAGGATCGCGTCATTGGCCCCGAAGCTCTGCTCCGCTACCTTCTTTTGAGCCTCGGCCTCGTAGGTCCGCATGCTGGGTGTACCGGTGTTCATCCCCACCTGCCAGCAGGGAACGAGGTTGTTCTGGCCACCGTCCCGAACCCGGCCCTTTCCTCCGAGGATGTTCGCGACCAGGTGACACCGGGCTTGCGCGGTTCCGGGCGAGTTCGCTGCGGCGAACAGCTCCGCGTCCTTCCAGCCGGTGATGCTGCCCGTGGCACCACTGCCCTTGCCAAGCTGCTTCCCCAGACAGGCCTGTGCGATGGTCGGCCGAGTACCGGCCGGGCCGGGCGGGTTGGTGCTCTTGTTGGTGTGGGGGACCGGTTCGGTGGTGTTCTTGATCCACCCGTCGCCGGAGGGAAGCGCACCTGTCGGCGGGCTTGCCAAGCAGGGGGCCTGCGGGACAGGGGCCGGCGTCGTGAACTCCACCTTGAACTGCTCGGCGTCGATCACCCGCTTGTTCTGAAAGCCCTCGATGAGTTTGCTGTCGGCGAACTGCTTGTCGGCGGCGGGGACATGGGCACGCATACAGGGCGCGCCGGGATCAAGATCCCGACTATCGCCAAGGATGTAGGTGTCCCAGCCACCACTGCTGGCGTTGGGGATCACCTCGACGCACTGAGCGCCGTCGATTCCTCCCTCCTTGGCCTCCGCGAAGGGGAACTCACCACAGGTGTCGGTATCGATGAGGTCTGTATTGACCTGGAAGGGCGCCGTACCCGCGCTTCCGCAAGTGCGCCCCGTACGACCGGCTGTGCCGCTCTTCGCCCTGGTCAGTGGCTTGGCCTGCCCCCAGCCGTCGGCGAGGTTCTGCTGGGCCCATTGATAGGCGGCCATCGCACCACCTGGGTCCGAGCCCTGCGCGCTCATTGGCACGACGGCCATGACCGTGGGTATGACACAACCCGGCGACGGTGTGCCCGTGGCCTCCCGGACGGCGTCGTCGCAGCGGATCTCGCGGGGGTTGTCCCAGGAGGCATTCGGGTCGACGGCCGTGGCGCCCGGGGAGGTCACATACACCTTGTACGAGGTAGTGAACTCCTCTTTGGTGTTCGGGGCGGGGGTCGAGGAATAGGAGACGTTGCCGCTGAGGGACTGGCCGACGGTCAGGGCGCCGCCATACCACGGTGCGGTTTTCGTGGCCTTGCAGCCCGTGCCGCAGCCCGATCGGAGCTTCACGGTCAGAGTGGTCACGGCCCCCGTCGCACGGGTCATCTTGACAGTGACGTGTTCGTCCCACGTCGTGCCTTTCTCTGGCAAGGTCGCGTTCGTCGAGACCTCCAGGGCGCCGTTGCCCAGCTCCTTGCCCTTGTCGTCTTTCAGGGTGTAGCGGACGGTCAGGCCGGTGGCGCAGTAACTGAAGCGTTTGTACGTGTAGTTGCCCGGGTTGGTGATCTCGCAGCTCGCTGTGTTGCCGCCGCTGGCCGCCGGCGCGGCCGCGGCCGTCCGCTGTGCGCTGGCGGCCGTCCGGCGGGCGTTTACCGGGGCGGCTAGTGTGGTGATGCAGGCCGTGACGGCCCCGTCGCGGCGTTCCCGGGAGCCTGCCCGGGTGGGTTCGCAGTGCTCCCCGGGCGTCAACGGGAGAGGGCTGGTTTTCATCGGGTCGGGAACGTGGGGCAGGGAATCCGCGTCGATGCGGCCCACGTGGTGCCACGGCTGGTCCGGCGTCTCGTGCGCCGGGGCCATGGCCGTCGTGGTGGTGCCGAGCGCCATGACGGCCAGCAGAGAGAGATACGCGCGCCTGGAGCGTGGTATTCGAGACGATGGTCTCATTGTGCGAGGTCCTTTCGTGTGTGACGTGTTGGCCGGTGATTCCGACCCGTTGCCGGTCGGCGGAACGGCGGCAGTCCGCCGGTGACCGAGGGCGCCAGTTCCTTGCCGTCCTCGGTGACCTCGTGCATCACCGGGGCCAGCGTTGTCACGTTTACGGCTTGGCTGGCGAGTTGAGCTTCTTTAAGGCGTACTCCCATAGCTGGGGTGGTGTCAGAACAGGCTGACGGCCGGCTATTCGGTGACGGACATTTAGAGGCTCGGCCGCCCGCTGTCGCGGAGGCTGACGGCCAACTGACGCGTAGATCGCTGTGGTCCTGTGCGAGCGAACCGCCCAATTGGGGGCGCGGCTGTTTGTGCCGTCGGGTTGGGTTGAGGCTGTGGTCCGCGCACACCGGGCGGTTTCCGTGATGGTCGTGTCAGTTGCCGTGGCCAGAACAGGGTTTTGAGGATGCGAGGCGACGCCCCCGGCTAACTCTGTGTTCGGCCGTTTTCGTCCGCGAGCAGTCACTGCTCACTGCCGCGAGTTGTTTCGTGAAGAACGCCATGCAGAGCGTGGACGTACCGTCCGGGCTGCTGGCGTGGAAGCCACGGCCACCATCGGCCACACCAAGCTGACGTCCACGACCGGTCGACAGCTACTGAGTCTTTCCGACCACGCAACAGCAAAGACGGGTCGGCTTCGGGCCAGGGTGAGTTCACCGAAGATGGTGGATGAGTGATCTCTGCGGTAGGCCGTGATACCGACCGGCAGGCTGACGGCGGGAGCCGACGTTCATGACCCCCACCGCTGCATCTCGGGTGCTGTCAGCCGATGGACGAGAGAGCTCTACCGATAGGAGAGGCAACGTCTCCTGCGAAGTCTGTGACCTTGTCCAGAGCCTTGGGGACCTTCTTCACGAGCCCGATCCCCCGGGACCCTCCTCTGGTCACGATGCCCAACGCAGTGCTGCCTGCACCCTGGATGAATTCAGCGCTACCGAAGCCGTGCTCGATACCGGAGCAGATGGCACCGATACCAGCGGCGCCGAGGGAGACTCCGCCGAGGAAAAGGGCGACAGGTGCTGTGGCGGGGGCCGCTGGAGGGAAGAGGAGGCTGATGCCTCCGAGCCCGGTTGCCAGCAGTCCGGTAGCGGCACTGGTGTTGTTGAAAACATCGGCCCACCACCCGGCGTCACTCCACCACTCTTCTCCACCTCCGGAGATGACGCTCCGGTTGACCTGGTCGTGGGTGGGGGAATCGGCTGGGTTGCGCTTGTCCTTCTTGTTCTGCTTGGCGTTCTCCGCTGCCTTGCGTGCGGCTTCCACGATTTCTGCGGCTCGCTTGTGCACGGCGATCCGCCGGGCATCGCTGGCAGCGGCTGCCGCTGTGGCCTTGTCCCTGTTTGCTGCGAGTTCCGACTGCCGCGCTGCAGCCGCGGATGCCTGGGCCCGGTAGGAGGAGTTGAGGGCGCTGCGGGCAGAGTCCATGGCCGTGTTCGCCGAGAAGTTCGCCGCTCGGGACGCGCCGCGGGCAGTAGTCGCTGCGGCCTTGGCCTTGTTCGCAGATGCTTGAGCATCGGCTGCCGACTTGTCCGCGGCGTCTGCGTTCTTCTTGGCTTCTTTGGCTGAGTCGGCGGCATTGTTCGCCGAGTCAATGGCCTTGTTCGCCCAGTCGGCCGCGTCGTTTGCGGCATCCCTGGCGTCCGCCGCCGCCTTGGAGGCCAACGCCGCGTCCTTCTGCGCCTGATGGGCGATCTTCGCGGAGGCTGCGATAGTTGCACGGATGGCAGCCGAGTGACCGGCGGAGTCGAAGTCAAGTTGCGCCGCCTGGTATTGCACGACGTCGACGAACCGCCGCCGCATCCAGGTAGGGCCTGCCATGGCTACATCCGCGTATGCCTTGCCGTACGGTCCGCCAGAAGCGGCGATAGTCGCTGTAGTCACCGCGTCGTCCTCGCGTACCGCTTCCGCGAGGTCGTGGTCGAAGAACTTCTGCAGAGCTTCCGGGGTACCAACCTTCAGGGCGTTGTTCGCCGCGACCGTGACAGCCTTGCCTGGCTTGCCATCGAGGATGCGGAAGATCAGAATGCGGTTCTCGTCCTCCCTGGCCTTGATAACGCCAGAGGTGCCGAAGTCGCCCACAACTGTGGAACTGCCGCTCTCAAGCGCCTTGACTGCCGCATCCGCCACGGCGGGGTCGGACACCTGAGTGATGTAGAGGATGGTCTCCCGGTCGTCCTGCCCTGCAGCGATGACCCTGTCCGCATCGATCCAGGCGTGGACATCGTCGTCTGATCCTGACAGAGCGAACTGAGCGGCCTGCCGCGTCCAAGGCCCCCTGGAGTCCATTAGGCCGATGGCCGCCTTCCGTCCGAGGGCGGCGGCCTGCACCAGGTCGTTGTTGGCCAGCGCCGCTTCGGCGCCAGCGATCAGATCCTTGACGGCTTTGCTGGTCTGTTCCGCCTGGGTGCGGTTGTTCTGGAGATCCGCAAGCTCCTCCTCCTCGATCCGAGCAAGCTCCGCCGCCTCCTCCAGCCCTTGCTTACGGTCTTCCTCCAAGCTCGCCATCTCGGCCTCTCGGGCCTTCTGCTCCACCTTCAGAGCCTTCTCGACGATCTTGGTAGCGACATTCGCCGCCTTGACGGCCTCAGCAGCGTGCGCGGTGGACTTGTTCGCGTAGTCGATGGCCTTGCCCGCATGCTTAACAGCTTCCTCGGCCGCATCCGCCGCTTTGTCTGCGTGCGTCGCGGCGGAATAGGCGGCGTCGCGGGCCTCACGGGCGGCGTCCGCAGCCGCATTGGCCAAGGTCTGGGCTGCGGATGCCGCGTTGGTGGCCTGGTTGGCCGCCTTCGATGCAATCTCCGCCTGCCGCCTGGCTTCCGCTGCTTCCTTCTGGGCCTTACCGGCTGAGGTCGCAGCCTGGGCGGAGGCTTTGGCGGCAGCCGCTGCATTACGGGCCGCAGAAGCGGCAGCGCTGCCGGCGTTGGCGGCCTGGGCGGAGGCGATCGCGGCCTGGTCGGCCGCCTTGGCTGCTGATCGTGCCTGCGAGGCTGCGTTACGTGCAACGACGGCGGCATTTTTCGCGGCGTTGGTCTTGGACGCGTCCTTGGAGGCGGCGATCGCGGCGTTGTAGGCACGAGAGGCGGCAGAACCGGCGGAGGCGGCAGCCTGGGAGGCGGCGGTGGCGGCCCAGGATGCGCGACGCGACGCGTCCACAGCGGCCTGAGAAGCCCTGATTGCGGTCCGGGCCGCGTCCGCCGCACCTCTGGATGCCTTGGCTGCCTTACGTGCCGCCGCTGCGGACTTCGCTACGTCCTCCTCAGCCTTCTTGGCTTCGGCCGCAGCCTTCTCAGCTGCTTCCTTCGCCTTTTGCGCGGCTGTCTGGGCCCGCTCCGACGCCTCAATCGCCAGTTCAGTCTTCGCCTTAGCTCGCTTTCCTTCCCGCTCCACCACCTTGACGAGTTCATCGATGGTCGCTGACTCCTGGTCACGGGCCCGGGCGATGTGCTGCCCTGTATCGAGGAACCACAGCACATCCTCGTCCGTCCCGCTCAGCGCTCGGTTCGCATACTTCGTCACCTCCGGACCGGCGGAGGCGAGCAACTTGGTGATCTCGACGCGCATGTCCTCGAAGTCAGCGCTGAACTGCTTGTCGGTGAGGAACGCCTCCAGGGCCTTTCGGTTCCCCTCCGTCATGGCGGCCGATCCTGCCTGCTGTACCGCCTTACCGCCGTTGCTGACGACACTTGCGGTGGCCACCTGGAGGTCTTCGATGATGACGGGCTTGAAGCCGTCCTTGACGAAGGACGCAATGGCGGCGTCGCCACTGTCGAGGGCCGCTGTGGCTTCTCTGCGCATCCCCTTGCCGGCGTTGGCGAGGTAGGTCAGCACGGCGACACGGCTGTCTTCCGCGGTGGTCTGGGGCAGTTGCTCGGTGAGAAAGGCCTGTATGTCGGCGTCGGTGCCGACAAGAGCGTCAGCTGCAGCCGCCCGGGTTGCCCGGCCGCCCGTGATCCACGCCTTCACTGCCTTCGCCCGGTCCGAGTCCGGAAGCGCGAGGGGATCCGGTACGCCTCCTTCGACAGCGCGTGCCACAGACACAAGAGCCCCAGGCGAGGCTGCCACGGCGGTGGCGGCTGCAAGGACGCCAAGCAATCGGCGCCTGCTCCAAAACGTTGTCTTCATATACGTGTTGTCCTCGTCATCCCTGCCACACGGCAGGTCGGTGATCATTAACACAGCGGGCCGTTTACAGGGCAGAGGCACTTGCAGGCTGGCGGGTATCTGCAGAACGGCTGGCCGATGCCCCTGGAAAGCGCAGCTGCGCTACGCCGGAGAAGGCAGTGACGGCAGCGGAAGGGTCACCTCTGCGGCGCTGGGCGCAAGTTGGGCGGATCCGGTCGGCTCGTGGCTCACGCCGGGGTAGCTGCAGCCCCCTGACCGAAGCGCCCCTTCCTGCCGTTCTGCGGCGGCGCTCCGGCTGAACCCGTCGATGCTGTCTCCTCGACGCATAAGCGTCGTCCCGAAGAAGGGATCCTCACACAGGATTTCCGAAACAGTAAAGCATGCGCACCGAAATTGTCTGAAAGTACTCGGCTCTTCTTAGCGGCCGCAGATACTTACGCAAGGTTGCTGAGTAATCCCGGCAGCGCGCTGTCGCGCGGATCGTCACGCTTCCGTTACCTGGATGCGTGCTGCCTGCAGCGATGGTTCCGGGTTTTGCATTTTCATTACTTCCCTGTCATGTGATGCGGGTCATCTGGACCTCTCCATCTGGCGCCTTTGGCCCGGGTATGTCCCCATAAGGGGCCTATTGCTGTGTTGGACATGTGAACACGCTGTGGATTTGAATGGTCGCGTCACGTACTTGTGGCGAGGTCGGCACCTGCCTGTTGCTGCCGTCCCGCACATCACAGATAACAACCTCCGATAAGGGTTGTTTGCTCGCTGTTTCCTGTGAGTGACTCGCCCAGAGGGAGAGGCGAAGCGCCAGGTGTACCAACCATGGAGGCGATACTTTCGCATGCCATGCGGCTCCTCATTTACGGGCGTTACAGCGAGCACGGTGACATCTGACCTATGTAGGGGGAACGCATGAAAATCGTTATTCGCGCCCTTGTGGCGGGGTGTGCCGCTGCGGCCGCGGCTGTGGCCTGGTTCACATCCGGCCCGGACGAGTCGGCCAGCACGGCTGTCCCTGTTGTTGATGGAGCGCCCGGGTACGCGGTGGAGGACTTCAACTACCCGCAGGCGGAAAAGATTCAGCAGGAGAAGGGCATCCTGCTCAAGCGCGGTGACGGGCACATCGTGCTGGCCGCATGCGGCAGTCAGGACGGCCTGCTGGAGGTATGGGCCCGCAACACGGACAAGGTCTGCTTCCAAGTGACGGGCAAGAGCGGCTACTTGAGCCTAGAGATCCCTGCCGTCTACGGCATCAAGGGCAACGACTACAACACGGACGTGACCACGACCCTGGACGGCCGGGAGAAGAACTTCGACATCGCGAAGAACACCTTCACCCCGGTAGGCGAGAGCGCCGACCCCGAGGGCCGCGATCACATGCTCGTCGAGATCGTCACCTCGAAGTAGCTCCTGCACCCCGCCGTCACGGGCGCCTTCGGCGCCTGTGTTCTCACCTTCTTGAGGAACTGTCATGCAAGCCCATTCCAAGGGCAGACTGCGTACCGCTGCTGCTCTGGCAGCCTGTGCGCTGACCGCGCCGGTACTGCTGTCGGCTACACCCGCACACGCGCTCACCGGACCTGCCGATGCCAACGAGGCCCACGGCTTCACCGCCCGCCTGGACATCGGTGACGGGAAGCGGGCCTGCTCGGCCGCTCTCGTCGATGAGCAGTGGCTGCTCACCGCTGCGAGTTGTTTCGCAGAGAACCCCGCACAGAGCTTGGACGTCAGGGCTGGCAAGCCGGCGTTGAAGACCACGGCGACCATCGGCCGCACGGAGCTGACGTCTACGGCCGGAGAGATGCGCGAGGTCGTCGAGGTCGTCCCCCGTGGCGACCGCGACGTGGTCCTCGCCCGCCTGGCGGCTCCGGTGACAAGTACCGCGCCCATCGCTGTGGCCACCAGCGCACCGAGTTCTGGTGAGCAGTTCACCGCCACCGGTTACGGGCGCACCAAGAACGAGTGGGCCCCTGTGGCCCTGCACTCCGGCTCCTTCGCCGCGGGCTCCCGCAGCGGCAACGATCTGCCGATCACCGGCAGTAACGGGGCGGCCGTTTGCAAGGGTGATACCGGCGGCCCGCTTTTCCGGGAGACGAGCGGAAATCCTGAGCTCGTCGGCATCAACAGCCGCTCGTTCCAGGGGGGCTGCTTCGGCACCGAGGCGGCACAGACCAGCACCGACGCAATCAGCGCGCGCGTGGACGACCTGGGGGGCTGGATCGACTCCACCACCCAGGCCGCCGCTACCACCGACTTCAACGGCGACGGTGTGCGCGACGTTGCCATCGCCGACCCGCAGGCAACCGTCGCTTCGCAAGCCAAGGCGGGCCTGGTACGTGTCGTCTACGGGGGCAACAAGGGCACTGCCGAGGTCACACAGGCGGCCACCGGGGTGACCGGGGTCGCGGAGAACGGCGACCAGTTCGGTGACGCACTGGCCACCGTGGACTACAACCTGGATGGCTACACCGACCTCGTGGTGGGCACCCCCGGCGAGGACATCGCCAACACGGCTGACGCCGGCCTGGTGCAGATCGTCTACGGCTCCGCCAACGGATTGGGCAAGGGCACCCCCAGCGGACTTGACTTCGAGCAGGGCAAGGGCGACGGCGCTGTCGGCGCCGCTGCCTCCGAGGCCGGTGACCGAATGGGCGACGCCGTGGCCGCGGGGACCACCACACTCGGGGAGCCGTACCTGCTCATCGGCGTGCCCGGCGAGGACGTGAGTGGTGTCGTCGACAGCGGGAGCGCCTTCTACCTGCGTGGCAAGACCAACGTCTCCGTTCACCAGGACTCCAAGGACGTTCCGGGCGTGGGCGAAAAGGGCGACCGCTGGGGCACCAGCGTGGCCGGTTCCCCTGAGCACCTGGCCATTGGGGCTCCGAACGAGGCCATCGGGGACAAGGCCGACTCCGGAGCCGTCACGGTCTTCCGTCACGCGCTGAGCCCGGACAAGATCCCGACTGCGCTGGCCGGTGTCGACCAGAACAGCACCGCGCCTGACATCAACGGTGCTGCGGAAGCAGGCGACCTCTTCGGCGCGTCCATCTCCATGACGTCCTACCGGCCCAGGGCCAGCGCCTCGACTCTGCCGACTGACACCTTCCTGGCGATCGGCTCGCCGGGAGAGAAGACTGCTGATGCTGCTGGTGCCGGACGGGTCGTCGCCCTACGCGTCGCCGCCGATGGTGCGCTGAAGCAGCTCGCCGACATCCAGCAGGGGTCCGCGGACGTCACCGGGGCACCGGAAGCCGGTGACAAGTTCGGTGCACAGGTCTCTGCCGTCAACACGGCCCCGGGCGCAGTGTCCAGCACCACGAGCGTGCTGGTGGCCGTCGGCATCCCTGGCGAGGACATCGGAACCGCCGCGGACGCAGGCTCGGTGGAGGTCTTCTCTCTGCTCGGCGCCCCCGGTGCCCACGACGTCGTGGTCGAGCCCGGCAAGGTAGGCCTCCCTGGGGTTTCCAGCGCCAAGCAAAAGTTGGGCACCAGTATCCACGCCGCCGGTACGCACCTGTACCTGGGCCTGCCCAGCGGACCCGCGCCGCACGGATCCGTGCACACCGTGCCATGGAACAACATCACCGACGCCGCCAGCGGCGCCGTCTCCACTTACGAACCGGGCAAGGACGGCCTGCCTGCAGCAGGCGCTGCCTTCGGCACCGTCATCCGCTAGCCCCGTTCCGCAAGTACGGCGTCGATGGTGAATCGATGCCCAGCAGTCTGGTCCCGGGGGCGCCTGTCCGGAAAGGCCCCGGGACCAGAGGGCGGAAGGCCATCCGGCTGCCCCGCCCGCCTGCCGCCGTGAGGCAAGGCACGCCTACAACGAACTTGCTTCAGCGGCCCGTGAGTGTCGCGCCAAGCAACGCCTGCCGGTCCTCTCCTTGTGCGGCCCTGACTCTTTCACGCAAGGCAGACAGCGCACCCCCTTGACCAGGGCGGCTGCGCGGGGGAACACGCTATGAAGATCGCATTTCTGATCAATAACGCTTACGGCATTGGCGGCACGATCCGCACCACCGTGAACCTGTCCCGCGCCCTGGCGGCACAGCACGAGGTCGAGGTCGTGAGCGTGCACCAGGTGAAGGACGAACCTGAGCTCCCGTTCGATGGACAGGTAAGGCTGACTCCACTGATCGACATGCGCCAGGACAGTCCCGCCTACGACGGTGGGCATCCGCTGACTCGCCAGCCGTGCACCATGTTTCCCGACACCGGTGCCGCCGCGAACTCCGCACGCCTGCCCTACTCGGCGCTCCAGGACAAACGCATCGGCCAGTGGTTGCAAGAGACCGACGCCGATGTGGTGATCGCTACCCGCCCCGACCTCAACGGCTACCTCGCCCGCGACGGCCAAAGCCGCTACCTGCGCATCGGGCAGGAACACCTGAGCCTGGACGCCCACAACCCCACCTTGCGCGGACACCAGAACGAGGCAGTCGCCCAACTGGACGCTTTGGTGACCGTGTCCGAAGCCGACGCCGCGCAGTACCGCCGAGCCCTGCCGAACGTGCCGGCCCGCATCATGAGCATCCCCAACAGCGTGCCCGAACCCGCGGTCGAAGCCTCCGACCACCGCTCCGACATCATCATCGCCGCAGGTCGACTCGCCGCCGTCAAACGATACGACCGACTGATCGACGCCTTCGCCAAAACCGCCCCCGCGCACCCCACCTGGTCGCTGCGCCTCTACGGACGAGGACCGGAGCGAGCGAATTTGCGGCGCCAGATCGACGAACTCGGCCTGTACGACCGCATATCCCTCATGGGGCCGGTCTCACCGATCGAAACCGAATGGGCTAAGGGTGCCATTGCCGCAGTCTCCTCCGACATGGAGTCCTTCGGCATGACCATCGTCGAGGCCATGCACTGCGGCGTCCCCGTGGTCTCCACCGACTGCCCCCACGGGCCCGCCGAGATCATTGGCGAAACCAACGGTGTTCTGGTGCCGCTGGGAACCGGAGTCGATGGGTACGCCACGGCCCTTGACCGCCTCATGGCCGACGCTCCGCTCCGTGCCCGCCTAGGGGTCGCCGCGCGTCAGCGGGCGAAAGCCTACGAACCGGCCGTCATCGCCCAGCGCTACGAAGCTCTGTTCCAGGAACTGTCCGCCCCACGCAAACGCCGTTGGGCGAAGTCTGTCCCCGGCAGACCTTTGTTGGCCCGGTTGCGATCCGCGCTTCCGGCAAGAGCCGCCAAACAGGTCGAGACGTTCCCCGTACCGGTGCCGGCCCTGGAAACGAGGCCCGGTCCACGACCCGTCGCATCTGCCCGGGCCTGCGCTGACGGCAGTATCAGCATCCGCCTCGACGATTCGACCCTGCCCTCTGGGCGCCTCGACTTCCTGGCCCGCCTGCGCCGCGATCCAGAGGGACGAGAGATCCGAATCCCCGTACTCGCCTCAAGCACCAGCTCCGACCGAAGCGACATCCGCATCACGCTCGCTCCGGCCGAGCACACGTTGTCGGAAGGCCGATGGGACTGCTACGTGGTGGGTAATGAGACCGGGGAGGAGGCGCGCCTCATCTGTGCGCTGGCAGAACAGGCGCGCAGTGTCGGCCGAAGGCCCGTTATCGCCGACGGCCATGTGACGGCCTGGCTTCCCTATGCCACCACCGACGGATTTCTGGCGCTGCGCACCTGGCGGCGCGATGCCCACGCCGAAGTGGAAAGCATCGCGACCGGCGACGACCACGCCACAGTGACCGCACGCCTGCTCACGGCCGACATGCCCGCCTCTCTCCATGCCGCCACAGTGGTTGCTGCATCACGCCAGGGGGAGACACACGACTTCACTGTCCCGGTCACCGAACTGGTCGGAAGCCCAGGGCTTTTCACTTTCACTCTGCCGTACTCCCGGGCGCTTGCGCTGCGAAGCAGCACCCATGACGTGTGGGACGTTCGCCTGCGCGTGAGTAACACCAGCCCGTGCATCTCGATCGGCCGGATGGGGGGCGACATCGTCGACCGTAAAAAGACCGACGTGCTCCCAGCCATTGTCCTGCAGCACGAGGAGCGGGGTGCGACACGTACCAAGCCCTTCTTCACCGTCACCAACGATGTGGCCCTGAGCTTGCGGGACACGAACGATGGTCCATCGACTCGGCTGTCATGACGCATTCTTCCTCCTTCGTCGCGCCGCGCTCTTCGCTAGTGCCTCCTTATCGCTCGATCCAAGGAAGTGAAATGGAATTTCACAGGAGAATAGCGCAATCTGTGATATGCGTGATGATTTTGTCGGCGTCGTTCTGGGGGACGTCTTCATCTGCCTCTGCTGCACCCCTGCCCGAAGTGAGAAATCCCGCTCTGAAGGAGAAAGCTTTCTTCGGCTTGGATGAAGGTTCCGGTTCGCGGCATGTGTCAGGGGGAGTTCCAGAAGAGTTTGCCGCGTCGTTGTCCGGTGGCGCTCGGCTCGGCGTCGGCGGCAAGGTGGGAACGGCGCTGCATTTGGACGGGTCCTCGGGGTATGCGGCGACGCCGGGGCCGGTGGTGGACACGACGAAGTCGTTTTCGGTGTCGGCCTGGGTCAAGCTGGATGACAAGAATGAGAATTATACGGTTCTGTCTCAGGCGGGTGATCATGCCAGCGGGTTTCAGTTGTATTACTCGAAGCACTACGACAAGTGGGTGTTCAACCGGCATGCGAGCGACACCGACGGGACAGACATCGTTCGCTCCATGAGTAACAGCGTCGCAAAAGTCGACGCTTGGACACAACTCGTCGGCTCATACGATGCCAGCGACCAGAAGCTATCTCTCTTTGTGAATGGAAAGCAACAGCAATCGGAGAAATTCGCCACGCCATGGCGGGCGAACGGCGCTCTGCAAATTGGTCGGCTGCTCTACAGGGGTGCCTGGCAGGAGCACACGCACGGCCTCGTCGACGAGGTGCGAGCCGTGCAATCCCCGGTAACCGAGGCTGATGTCACCAAGCTGGCCGACGGGGACGTGTCGTCCCACCTGCAGGAACTGGCCTCGTTCCTTCTCGATGAGAACCCAGGCAGCACGAAAGTCAGTGGAGGGAAGGGTGCAGGGCCGGTCGCGACACTGGCTGGCCGCGGTGCTCGGCTCGGCGTCGGCGGCAAGGTGGGAACGGCGCTGCATTTGGACGGGTCCTCGGGGTATGCGGCGACGCCGGGGCCGGTGGTGGACACGAC
>NZ_JBSFRK010000001.1:279774-435600 GCF_053589195.1 Streptomyces sp. NPDC003379 | reverse complement strand
GGTTTCAGTTGTATTACTCGAAGCACTACGACAAGTGGGTGTTCAACCGGCATGCGAGCGACACCGACGGGACAGACATCGTTCGCTCCATGAGTGACAATGCTGCAAAAGTGGGCGAATGGACCCATCTCACGGGCGTATACGACCACACTGCCAAAAAGGTCCAACTATTGGTTGGCGGTGAGCCGCAGACGGCAGCAAGTTTCACCACCCCCTGGCAAGCCCGCAGCGCCCTGCAGATCGGTCGGCTCTTCCACAAGGGCGCCTGGCAGGAGCACTTCAGTGGAACTGTCGACGACATTCGTATCTCTGCATATGACTCAGCTGCTCAATGCCTGAGAACGCACGCAATCGGCCACCGCGGCGCACCTGAGATCGCTCCGGAAAATACCCTTGCATCCCTGGAGGCGGCCGTCGACAGCGGTGCGGAATGGGTGGAGACCGATGTGCAGTTCACCAAGGACGAAAAACCGGTCATCATGCACGATGCGACAGTGGACAGGACTACCAACGGAACTGGACGCGTTGACCATTTTACTGCCGCAGAGATAGCCCAGTTGGTGGTTAAGGGAGGAGGCGGCGTTCCCACTTTGGAACAGGTTCTGGCCTCACCCAAGGTGAGATCCGTCAGACTCCTTCTGGAAATCAAAGGGCCCCAAAAGGCCGAGTATGTGGATCGTGCTCTCCGCCTCGTGGGCGAAGCCGGAATGACCGAGAACACGCTGTCTCAGTCCTTCGACGAGGACGTAGTACAGAGCGTGGCCGTTTCCCCCTACAAGACCAGGGTGGCTTTGCTTCGCTCACGAATGGATGCGGACCCCGTAGCCGTAGCACGTGCACTCTCGCTTGACGCATATGCAGTGAAGTTCAGTGAGCTTTCGACGCAGCCGTCAGTGGTGGGTAAATTGCAGGCAGCAGGAATCGATGTTTTCATCTGGACCGCAGACACCAGCAGTGAATGGCAGTCCGCGACGGCGTGGGGTGTCGACGGTGTTATCACCAATCGTGCGGACCAATACCTGCGGTGGAGGGAAAGCTACTGCAGCGAACAGGCCGCTCCCCGACGATCGACCAGCGACCAGTGAAGCCGCCCGTTCGGCCTCCTCGGGATCCCTTCGCGCGTGCTCACCCTCGCTCGGCGACCTGGGACGGCCGACGTCGCCGTTCCGAGCAGCTGAGGTGACCGCCACCGAGGTGCTAGATACCCCGTGAAACGTCAGCGGCTTGTCTGTGACCGACGCCGAGAAGCGGCAAGAGGTGTCAGCAGCAGCAGGTCTCTCACGTACTCGAGCTGTAGCCACCAGCAATCCCTTCGCGTTCCGCGACCGGGCGAACCCGTCCCACCAGCATCAGAGAGCAGTCATGCCACCACCACGCACCAGATGGGTATGCTTCCTCCTCCTCGCCATGGGCCTTACTGCGGCCGGCACCGCTTACGTCGCCGAGATTTAGACCGAGTCAGCCCAATCTCTCGCTGCGGTCGTGAACGAGACCACGGGCACCGTTCCAGCCGCTCCCGCCACGGCCTCGCAAAGTACTGCCTTCACTGCCGAGGATTCCTGTTTCCATCTCTCGGCCGGCGCCCGAGCGAGGGGGAGCGACGCTGTCACCGCGTGTGTGAGCGTCGACGGCGCGCCCAGCGAAGCGGGCTCAGCAGTCCGCAAGAAGGCAGACACTCTCAACCCGGCAGCTGCTGCCCGCGACGCCGATGATCCTTATGCCTCCGGCGTCGAAACGGAGTTCGAGCCGGACGGCGACGATCCCGAGCCGCCTCCACCCTCGTGTGTGCTGGCCAAGCCGGGACAATGGAACTGGAGTCGCACCGGCGGCCTGTGCATGACTGGCGCCGAGGTCACCTACACGCTGTACGACAGGTCCGGTAAGCCTGCGACACCGGCCCACCGGCCTCATCGAGGTCAGCTCCACGCTCGCCACCTCCTACAAGTCGCTGGACCTCAACGAAACGATCACCGCCAAGCTGGTACGGGTTACCGGAGACGTAAAGAGCCTCATGGTGAAAATGCAGGTCGGTTGCGGTGCCGGGTGTAAGACCGTGACGAAGCAGCCGTGGTACGGCTCCTCCGAGCTGACGCTCGGCCAGGAAAAGACCGGGCAAACCAAATACAGCGGCGACGCTTTCGCGACGAACGCCACCCGTTCATCGTTCCAGACCAGCTACAAGATGTACGTGACGATGTCCGGTGTGGCCCCACTCGACCCCACCGCCTCTTGGTCCAGCCCTGCAGACGGCAAGATCCGCTGTGACAAGGAGCAACCTAGGCTGCGCGGTTGCGTCATACCGACCGATGACCTACCGGTGCTGAGCTACTCGCGGTCGCACGTGAAGTACGGGATCGTCGTACCTCTCTACGAGGAGATCATGAAGCGCCGAGGCACTGATGTTTTGCACGCGGTCGATCAGACCACGGCGAACGCCAACCGCGCCGCGACCTGCACTCCCTTCGCTAACTTGTATCCAGGGCAGAGGTACAGGGACAGCTGCGACGAGTTCCCACCTGCCAGCACGAAGGAGGGGGGCCAGAATGGCGAGCTTTGCGCCGAGCTGACTCCTCAGGTCGTGAATGGTGCATGGTCAGCCCCCGCCACCTGGCCCGACCGTCCGACCTCAGGTACGGAGACGTGCTTGAGGCTCCACATCTCCCAGCGCGCCAACAGCTCGGCGGGCGGGGTCCTCGGCTCGCTTCGCAAATACGAGCGTCTCGTGGACGGCGACCCCTTCCGCATCAAATTGACCGCGTGAGGAACCCCCAGCGAGCACGCCACCCGGTACCGATCTCACAATGGCTCTCCGCCGTGCCTCATTCGCTGCGGGAGCCCGGATGACTCGACCTTGGCAGATGATGCCGGGGGGAAGTGACGGAGGCAGAACATGGCAGCAGGCGCGGACACGCATTCGCTCACCTGGGCGAAAGCCTGGATGTGCGTCACTTTTACCCGCGACCTGAGCCCCGAGGAGGTGTTCTCCCGGTACGGCGCCGATCCGGCTTGAGCGCAACTGCTCGACGCGGACCAGGCTTCGGAGCTGTCCTCGGGCGACTCCGACCACGGGATGGTCTCGTTGTTGCGGGCCGGGAGGCTCGGCAGTTGGACCTCTTGTGTCGAGGAGGACGGCGTCATCGGTTCCTGGGAGGAACCGCTCGCGGAATTGTCCCGGGGCACCGAGACGTACAGCGTGCTGACCACAGAGGGGCTCGACGTCTTCCAGTACTGGCGCGACGGCCATTGCGTCGAGAACTTCGAGCCCGGCATGGAGCACACCCGGCCCGACCGGCCCGAACTCTGGTGGGACCCTTTGGAAGCGGCGCTCGCCGCGCACGGGGACGAGGACACAGGGGTGGCACCCGTGGTGGCCCTCGTACTCAACCGCCTCGGCATCACCCTGGACGACGCCACCCTCGCCCGGCCCTGGCCCAGTCTGACGCTGACCGAGGACGACGCGCCGTCGGCACCGGTGGGTGACACCTACGCGGGCGAGGGACCGGTTCCGCCTCAGCCGTCGCCCGGGGGATGAGCCCAGGGGGCGTAGCCGCCACTGGTACTCCAGTTGCACCTTGCTATTGCCGCTGGTCAAAGGCTTGTTTTCGAGTGTAGCGAGCTGGCTGCCCGTCATGTTGCCGGAGTTCGTGATGCGGGGTGCGGCATTGGTAGTGACAGCGTTCGGCGGTGGCCTGGTGGCTGCGCCGAAAGCGGGACTATCTCAGGGCGTCCTGTGCGCGCTGACGGTGACCTGTTCCAGGGTGGCAAGCTGCTATGAGCTTGCGGATCTCCGCCAGGCTGAGCGGGACGAGGAAAGATCCGTTTCTGCGGCCTCCCTTTCAGTGAAGCAGCACTCGATTGCCCAGTAGCTGCCGTCAACGGTGACCAGCTGGTTCACAGTGGTCGCCGTGACCGCGTATGCCAGGTAGTCGGCGATCTCGTCCGGGCGGGCGATGCTCCAGCGGGCCAGTACCCACCTGCGGTGCGAGGGCCCGTCGTCCTCGAAGAACGGGACGGCCGGCAGCATTGCAGCCGCCCAGTCGTACACGCGTGGGCCCTTGGCACCGTCGCCGCAGGAGAGCCGTTGCCAGGGGTCGTCAGGTGGGTTGGAGATGAGCTGGTCGATGCGTCAGCACCCGGCCAGGGACTTGACCTGCTGCGATTTCGGCACGGCGACGACGTAGCCAAGTCCGGCTTCCTCGAGCATGCGGCGGAAATGCCAGTCCTGGCCATAGAGCGCATCCGCGATCACTCACGCGATGGGCAACGGTGAAGCCAGGGCCCGGGCGACCAGGTGCCGGGCGAGCTCGGTCTTGGTGGCGAATGCCAGGCCGCCGGCCACCCCTGCCACCCGGCACCATTCCCTGTTGGACGTCCAGGACTTCGGCAGATACAGCTGCCGGTGACCAGGGTCCGGCCTCGCGCCGAGGCATAGGCCGCGAACACGGCGACCTGGCAGTTCTCTGTACGTCCCGCCGTGCCCGAGTACTGCCGCTGCACACCCGCCGAAGTGGTGCCCTTCTTGAGGAAGCCTGTCTCGTCAATGATCAGGACACCGTCGGACTCGCCGAGCCGTTCGGCCACGTATTCCTGCAGGTCGTCACGGACCTCGTCCGGATCCCACCGGCCCGGTTCAGTAGGTGCTGCAGACCGGCCGACACGTCATGGCCGACGTACTCGGCCAGCTGCCAGCCGTTCTTCCTGCCGAGGGGACTGAGCAGCCCGCGCACGTAGTCCCGCATCCGCCGCCGCAGATCGACCCGACCGAACCGGTGACCGATTCGCAGCAGCACCTCCTTAAGCTCCGAAGCGCAAACATCGGGCCGCACATCATCTTGCGCGATCAGCACAACAGCGATCACATGCCGCCGGTCAAGAGCTCCGGCAACATGACGGGAAGTCAGCTCGCTACACTTGCGAACAAGCCTTTGACCAGCGGCAATAGCAAAGTGCAACTGGAGTACTAGGTCGTACAGGCCGCCCAGGAAGGCGACTTCGTCCAGGCGCTCCCACCAGCCGCCCTCCGCAGTGCGTAGCAAGTCGAAGACATCGCGCTGTGTCACCGCTGTGATTCTTGCCGCGTTGTCCTGGTCGGAGTGCGTCATGACAACAGAATGGCGTGCCAGCGGCGCGTCTGCCGAGCCTTGATGGCAGTCGCAGGGCCGCGCGAGCGAGGTGTCGAGGTGGTGCAGCTGACCTCCATCGCCCGGTCATACGTCTTCGGCTGTAGGCGCTGGCGTTAGATCTGCAAGAAGCCGAGCGCGGCTCGATGTATTCGAGAGGAGGTCGTCTACGACCGAGACCAGGCGACCGTTATCTCGCTGGCCTGTGCCGCTGAGGAGTTCGAACCTTCGAGTGGGTGTTGTTGCGGCAAGGCGTTGTCGAGCGTCTGCCAGCCGATGAGACACCTGCGCGCGTCGAGAACCATGCCGCTCAATACGGACCCCTCTGACCCGCCATGCTAGGAAGCTGCAAAGGGAGCGGTGGTTATCAGGGAGGGCAATATGGCGCGGGCCGCTACAGGCGGGTCAGAAGAGCCTCCGGCAGCGTGCGTCAGATTCGCGCGCGTAAAGCACGCAGAGCACGTAACGCACACGGTTGATTTGTCCTGATTCTCCCGTGCGGGCCGTTGACCTGCGACTCCTTCCACGCGTTCTTGTTCCACATGTTTCGCGATGACTCAGCATGTGGAGTGCGTGGCGATTCTGGAGCCTGCGACAAAGGGATCCTGACCTGCGCTTCTTCTGGGATTCCTGGCAGGCCCGGGGTGCGTCTCGACCTGTTCTCCATAGTGCACGACGTGGAGCCCCTCTGGGCAAGAGTGAGGGCTACCGGGCACCAAGTGGTGTCGGGCGGCCCGGGCTGGGGAAGGCGCATGCTCCTGGGAATGGGCAATTCGGGACCTCCTCTGAAAGCCGTCACGTGCGCCAGGGGAAGGGAGTGCCACTGCGGGGGTGCCTGGGACACTCAGGCTATTGGACGATCAAAAATCGCTTCGGTTCCGCCAGAGCGGCGCGTGCGCCGTCGAAGTCGGCCAGCCTCGCCGACAGGGTGGCCACGGCCAGTCGCTGGGGGAGCGCCGCCGAGAACTTCAGGCCACGCACTGCCCGCTGGTCGACCTCGGGCAAGACCAATGCCGGGCCAGCCTGTGCTGTGTCCCGTACCGGGCCGTTCTGTGCGGCGTCCAGCGCGGCATGCCACATGACCGGGCTCAGGTCCTCCCGTAGCCGCAGGTAGAAATCTGTCGGCCGCTGGACGGGATCGGCGATGGATGACAGTGTCGCGCCCAGCGTCGCATTGGCCCGATAACCCGCCCACGTCCACCAGCGGACGTCGTTTCCGCGCCGTGCGATCAGCGTCCTGCCGGGGTGGACGAGGTACTGGGCATCCTCGTCACGCCACTCCTGGAGACAGACCTCGGCTCGTCGGGTGAGTGAGACCTTCGGATCGCTGCCCAGGAGGACATCCCGCATGGCGCGCGTCAGCTCGTACGAGAGCCCGACGAGTGTGCCTCCGGACCACTTGGCGATCCCACCGCCGTCGACCGGCTCCACGAAGACCCGCTTGCGCCCCCAGTCGATGAACGTCACCTGCCAGCTGCGGCCCGCCAGCAGCAACCGTCGTGGGCCTGGACGTTCCTCCGTGAGCACGGACGGATCCATCCGGCCGATCTCGGCGCGACCGGACAGGACGGTGAACTGCGGCGGCGCGGTGAAGGACGCGGTCAGTTCGATGAAGTGACGCCGCCCAAAACGCCGTTCGGCCTCCAAACCGATGAACAGCATGCCTCCGTCGGTGTCGAGGAAGCCTTCCTTCGTCAGATGACGAAGGATGGGAGCGGCCGAACGGTCGAAGGGTGCCAGTCCGTTCCACTGCTCCGGCCACACCTGATCGCCGAGTTGGTGCTCCTGGAGGGTGGCGGCAAGCAGCTGCTGCGCCACGAGGTGTCGCGGTGCGGGTGGCGCGACGACCGGCTCGACCCAACCGCGGCCCCAGAGCAGCAGCAACGCGGCGGCCTGCAGCAGAGTGTCCTTGTGGGTGGCCAGAAACAGGCAGTTGCGGGTGTTTCCGGCGCGACGCCCTGTACGGCCGACGCGCTGAAGGAACGAGGCGACTGTGCTGGGCGAGTCGATCTGGACGACTCGGTCGAGGTCGCCGACGTCTATGCCCAGTTCCAGGGTTGACGTGGCCACGATGACGCAGTCACGGGCCTCAGCGAACGCCTGCTCGGACCGGGCCCGCTCGTCTGCCGAGAGAGAGGCGTGGGACAGGAACACCGTGACGTCACGTGCCCGTAGTGCCGCTCCCAGCTCCTCGACCTGCCGTCGTGACTCACAGAAGACCAGCCGCTTTTCGCCCCTGTGCAGGGCCGCGATGACCTTGGCCGCGTTGGACAGAGAGCCCACGTAGTCGAGTTCGATCTCACCGGGCGGGGGCCCGGCCACGTCATCCGCGGGCACCTCGGCGGAGGGTGCGCCCGAGGGGGTGGTGAACTCTGGGCCGATGACCTGACCCGCGCGTCGACCGGCGCCGGAACCTTGCAGCCAGGTGAGCAGTTGTTGGGGATTTCCGACGGTCGCCGACAATCCGATCCGCTGGATGGGATGCCCGGTGACCCGTTGGAGACGTTCGAGGACCGCGAGGAGATGCCATCCCCGGTCGTCGCCCGCGAAAGCGTGCACCTCGTCGACGACGACGGCTCGGACACCGCCCAGCAGGTGCGCGTGGTCCGTCTTCACTCCGATCAGCATGGCTTCCAGCGACTCGGGCGTCGTCAGCAGGATGTCGGGCCTCTCGGTACGGATACGGTGACGCTGTGACTCCTTCGTGTCCCCGTGCCACAGTGCGGCGCGGCGTCCGAGCCACTGTGCGTAGCGGTCGACGCGAGTCACGAGATTGTTGAGGAGCGCCTTGAGCGGACAGAGGTAGAGGACTGAGGTGCCGGTCCAGCCCTGTTCGGACATGGCGGACAGGATCGGCAGACAGGCCGCCTCGGTCTTGCCACCGGCGGTGGGGGCGAGCAGGACGGTGTCCGCGCCGTCCATCACCGGGTTGATCGCGGACCGTTGCAGAGGCCGCAGGTCCGGCCAGCCGAGCGTGTTGACCACGTGGTGCAGGATGACGGGGTCGAGCCGGTCGGCGGGGTCGGTCGCCGGAGTCATCACAGCTCCAGGTCGATGGCGTCGGCCGACGACGCTCCCGCCAGGTTCCGCTCCACGTCGGTGAGTTCACGTCCGCCGACCGTGAGCCGGTAGTGCTGCCGTGGGTCGAAGTCCGGGAACTGGTCGATGCGGTCGAGGACGTCGCCGACCAGTTTCTTGAGGAAGAGCCGCGGCGCGACCCCCACCTTGCCGCCGAGGGCTCCGCCCACCGCACGGGCAAGATCGGCGACATACGCGTCGTCCGCCAGAGCCTTGACCCGGTCGGGAGAGTCTGCGCCGGACGCGAAGAGATCCCGGATGCTCACTCCGAGACCGGTCAGCGACTCCAGAGTGAAGCCGGGCAGACGCAGTTGGACTGCCCGGGGGTTGTCGAAGCGGGGATCGGTCGTGAAGTCCGTGGCGAGTCGCTGGGCGAGCGGTGGGAGCCGTTGCACGCCTTGCTGGCCGTCGTAGAAGGCGGGTGTCCCGGTGATGACCAGGTAGAGGCCGGGGAACCGTCCCGAGTGAACTTCGTCGATCAGCTGGCGCAGGGCGTTGAGTGCCTTGTCCCGGGCATCCGATCGCACTCTCTGGAGGGTTTCCACCTCGTCCAGTACGACGAAAAGCCCTCGGTGGCCGGAGTCCCGCAGGACGGTGAGCAACCCTTGGAGGAAACCCAGGGCCCCGAAGTGGTCGAGGTCGCCGCGTACCCCTGCGGAACGACGAGCCGCAGCCGCCACATGGGGCTGGCCGCCGAGCCAGGCGAGGATGGCCGAGCCCGTCGCCTCGTCGCCCTCGGCGAGCGCGGTCCGGTAGCCGCGCAGGGCGGCCGCGAAGGACGGGGCGTGTCGCGACACCTCGGTCAGCCGGGCGGTCAGCAACTCCTCCACCGCGCCGCTCAGATCGTCCTCGTGGGCACCGGTGGCGAGAGCGTCCTCCTCCAGGGCGTAGAACCACGCGTCCACCACCGGCCGCAGGGCACTTGGCGGGAAGCTCGGGGTGGACAGCCGCTCGGTGAGACGCCGGTAGACGGTCTCCAGCCTGTGCAGCGGAGTCTCCGTCTCCGAGACCTGGATCTCGGCAACGGCGAAGTTGCGCTGTTTGGCTCGCTCTCCGAGCCACCGGGTGAAGAACGTCTTGCCGGAACCGTACTCACCTCGCACTGCCTTGAAGACCGAGGCACCCGAGGCGACCGCGTCGAGTTCCGCGTCGAGCGCGGACTCGAAACGGCCGAGGCCGGTGGCAAGAAGATCCAGGCCGCTCTCGGGCACCGCACCGCGCCGGAGCGCGTCGAGGGCGGTGCGCCGCCGGGCGGCGGAGACGGGAGAAGGGCGCGGATCGAACACTCGCTCATAGTCCCATCTGCACGCGGGTGTTGCGCCGCTCCTCGATCATCTGGTCGGTCGGCACACGGTCGTTGGCGCTCATGGCTCCCGGCTCATCGGTGGAGAGGAAGGCGGATGGAATGTCAGGCCAGGTCGAACTGCAAGCGGAGCAGCGCGAGATCGAGACGAAGGGTGCGCCCGTCCGGCAAGGTCTCCAGGACTTGCACCCCGTCGTAATTGAGCAGTTGGCGCAGGATCGCGGCGAACCCGTCCGCTCGGGCCACCGGGTAGGACACGCGCTGCGCCAGCGCGGACACCGGCAGCGTGCCCCCGGCGTCGAGCAGGGCTCGGATCGCCCCTTCGACCTTGTCCATGGGCGGCCTGCGGGCGAGCAGGCCGGTCTGTCCCTGGAACGCCTCCGAAGCGAAGAGGGACGAGATGAGGATGTCGTCGGGGCCGACGAGGGCGGTGGTCACCAGTGCCCCCTCGGTATCGGGTGCCGGAACCACCGCGACCTCGAACAACGAGTCGTGCGTACGGTCCACTTGGGCTTGTTTCCTTGTCGGCCTCTGCCGCACCTGGCGCTTTGCCGGAGCTGTCGCGGCTGTCGGGGCGGGTGAGACGGCGACAGGGGAAGACGTGGAGGCGTCCAGCAGCCACCAGGCCGGTCGCTGATCCTCCAGCTCCCGCCAGGCCGGGGGAGGAGCAGCTCCGAACGGCAGGAAGGCCAGCACAGGAATTGTGAACTCCGCGAGGGACGCTCCACCGTGGTATCCGGCCTTACGGGCCGTGTACCGCGAGTCGGCGTCCCACAGCGCGGCGATCGACCCACCGGACTCCGGCGCGATGACCCGGGGCCCGTGCAGCGCGACCTCCGTCGGGCCCACCTCGCCGTCCGGCGACCGGTGACGGGCGGACTGCGGCGAACCGGTGTCCACCTTCACCCCGTGCCGGTCCACGACATGCCCGTGGTCGCTGGTGATGACCACGGCCATCCCCTGCGAGGCGGCGATCCGCAGCAGATCCGGAAGGCCCGGGATGTGCCCGGTCCGCCAGGCGCCGTCCCCCAGCTTCTGCTCCTTGGCGAGTCGGTCGTCGATCGCGTTGAGGACGACGGCCACGTGCGTGCGGCCGTCCATGAGCGCTTCGGTGAGCTCGGGTCCGAATGTGTCCCCCGCGCTGTCGGCTCGCAGGTCGTCCTTGTGGAACACGGCCGCCGGCGCACCGTTCCAGAACGGAAGGGCGGGAAAGAGCTGGGCTTCGTCCTTCTGTGATCCCTGCATCAGTCTGCCCGCGAACAGCGAGGTACGGGACACGGAGGTGAGGGTGGGAAGAGCCGCTGCCATCGCGCGACGGAGCGGAGCGCCCTCAGCGGCCACCGGATCGAACTCGGCCCAAGTGGCGCGCAGTTCCCCGCCCAGTTCGGTGGCGATGGCCGCACTCATCCCGTCCAGGACGATCAGCAGCACGCGCCGGTCGGGGGCCCCTCGGACCACCGGCTTCACCACCCGGTCCAGGAACGTCTCCACCGTCAGCATTCCGCCGGGGTCGGTGCCGGCCGCGGTCCAGGTCGCCAGGACGCGCGCGAAGTCACGGTCGATCTCGTGGCGCCGCTCGCGCACGCGCACGGCCAGTGAGTCGTACGCGGTCCTCAGCTGGTCGTCGGAGTCCCCGCCCGCCTCGATGTGTTCGAGGGCGCGATCCACCCAAGCGGTCTCTTTGAGGTGCCGTTCTATGGATCCGCCCACGTGGGACGCCTCGGTCCGCGGCTCGGTGGCCAACCACCGGACGAGCCGCCGGGCCATGCGGGTCCGCTCGATCCGCGACTGAACCTCCGGCCCCTGTGCGCGCCGGTGCTCGCTCAAGGAACGCACGGCGGCGTCGAGCGGACCGGGCTCACCGGCGGTCAGAGCCGTTCCGACGGCCGTGAACCTGGCGTCCAGACCTGCTGACAGGAGAGGGCTGGCCCTGGCGGCGGCTTCCGCGCCGAACTGGCGGACCAGTACGGAGGCGCGTTCCAGTACCGTGTCGCTGGTCCGTCGTGCCTCGCGTACTGTCTCCGAGCCCGCAGCCGCAGGACGGTCCCTGGCGGCAGCGGCGAGCAACGTGCCCACGTAGTCCTCCGAGGCCCGGCCGAAAGCGGTAGCCATGGCGTCGAGCTGCTCCCCCTGCGCTGAAGGGCGCTCTCCGAACCAGCGCTCCGCGCGACCGCGCGCCGTGTAGACGGCAGCGTCCGGTTCGGCATGGCACCACAGCGCGGCGCAGACGAGTCCGAAGGACACCGCGTCCGGACCGTGTTCGGCCTCGACGAGGTCCAGAAGTGCCCGCCCCGCGAGTCCGGCGCGGTCGTCCTCGCCCAGGAACCGGGCCAGGCCGCCGCGTTCGGGGCCGCGGAGGGCCAGGAAGTGCTCGGGGTGTCCTGGAAGCAGGGACCAGCCAAGGAGCGCATGGGTGTCGAGGCGGTCAGCGGATGTGGTGTGGTCCTGACGGGCCTCTTCGTCCTGGTAGCTGCCCAGTCTCAGGCGACGCAGCGCGAGCGCGGACAACGCGGTGCCGCGCGAGAGGATGCCGCCTCCCAGTCGGGGCCAGCCGCCCCGCGGCGGCGCCGCGTCCAGCAGGGCCTCCGCGGCCCACTTGTCGTCCTTGAGCCGCTGGTCGACCTGATGCGCTCCGAACGCGTCCCGCACCACGTCCCAGCTGTCCACCGTGTCGATGCGCTTCTTGTGGGTACGGGCCAGAATCCCGGGGTCGAGCTCGTTCGGTTCGCGATCGGTCAGGACGACGAGTACGGCAGGGCCAGCGGCCGCGGCCGCGTCCGTGTCCGACAGGTGGCCGAGCAGCAGTTCATGCACGGCGAGCGGGGAGGGCGCCGCCACGATGCGGGCCGAAAGGCCGTCGCCCCATACGTGTTCGGCGGGGCCGCCCCACTGGGGTGCGGAGCGCAGCAACACGGCCCGGCGCTGGGCCTTGTCCTTGTCCTTGTCCTGGTCCTGGTCCTGGTCCGCCAAGGCGTCGGCCAGAGAGCTCTGGGTCGACAGGTACTGGGTGATCGTCGCGAGGTTCAGCCGCACGGCCACCGTGCTGGTCGTCGCCGTACTCATCGTTCGACGACCTGCCAGGTGATCTCGACCTCAATGCCGGGCTCACGCGCGGCCAACTCCGCGATTTGAGCTTGGAGTTGCGCGACGGCCCTGGACGCGGTCGTCCGTCCGCCCCCGGAGCGCTTCAGTCGTCCCGGAGTGGACGCGCCTGTGCCGGAATTCTGTACGGGGATCGGCGGATGACTCGTCCGGGTATCGAGGGCCACATCATTGGGGCGTGGCACCGGGTCAGCAGGCGGCGGGATCGGATTCGGCGTCGCGCGGTTGCGCTTCACCAGCGCAAGGACCTCGCGCTGCGTCCTGGCCAGCGCCTCCTTCAGGTCGTTGGTCCGCTGGTCGCTCTGTGCCGCGTTGCGCAGGGACTCCAGCAGCGCCTCTCCCTCCGGCCCCTCCGAGGTGGCGAGGTCGAGGGTGGTCCAGGACGCCGAGTCCAGTGCTTGCGCGACCGCACGAGCCTGCTTGACGGAGGTCCCGAACCGGTCGGCGCCGACTTGGCCGAAGTCGAAGGTGGCCAGGGCCTCCACCGTCTTCCGAGCTCCGGCAGCACCCTGACCGGCCGAGCGCGTGAGCTCCGCAAGCAGTTCGACGGCCCGCCGAGCGAGGGCGAGGCGCCCGCCCTCGGCGGTTTCGTCGAGCTGGAGGAATCCGGTGTGCCGCTCCAGCTGGGTCACCAGCTCGCGGGCCGCCTCCAGGTGGGCGCCCGCCTGCTGGGCGATCTGCCGGGCGAGCTGGTTGACCATGCGGCCACGGCGCAGCGTGGGGGCAGGATCACCGAAGACCGTGGAGAAGCGCTCGCGGGCGGCGGACCAGTCCTCCTCGGAGGGCAGCGGCTGACTGCGCAGCGCGTCATGGTCCTTGATCTCGTTCAACTGGGGCGCCGGGTCGAGCGGCGTGCCCGCGCGGACCCACACCCGGTCGTCCATCTCGGCGAACGACGCCACGATGAGGCGGGCGAGGAAGACCGGCAGACCGCGTGGTGCCGGCCAGTCCGTCCAGTCGGTGAGGGTGATCAGACTGAGGTCTCCGGTCACGCCCTGCCCCCTGGCGAGCTGCCGGAAATGATCGGCCCAGTACTCCGACACCTCGAAGTACGCTTCCTTCTGCTGCCCGAGCCGCAGCGGGGCGGCCACTCGGCGCATCAGGTTCCGGTCGGGGGCGGGGACTTCGGCGCGTCCGTCGCGGGCCTCGGCGGCGGCTCGTACGTGAGTGAAGACCTTTCTGGCGTCGGCAGGCTTGACGACGGTGCCGGTGCCCTCGGGGTCGAGGTTCGGGTGGTCCGGGTACTGGCTCGCGAGCAGCTTGCCCGCGATGTGCCGGATGCCGTCCCGCAGCGACTGGCCGAAGGACAGCGTCAGCCCCTCGACCTCGCGCAGCGACTGCAGATGGTCGCCGAAGCCGAGTTCCACATCGGTGGCCTTCTTGTCGGCGAGGCCGTAGGCCTGCTTGAAGGCCGCCTTCACGTTCTTGAGCAGCGACTCCCGCTGGGTCTCCAGGAGTCCCTTCGCACGGGCCCGGTTGTCGGGGCTCAGGTGGCTCGCGTACTGGCCGTCGAACCGCTGGCTGTCGGACAGGGCCTTGTCGATGACGACGAGGCGGCGGAAGTCGGCGTACCGCTGGCTGGAGAGGTGGGTGGGAAGCCAGGCGACGCTGCGGGAAGGATCGCCCTGCCGCTCACGCAGCCGCTGCATCCGCATGGCGTCCTCGCGAGGCCCGTACTCACTCTCGTCGAAGGGGAGGTCGATCACGAGCCGCCAGTGCCCGTCCTGCTGAGGCATGAGGTCGTGGTCCGGCAGCTCGTCCGTGTCGGCGACATTGCCGAACAGCACCTCGACGCTGCGCTCCGTGCCCCGCCAGGCGAAGTGCAGCTCGTTAATCAACTGGTCCTGTTCGACGCAGAGTTCTTCGACGAGGAGCCGCTTCGCGAGGGCCTCGCGGTTGCCGGGGTTGTCGTTGACGTTGGCGTTGGCGATCACCGAGTCGACATCGACGCCGGACAGTTCGAGCCGGACGCCCGGGTTGGCCTCGGTGCCGGTTTCCTTGATCTCGGGGAAGCGGCCCGCCCACTCGGCCACCTTGTTCTTCAGGATGCCGTACTCGCGGCCAGGAATCGGGGCGGCCACCGAGCCGTAGTTGAGCGCGGACAGGCGGCGGATGGTCAGATCGGACAGGGCCGGGACGCTCGGGGCGAGTGCCGAGAGCAGCAGCGTGCCGACGATGCGGTTGTCACCGGTGAACTGCTTGATACGGGTGAGCAGATCCGGGTCGGTGATGCTGTCGGGCCGGTGGGCGTACTGCTCGATGGCCTCCTCCGACACGTTGTGCGTGAGGAGGAGGTACGGACGAAGCTTCGTCCGGTACAGCTTGTCGGCGGCCTCGAAGACCACCTTGAGGCTGTCGGTGAACGGCTTGTCGCCGCCGGCTGTGATCAGCGGATACAGGTCGCCGACCGGGATCAGGTCGCCGAGCCGTAACTCGGCCCGGTGGTCGGCGAGCAGCTGTCCCATGAGCTTCATGCCGGTCCGGTTGCGCTGGAGCGCGGACGAGACATGTACGAGGGTGTCCATGAACGCCGGTGAGAAGGGGTAGGTCAGCCGGAAGCTCTCCTCGTCCGCGCCGACGCCGTCGCCGCCGCGGTCGGAGCCCAGGAGCGTGTCCCACACCTCCTGGCGGATCCTGCGGGTCTTCTCGAACTCGGCCTCGACCAGGGCGGCGGACTTGTCGTCCTTGGGCTTGAGCAGTCGGGCGTGCGCGACCTGGGGGAGGTTCCGGTCCTCCAGAGTGATCTTGTCGAACCGGCCCGAGGCCAGGTTGAGCGTGTCCTGGATGGACGCCTCGGCCGCCCCCGACACTTCCTCGCCGACCAGTTCGCGCAGGTCGCGCTGACGGGCGATGAACGAGATCACCGGTACGGCACGGCGGGCGTCGCCGCCCTCCACGAAGTTGGTGATCTTTCCGGCTTCCCGGGCCACGAACTTCTGGTCGTGGATGAGGGTCGCGAGCCACAGGATCAGCTCGTCCATGAAGAGGATCAGCCCGTCGTAGCCGAGCGACTTGGCGTGCTCGGCGATCACGGACAGGCCGGCGTCGAGCGAGACGAACCCGTGCTCGTCCTCGACGGCGTTCTTCGCGAAGCCCGGCAGCAGATGCGTGCTCGCGTCCTGCACGAGGCGTGCCCGCAGTTCGGCGGGTGTCGACGGACTGACCAGGTTGAGTGCCTGGCCGCCCTCGTGGATCTCTTCGGCGGCGAGGGCGGTGTCGAGCAGTTGAGACGTCCAGCCGAACGCCTCACCCCACTCGTCCTCCTCGTCCTCGGCGCCGTCACTGCCATCCGCCGAGGCGAGGCCGCCGATCACCGCTTGGTCGCCCATGCGGGACCGCATCGCGTGAATGTCCTCGAACAGGGCGTCCGTCCGGTACACCTGCGGCGTCGCGGCCTCGGGGTGCAGCTTCTTGACGTGGCTCACGTACCCACCGAGGATCCGCTGCTCCAGGGCCTTCGCCCCGAGCATGTGGTACGGCACGAGCAGGAATCGCTTCCCCTCCGTGCCGAGCCACTCGTGCTTGGTGAGCACCGGGTCCAGGTCCGTCCGCGCGCGGGCCGCCGGGTCCCCGCTGAGCAGTGCGTGGAGCACTGCCATGAAGTGTGACTTACCGGAACCGAACGACCCGTGGAGATAGGCGGCCTTCGACGTGTGTCCGTCGAGCGCGGCCCGGATAAGACCGAGCGCCTCGTCGAAGTTCTCCAGCAGCCGTTCCGTGACCACGTAGTCCCGCAGCGCACGTTCCGCGCCCTCCGGGGCTGTCGCCTCCGAGAGCTGGAGGACGAAGTCGGACGTGGATATGGACTCCTTGATGTCGATGACATCGCGGAGTAAGAGCGGCTGTTGAGCCATGAACGATCACTCTCCGACGGGGCGTCTGCGCAGGTTCATCCGATCGTATGACCTTCTACTGTCGTCGGATGACCTCTTTACGCATATGCCGGACTACCCGAGATTGATTGCCTCCGACTCTGCCTCCGACTCTGCCTCGGACGTCGGACTCACGAGCGACCGCGACTTGTCACGCGTCTCCGGGTCCGTCGAGTAGATGATGCCGACGTGGCGCTGTCATCTGGGCTGTCTGCTCCGGGCGTTCACCTCGGCGAGGAGGGCACTCAGCAGCTCGTTCTGCGTGAGGACGCGGAGGTGGCCGGGGTCGGCGTCCCACTCCCGGCCACCGGCGAGCGGACGCAGTTGGACGTACGGGCCCTCGTGGCCCATGACCCGGCCGACGCGGTCACGCCCGCTGTCGTGAACGGCCTCGCCGACGGTGGGTGCCCGGTCGGCGTCCTCCGTCACCCGGCGTTTCCCTTCGCGATCACTGCCGCGAGCATCAGGGCGATCGGTGCCGAGCACACGCCGAGGTGGACGAGGGCGTACTGCGCTTCTGTCTCGCGGTCGTCCGCCCAGGGGGTGCGGATGTCCATCGCGGGGAGCTGGATGCCTGCTTGGGAGAGTGCGGTGGCGAGGGCGTCGCGGGCTTCGACGGCTTCCTGGACCTTGAGGGTGTGGGGAGGGGGCGGTGTGGGGGTCATGTGGGTCCTTTGGGTCCTTGTTGGTACTTCTCGTCGGTGGTTCTCGGCGGGATTCGTGGTTGGGTTCCGGTGCTGTTCTGCTGATTTCGTGACCGGGCCGTGCTGCGCCAATTACGCTGTGTAGTCCGGTCGTTACGAGAATGCGCCCGGAGGTGGGCGGCCGGGTTGTGGGCGGGGTGATGGTTCCTCGCCGCGCGGGGGTGGTTCCACACGTTCCACGTCGGTCACTCGTACGTCCCGGAGGGAGCGGTATGTCGCAACGACGCGTCATCACCGGCCGCAGTCAGGAACCCCGTCAGCGGTTCGCCGAGGAGTTGCGGAAACTGCGGGGCGAGAGTGGGTTGAGCCTGCGTGCACTGGGTGAACGGCTGGGCTGGGACTGGTCGTTGTTCGGCAAGATGGAGAAGGGGGAGACCTTGGGCAGCCCGGAGGTCGTCCAGGCGCTGGACACGCACTATGGGACGCCGGGGTTGTTGTTGGCGCTGTGGGAGCTGGCGGCCGGGGACCATACGCAGTTCCGGGAGCGGTATCGGCGGTATATGGCGCTGGAGGCGGAGGCGGTGAGTTTGTGGCACTTCGCGGTGAGCGTGCTGCCGGGGTTGTTGCAGACGCCGGGGTATGCGCGGGAGGTGCTGGCGGCGGGCGGGCTCAAGGGGAAGGAGCTTGAGCAGCAGGTGGAGGCGCGGATGGGGCGGCGGGAGTTGTTGGCGGGGGAGGATGCGCCGCCGTTCCGGACCATCCTGTCGGAGGCGGTGTTGCGGACGCCGTTGCGGGATGTCGGGGAGTGGCGGGTGCAGCTTGAGCACCTCGGGGAGATCGCTGAGCGTCCCAACGTGACGGTCCATGTGCTTCCTCAGAGCGCAGGGCTGCATGGCCTCGTGAGCGCTGATATGTGGTACCTGCTCCTTCCGGAGGGCAGGACCGTGGCGTATACCGAGAATGGGTACCAGGGCGAACTCATCGAGGAACCAGCCCCGGTTGTGCGTTTGCAGAAGACGTACGATGCGGTGCGGGACTTGGCGCTCACCCCGGCTGCGTCGCGCAAGTTCATCCTGCGGATTTTGGAGGAAGCAACGTGCGCTCCATCGACCTGACTGCCGCCTTCTGGCGCAAGAGCAGTTACAGCAACCAGGACGGTGGGGCTTGCGTCGAGGTCTCTGACGACTTCGCCGCCGTCGTCCCGGTACGGGATAGCAAGGTGTCGCAAGGCCCGGTTCTCGTGTTCCCCACAGCTGGTTGGGCCTGCTTCGTCTCGGCCGTCAAGGACGGGCAGTTGAGCGACTGACCAGGCAAGGCAACGGCCCCGCGATCTGCTCGGATCGCGGGGCCGTTGGCGTAGCTGGCGGGCTACTTCTTGGCGGTGCGGCGTCCTCTGGTCACGGCGGCCGGGCGCCAGGCGCGCAGGTCGTCGTCGGTGAGGCCGTGCTTGCCCTGTTCCATCTGCCGGTCGCCCTCGAAGAACTTGGCGGGGGTCGGGGAGAAGAGTGGGTCGGGCTCGTTGTGCCACTGGTTCAGCCAGGGCTGGAGTTCCAGCAGCCCGGCGAGGAGTGGGGTGACCTCTTCGGTGGTCAGGCCCTCGTGGGTGGCGATGTACGTATCGAGGGCGATGGCCTGCTCCCGGTGATCCCAGCCGGCCCAGCCGTACAGATCGGGGGTGGCGACGTTGGCTCGCGCGTACGAGATGAACCGCTCCTTGGGCACGTCTAGCTTGCCGCGTGCTCGCCAGTAGGAGGGGCGCAGGAAGTCGGCGGAGGTGTACTTCGGCGGTACGGGGATGCGGTCCCGGATCTTCCGCTTGGCTGGCTCGTCCGGAGCGGCGTCCTCTTGCCGCTGAAGATCCCAGACGTGCTCCCAGTCTGCGCGCTTCTTGAGGGCGGCGGGCTTGTAGCGCAGGGCGGAGAGGAAGGGCACGTGCTCGTCGGTCATCAACTCGGTAATCGTGGCCGGCAGTTCCTTGCGAGGCGCGTAGATCTTGGCTACGGAGACGAAGTCTTCGTCACGAGAAAGGTTGTCGGTGAGGCGTGACAGTGCGACGAGGGCGGGCACTCCGTTCTCGTCGAACCAGTGAGCGCGATCCTCGATCCGGTCGAGCAGCCAGCTCCGAAGGGCCTTCTCCTGGAGCGAGTCCCACCCTTCGGTGGCCCAACGCCGCTTGTACTCTGGCCGCTCGACCATACCGATGGCCCGCGACGACTCAATGGCATCGATCCGCTTCTGGACTACCTCGCGGTAGGCGGCGGACCAGTGGGTGGGAATCTCTGTGATGGGCGTGGACCCATGCCGCTTGAACCACTCATCACCGGCCTCACCGGCGGTGATCCGGCGCGCGAGCACGATCTCGAAGGCGCGTTCTCCGAGGGCGAGTTCAGGGAGGGTGGAGGAGTCGGTGCTATGGGAGGCACGCAAGTCTTCGGGATGCAAGCTGTACAGCGCGTAGACCTGCCAGTCGAGTTCCTCTTGAAGGGCGATCATTTGGGCACGCACGGAATGCCAGCATGCTTTGGCTTCTCGCATAGTTTCGATTGAGGGGACACCCTCACTGACAACGGTAGACGGGATGCTGGTGTTCAACCGCTCGGTGGCATAGTCCAGGGCATTAGCGAGAGTGATCGGATAGGCGGAAGGAAGAGGGAAGCTCCGAATTTTTGTGCTGGTAAAGTCGTAGAAACTTTCCCAAGCGTAGCGGCCTGTCCCTCGCTCGCCGCCTCGGTTTCCCTTATCGTGGCATACCATTCGAAGCCAAAAACCTGCAGTTGAGCTGTTGAGAAGTCCGAGGAGGCGGATGTAATTCTCCGCTTCAGCGTCTTCGCTAAGTTTGATTACCGGCGCTGACTGTTTGAATACGTTGCCACCTCTGTCCAGCACGAAATGGTTATGTGTTGTTACTGATGCAAACACGATGGTGAGTGAAGTTCGGAGCTTGGCTGGGTACAGCTCTTGCCACTCATACCAGGAAAGGCCGCGCTGAATCATGGGTGTGCCGAAGCGGCGGCGACGCGAAATTGCTGAGCGGTAGGGGAGTAGGTACTGATAAATTCCGGGGATGTGATCGATAGGGATCACTCTGTAACGGTCGTCATACATCCAGACGGAATCAAGAGGGGAGTTGACCTGGTAGTCGCGAATGGCGTCACCCTCGATCATAGGGCGAACGTATTCGATGCGATTGCGCCTCGCGCTACCGTTCGGAGTTAGTAGGAAAAGGTCATCTTCGCCTGTCACAGAGGAAATTCCGGCCTCTGCGGCAATGTCTTGTATAGTGGCAGTCGTTTTTTTGGCGAGCTGTTCCACCATCTCAAGACCCCCGTCGGCAAGGATCCACGGTTGTTTACCAAAATAGCGGGTGCGTGCTAGATCGTCGACCGATACCCACTTGCTGACTGACCCTGGGCTATCAACCTGTTGCACAATGGCATTCCAAACGAGCCCGTCTTCACCTCTATCTGGTGTGCCAGGCTCGCCCTGGACGCTACGTACGGTCCGAATGGTTTCTGAACGCGCACTTCCGCCGCGCTGCTTTCCTACAAGTATGACGGTGGGTGTGCCGTGCCCCGGAATGTATGCACCCGAAGTGTCAATAACTTCTGTTAACTCCACTTCGTGGCCAAAATATGTTTCGATCAGCCTGGTTCCGAACTCTCTTTTCATAAAAGAATTTGCGGTGATCTGCCCGATTATGCCGTACCCACGCCCACGCTCGGAGCTTTCTACCTTGGCCAACTCGAAGAACCGCTGGGCAAACGGCACTGACAGGGCATACTTCCCCGAGCAGGCGCTGTATAGTCCTCGATAAAGCTCGTTGAGGTTTTTGTCCTTCACTGTGATGTATGGCGGGTTCCCCACCACCACGTGATACCGCCCCGGCTCCAAAATCCCCGGGTGTTCATGCACATCCTCGGTCTCATACTTGAAGTCGGCCAGCTCATCAGCCCCCTCCTCCTCCAAGCCATCAAACAAGTTCCCCTGCTTGTGCCGGTGCTTGATAAGTGAGTCGCCCACCGCCAAATGAATCGGCCACTCATACTTAGCCGCCTCAGCCAGCGTCCGAACCCCACCCGCAGCCATAGCCGCCACCAGCAACCGGAACCGAGCAATGGCCACCGCGAACGGGTTCAAGTCCACCCCGTGCACGGAGTCCAGCGCCTCCCGCACCCGCTCGTGGACGTCCTTACCGGGCCGCCCATCCGCCCACAGCCGCACCAACCGCCGAAACGCCCCCAGCACAAAGTGCCCCGACCCACACGTAGGGTCGATCATTTTCAGGCCCTCGTACCCGAACTCCCGTACCGCCGGATTCATCGTCCGGTCGAGGATGAACTCCTCCACGAACTCCGGGGTTTGCAGCAGCGCGTACGTCTTACGGGCCGCCTCGCTCAGGTCCTGATACAGGTCACCCAGGAACCGCGTATCCCAGCCCCGCGTTCCGTCCCCGTCCTCCTCCAACACATCCGTGAAGTCGTGGACAAGAAGGCCGCCCTCATCCCGCACCCGCCAAAAGTCCACCAACTCCCGCGCACCGTCGTGCGACAACGGCACCTGGAACAGCGGATTGTGCCGCCGGTCGAACAGCAGCCGCCCCGCCTGCCCCGCGCCCAGCTCCTCGAACGCCCGCTCAAGCCAGCCCCGGTACGTCGGGTCCTCGGACTCCGCCACGTACTCCTCGAAGCGAGCCAGCGCCAAGTCCCGCCGGTCCGGCTCCGGAGACGTCAGGTATGGCTCGGGGATCAGCCCGTTGTCCTCGCAGAACCGGACGAAGACCGTACCCAGCACCCACGCCACCGCGACCTGCGTGACCCGGTCGTCCAACCACGCATTCCACGTGGCCGCCGTGCGCCCCAGCTTGCGTGCGCGCTCGTACTCGGCGCGCAGCTTCTCCCCCTCCGCGACTACCTCGACCTGCCTGCCGAGGTCGGCCTCGACTAACTTGACCTGCTGCTTAAGGTCATTCAACAGGCCCTTGCGGTCGATCACTTGTGGTCCCCCTCGTTGCGTTCACGTCCATGACACCCGCATCCCCCGCCGTCCCGGACAGGTAGTCCTTCTTGACCCACGAGTCCGGAAGATCGATCCATTCGCCCAGGCCCGCCTGGTAGGCCACCGCCGTGTGACCCAGCTTCGGCTCCCGCCCCGGGTCCGCCTGCGGCACCAGCAACCACAACCCCCGCCCGCCCTGCCGAGCCGCCTCCGCGAGCCGGTCGAGGACGCCCATGCCGTCGTACCGGGCGAAAACAGCGGCCTCAGTCAGCAGCACCGGGCCCGAACCGGCGAGCCCCGGCACCAACAGCTCCCGCACCTGCGGCTCCACCGCGCCCCACGCGGTCCGCGCGTACTCGCTGAACTTGAGCGCGCCCCGCGAGCCCGGCTCGGCCACGTCCGCCTTCAGGAGCGTCTCCCACGTCGGCTTCGTGCCCGGCGGCACGAGCGCGTGCATCGACGACAGGAAGAGTTCGGTCACGGAGACCGCCTGCGCCCCGATGCGGTGGCCCGCCAGTCTCCGTACCGCCTCGACCGTACGGACATGATGCACCGTCAGGACGCGGTACCCGTCCCGCCGGGCCGAGGCAAGGAGGCGCTCGTCCGCGCGGACCCCGCCCGCTACCAGCGGGTCATCGGAGTAGCGCGTCACCGCGCCCGCTTCCGTCGACTGACGCCAGTCCGCGACCGTCAGATAGGTGGACGCACTGTCCATCCGCGTCGGCAGATAGCGGGGCGTCCTCGTGTCCTCGCGCGTCGAGAGGGTGAGGTCGAAGCCGGCGTCGCGCAAAGCCTTGGTCAGCGGGCCGCCGGTCGGCAGCTCGTGCGTGCTCGTGCCCCGGCTGTCCCTGATGACCAGCTCAGGGAAGCGGGCCCTTACCCGCTCATTGACGTCCTCGCCCGTCAGACCGGGCTGGCGGGCTTCGGGCACGCCCGCGATCAGCCGTACCAGACCGGCCTGAGTGAGGCGCAGGGCCCGTACCAAGGGCAGGTCGCGCGGATAGATCTCCAGACGGGGCGTGGCCGCCGCGTTCACGGACGCGGCGGCGGCCAGTTCGACCAGTCGCCGTTCGTCCCAGTCCACGACACCGGGCGGTGGGGTGAGTGCGCCCAGCTCGCTCAGTACGGTTGTCGCCGTCGGCAGGGTGTCCAGACGGGTCAGGCGGTCGGCCGTCTTGCCCAGGCGGGTCGCGTAGTCGAGGAGACCCGGAGCTGTTGGGGTGTCCGGGGCGTCACCTTCCCGCACGTCCAGCGCGAGCAGGCCCGCCGCCAGTACGTCCTCCGTCGCCCTGCGGTTGGCCTGGTGCTGGAACTCCGCCTCCTCCGGCTGGAGCTGCTCCACCTCCACGACGGCCCGCACCGCCGCCAGGGCAAGCGCGCGGCGCTGCTCGCGTCCCGGCAGCTGCGTACCGCGTCGTACGGCGAGGGCATCGGCGATCTCCACGGCGGGGGCGACCCGGCCGAGGCCCACCAGCAGGCCGACGATCTCGTCCCGCAGAGCCCGGACCGCAGGGTGCTTCTTCCAGCGCTTTCGCTCCTCCTTCAGCATCTGCGGGATGCGCCCGGCGGACAGGCCGAGCGCTTCGGCGACGTCCTTCTGCTTGGGCCAGACGCCGATGCCGGGCAGCTCTCCGCGCTCGTCGGGCAGCCGCAGCAACAGCCGTACCATCTCGACTTTGTTGCTGTTGGAGCGGTTGTTGTTCAGCTCGGGAACGAAGAGGGTGGCGAGGGTGTCCAGGCTCACCGCGCGGAGGACGGACTCCGTGAGGCGCGACGCTCCCTCACCCGCGACCGTGGACCCGGCCACCGCCGACCCGGTGGCGGTGAGCTGGGCGAGCTCCTCCTTCGCCTCCGCGCGGCCCTTGGGGGTGAGTGGTGAGAGCGAGGCCTCGCGCAGCAGCCTGCCCCATTGGCGCTGACGTCGCTGCACCTCGGTGCGTGTCTTGGTGCCCAGGCCCGGCGCGTTGAGGAGCTTGCTGCGGCTGTAGTCGAGGAGGCCGCCGACCGTGGTGATCCCGAGGCCGTAGAGGAAGGACTCGGCGGCCGGGGTGAGACCGGCCGCGGACAGGTGGGTGTCACGGGTGACCGCCGCCGCCAGACGCTCACGCTGTTCGTCCGCGGTGAGCGGCTCGGCGTCCGCGATCGCCGCGGAATGCTCACCCCCCGGTGTCTCCTGCGGTGCGGGCTCGGGGTGGCGGGAACGGTGGCTGGACGGCACCGTCTGCGTGGCGTCCAGGAAGATCTTCCGCCAGGCGTCCCGCATCGGCTTCAGCTCGGCGAAGCGCTTCGCCGCGTCCCGGTGGAGGGCCTTGCGGAAGAAGGCGACCAGGCTGTCCCGGACGGCGGGCTCGAAAGCGTCTGCCTGGACGGTCGGGTACGGGAAGTCCTTCGCGTCCGTCATCCTCGGCGGGAGCGAGCCATCGCCCCATTTCGGTAATTCGCCCGAGGCCATTTGGTGCAGGGTGACGGCTATCGCGTACCGCTCGGCGTGCGAGTCGTACGCGGTGCGGGTCAGGCTGCCGATGAACGGGTCGAGG
This sequence comes from Streptomyces sp. NPDC003379, assembly GCF_053589195.1. NCBI lineage: Bacteria > Bacillati > Actinomycetota > Actinomycetes > Kitasatosporales > Streptomycetaceae > Streptomyces > Streptomyces sp. NPDC003379. Next base: position 410,949 of record NZ_JBSFRK010000001.1, on the reverse strand, counting down.
TAGCCGTCGGTGCCGGCCTCGTAGTCCTTCGCCGGGTAGCCCGCCAGGGAGAAGTCGATGAGGACCAGTTCGCGGGTGCGATTGGGCCGGATGCGTATGGCGATGTTGTCCGGCTTGATGTCGCGGTGCCAGACGCTCTCGCCCTCCAGGAAGTCCACGGCACCGAACAGGTAGTCGCCGTAAGCCTCCAACTGGTCCATCTTCAGGCGGCCGTGCTCGCGCAGCTGGCGCGCGACCGTCTCCTCGCGGCGGCGGGTGCGTGTACTGGTGCCGATGCTGGTGCCGGAGTCGGCGGTTTCGCTGTCAGACTCGGTGGCCTCGCGCTCGTCGCCCACGTACTCCAGGGCGAGGACGGTACGGGTCCCGATGCGCAGGGGCTCCGGCTCGACGAGCCGGATCACGCGGGAGTCGGGGCGCAGCCGGTTCATCACCTCGGCCTCGTGGACCAGGACTTGGCCCCTGCTGTCCGAGAGAGCCACCTTCAGGACGGCCAGCGGCCGGGTCCTGCGCGCTTCGGCCTCCAGGTCGCGGACGAGGAAGGCCCGACTGGTGGAACCGGTTCCCAGGCGGCGCCGGACTTCCCACCGTCCGCCGAGCACATCTCCGGCCACCGCTTCGAGGGGGTCCTTCTCCGGCTCCTCGGCCGGTTCGGGGTCGGGCGCCGCCGAGACGGGGGCGGTCAGGCCGTCCTCGACAATCTCCAGCATCTCCAGGAACTCGTCCACGGAGGAGAGGCGTTGACCGGGGCGGTAGGCGGTCGCCGCCTGCACCAGGAAGTCGATGTCCTCGGAGAGGTCGTCGACCAACGAGCTGGGGCGCAGGCCCTCGCCCGCCTCAAGACGGGCCAGCAGCTCGGCCTGGCTCGCGGCCGGGGCGCGGCCCGTGACCAGGAGGTATGTGAGGACGCCGAGGCCGTACACGTCCAGGTAGACCGGGTCGGCCTTGAGGGCGGTCAACTCCGGTGCGAAATACGGGTCGGAGCCCTCCGCCAGGTGCATCGCCGATAACGCGGTCGGCGCGAAGCGGGTTGCTCCCTGCCCGCTGTCGCCGTCCGTGCCGGATGCCCGCTGCGTGGCGATCTGCCAGTCCGATATCTCCAGGCGGGGGGTGAGCCAGGCGGCGTCTTCCCCGACCGCCCGACCGCGGCGGCCCCGGTCGCGTGGGATCACGTGAACGGCGCGGGCGGCCAGCGCACGGTGGTGGATGCGGGCGGAGTGCGCGGAACGTATCGTCTCGGCGAGCTGGCGGACCAGTGCCATCCGGCCGAGGATGTCGAGGCCCTTGCCGTGCTGGAGCAGATACTCGTCCAGGCGCAGCGTGCGCGGGTCGTAGTCGAAGATCAGGGACGGGCCCGCGGAGTGCCCGGACGGGTAGTACTGCTTGAGCTGGACCGCGCCCGGGTGCTTGAAGCGCTGTAGTACGGCCGCTTCGCGGCGGGCCGCGTTCTCCACCGACCGCCTCAGCGAGGCGTCCGATCCGCGCTCGCTGAGGTAGACGCGGACCCGGGCCACCTCGGGGAGCTCGCTGTGGCTCGCCTTGTAGTCGGTCCAAGTCGGCCCGGAGTCAAAGGACTTGCGGTCCAGTTGGTACGGGCCGACCTTGTACTCGGCGTCACTGCGCCGGATACCGATCCGTTCGAGCTTGGTCTTGATCTCACGGGACTCGACGGCGTTGATACGGCGCCGCTCGTCGCGCGGCGGCTGCTTCAACATGGTGACCAGCTCGTCGACCGTGTGGACGCCGTTCTGATCGTGGGCGGGCAGGCGGACACGTAACCCGCCGTCGGTGAAGCAGACGGCCTCACCGACCCACACCCGCCTGCCGTTCTGGCCGAGCAGCGTGGCCAGTTCCTTCGCCTTCTTGTTGACCAGGTGGAGCGGGTTGCCGTGCGGGCGACGATGGCCACCGGGGGTGGTCTGCACCCAGGTGCCGTTCTCGCTGGTCACGGAGCCGTGCCAGTCCTTGAGCTCGATCATGTAGACGCCGCCGGGCGCGACGACGAGGAGGTCGACCTCGCGGACGTGTCCGGTGTGGGCGGTGAAGGTGAAGTTCGACCACGCGCGCCAGGGGTCGGCGTCCGGCAGCCTCTCCCGGATGGCTTCCAGGCCACGGTGTTCATGGTCGAACTCGGACTCGGTGACCGTGGTCCACCGGCCTTGCCGCATGCGCTTTCCCCGCCCCTTGAATCTGTCCCCTGCCACTGCCCGTTCGTGTTCTACGTGCCGTTCCCACCACGTCACGGAACTGGTGAATCCTAGCCGTGGCCGACGACGGCGGGTAAGTCGTGCGGGGAACCGCAGTTATTGATCCCGTGGGGGCGCGTGCAAGGGACACGCGCGGAAAGAACAATGCCGACGCTCCCACGCGCCCCCCTTCCGGCCAGCTCGGCCGAAGAAGTACTGGTCGGGGCGGAGGGCTTCCCCGAATACTCATAAGGCATAGGGCGGGGACGGGGGACGGGGGATCTGATGCTGCTCGCCATGGCGTTACTGGTGATAGGTGGCACGGCGCTGGTGTCGCGTTGCGGCGGTCCGACAGCCTTGCACCGGCCGTGTCGCCGTAGGCGCCGGGGGCTCTTCGCACGATGCCGCGACCACACCTTCACCTTGGTCACGATCACCGACCTGGTGGGCCTCGCGCTGTTCGGTCTTGCCGGTGGCATGCTGGCGCTCTTCGGCCCGGCCGTCTGATGCGGCGCAGGCGCAGCCAAGGAGGTTGGGCGGCCATTCCCTGGTGGGTGTGGGGCTTAGGCGTTCTGGCGGGGGTCAGCGGTCTGTGGCAGGCGGCCGAGCAGTGGCCGGTAGGGACGGGCATCGTGCTGGCCGCAGCGGCGGTCGGGCTGGGATTGAAGCCCGGACGGCTGGCCCTGCGGAGATGGAGTGAGCGCTCGGCGCTTTCCGCGGGGCCCGTGCGATATTCGCTGGCGCATCTCGACGCCCTGGACCCCCGGGCGTTCGAGCTGGCGGTCTGCTCCTTGCTGCGCCGGGACGGACTGGCGGCGGAGCATGTGGGCAGAGCCGGGGACAAGGGAGCCGACGTACTCGTAGTCGACCGTTCGCGACGACGTGTCGTCGTGCAGTGCAAGCGGCTGCGTCCGGACTGCAGGGTCGGTGACCAGGATGTGCAGCGGGTCAACGGCACGTACCGCCACGACCACGGTGCCCACTTCGCGGTGATCGTCACCACCGGAGGCTTTACGGCAGCCGCGAGAGCCAGCGGCCCCCGTTATGGGATCCACCTGGTGGACCGGGACACGCTGGAGAGGTGGGCGGACGTGGGCGAGCCGCTCTACAGAATCCTGCGGATACCGGACGTGGACACACCACGCAGGCGCTGGGTGACCGGAACCTGGCGTCGGGAAAGATCGCTGGGCTGACGACCTGCCAGCGAAACGACAACCCTGCGCGCAAGCAGGCGAGTTGACGGCACGAGGGGGAGTATGTCCGACGAGATCGAGTCCACGCAGATCCAGGTTTTCGGCGCCGACCCGCGGCACGCGGAGCTGGAAGCGCGGGAGCTCCGCGAGATTCTGCATCAGCTGGACGGCGCCCAGGTGCGCTTCGCCCCGCCTGAAGCGACGCGAAGCACGGAGGGTGCGAAAGGGGCGGAACTGCTGACCCCGGAGGTCGTGCTCATCCTCACCACAGGCACTCTCGCGCTGGCGAGGACCGCGATCAAGGCGTGGGTCGTTCCAGGGCGGGGTATCCGGGCGTGAGGTGCAGGCGTTGCGGGACGGCCAGGACGGACCGAGTGGGAGGCCTGGCGCAGGCCCGGGAGACGAACGATGAGCCGTCAGCACGCCTTGCACCGTTCAGAGGCACGCTGGGTGGGGGGGTGGCTCCGCCCAGGGGCCCGGTTACGCCAGCCACCGCGGTGATCACAGAGCCGAGAACCACAGCACCCCTCCGACGTCATGTGCAGCCACGAGGTTGGACATGTCTCTGGTGGCGCGACGAACTGCTGCGGGCCCCGAGGGCAGTGCGCGAGACAGTAGGGCAAAGTTCGAAAGTCCTCGGCCGGGAAGACGGGACCGGTCCTCGCTTCAGCGGGGCATACCGCGGGTCATCGATCGCCCCGGAGGTGGTCGCTGAGCTCGTCGTGGCAGTCGTCCCCGGTGCCGACTTGGACTCGCGAGAAGGTAAGCACTCCGTCCTCCTCGCCTTCCTGCCTGGCCTTGGCCAGCTGCATCTCGATGTCCGCGATGTACTCGGCGCACTCAGCGCTGACGGGCTTCTCGGGCCTCGGGTCCGGTGCCGAGGAGGTGTTCAGTGCGGCGGTGACAGTGATACCGGCTGCGCACAGCACCGCCCACGCGGCAACCCACGCGGGGCGACTCATCCGTATCAGCTTGGGCATCCAGGCATACTACGAGCACACCAGCGGGCTGTCTCCGAATGCCTGGTGCCCGAAGGCGCCGGTGAAGACGCGGAAGATGGCGTCGTCCGGCGCCCGTGAGGGACTCGCCGCGCACCAGGCCGTCGCTCCCGCACAGCAGCCGGGCCCCGGAAACGGTGAACCGGAGTGCGTCCTGGGAGTATTGCTACGGCCTGGCCGGGAACCGCGAAGAACGGCTCCGCCACTAACTGGTCCTACGACACCGAAGGCCACGAGACGGCCGGCGCGTCCACCCCGGAGGGCACGACCGAGGAATCGAGGCGCGCGAGCCGCACACCGTAAGGCTACTTACCGCAGAGAGGAGCTCTTCGGCCGACGCTCCCACGCGGTCACGGAGGAACAGGAACTCCGGCGATACGCAGTCATCCCGCAGAAAGCGGCAAGATCCGTAGAGCTTCTGATGACGGTGGCGCGTCCGCCGACGAACTGTGACTCGCCCCTGAGTGTCGTTGCCTCCCTCTACGGTGGGGGTCCGGATGCCGTCGGGGCAACGGGGAGGGGCGGCAGGAGTGCGCAGGGTTCCACCGGAGATGTTCCGGTTCACGACGGTGGAGAGGTCCGATCTGTACGGGGCGGTGCTGGACGTCTTCGGCGTGGCCGGTGAACACCTGGAGACGGCGCTGGGGCTCGACGCGGTGCGAGAGCGGCTGCGCCGGGTCGGCTGGGTGGCGGCGGTCGAGGATGAGGGTCTGTATGAGGCGCTCAGGAAGCTCGTGCAGTGGGAGCTCCTGGATGTGGTGCACAACCACGCGGAGAACTACCGCACGGCCGAGGAGTACGAACGGCGCAACCTGCAGTATTCGTTGACCCGCCGGGGCGAGGCCGCTCTTGCCGGGCTGCGGCACGCACTTGAGGTTCTCGCCTCCACTGGCGCGCTGCAGACGGCCGTGCTGGAGGCGATCGCCGACCGGCTCGACGAGCTGTGCCTGCTCTCCGGTGAACCCGCGTCGGCCGATCGGCGGATCTTCAGCACGCTGCGGGAGCTGGAGGGGCATCTGGACGCTCTGGTGGAGAACACCAAGGCGTTCAACGGTGAACTGCAGCGCCTCCTGCGCGCCGAGGGCGCGGATCTGGAGGTGTTCCGCGAGGTCAAGGCCGCCACCGTCGCGTATCTGCAGGAGTTCCTGGTCAACCTCGACCGGCGCGGGCAGGCGGTCGCCGCCGCCGTGGCCCGGGTGGAGGAGCGGGGGACCGCCGTACTGCGCGAGCGGGCCCTGCGCGGGGCGGAGCTCCCGCCGGTGGCCGGTGAGGATCCCGCGGCCGGCTGGGTGGAGAGCAGGCGGGCGCGCTGGGCGGGCCTGCGTGCGTGGTTCCTGGCGGACGACGGTGCCCGACCGCGGATTGAACAACTGCACGACATAGCCCGGCGAGCCATCGTCTCGCTCTTGCAGGTTCTGGAACGGATCAACGAGTCGCGGCGCCGCTCCTCCAGCGCCGTGCAGGACTTCCGGGAGCTGGCACGCTGGTTCGCGGCGGCCCCCGCGGAAGATGACCTGCACCGGCTGTGGTCGGCGGCCTTCGGGCTCGGTTCGGCACGCCATGCTCATCTCGCCCACCCCGACCCCGAGCTGATCCCGTCGTCCCACGCCTGGTCCGAGGCCCCACCGGTGGAGGTGTCGGCGCTGCTGCGGACCAGTGGGCGGACGGAGCGGTTCACTCGTACGGCCAAGGTGCGGGACGTTGCGGCTGTCAGGGCGGAGCGTGCCGAGCGGGCCCGCGCGGAGCGAGCGGAACTCGCACTCGCCTGGCAGGTGCTGGAGACGGACGGACCTGTTCGTCTGTCTTCGTTCGGCACGTTGGATCCCGCTGTCTTCGACCGTTTGCTCGACCTGTTTGGCCGTGCCCTGGCCGCCAGGCCGGACGCGAACGGCTTGAGGCGCGCCACGACGGGAGACGGCCGGGTGGAGATCACCCTGGCGCCGCCTTCCGATGAGCGCACCGCCGTACTGCACACCGTGAAGGGCTCACTTACGGGACCGGACTACGTCGTCCACATCACGGCGGCGGGTGGAGCGAGCGTCTCCTCGGCCCTCCGCGCCACGCCGCAGGAGGCCACAGGATGAGCACCCTCGCCAACCAACTGGCCGCCGCGGAACGGGAGGAGGTCGCCCGCGCCATCCGTCTCCTCCTGGCCCGGCCCCTGCTCACCGAGACCGCCGACCCGACTGGCTTCGAATTGGTACGACGCCGTCGCGAGCCGCTGGCCCAGTGGTTCGACTACACCTGCGGCTGGAACCTGGTCGTGGAGCCCCGCCGCGGTTACGCCCGCCTCACCAAGGTACGCGCCGACCCGGACGGCTCCCGGCCGGCTCGTAGGGCGCGTTCCGGCCGGGCCCCGTTCGACCGGCTGCGTTATGTGCTGTTGTGCGTGACCACGGCCGAGTTGCTGTCGATGCCGATGACAACCATTGGCATGCTCGCAGACCGCGTCGTGCAGGCCACGGCGGCCGACCGGGCACTGACCGCGTTCGACCCGGTCCACAAGCCGGAGCGGATGGCATTCGTCGATGTCCTCAAGCTGCTGGAGTCGTACGACGTGCTGCGCGCGGTGGATGGTACGACCGAGGCGTACGTCGAGTCCGCGGAGGCCAAGGTCCTCTACCGTGTGGACACCACCCTGCTGATGCGGTTGCCCGCCGCGCCCGTCGGCGCCTCCCGGCTCGCCGTGCCCCCGGACGAGGTGCCCGCGCGGTTCGAGGAACTCCTCACCGGCCTGGTGCGTGAGCGCCGTTACGGCGGCGCGGTCGTCGACAGGACGGCCGACGAGACACACGATGAGAGCGCCGCCACTGACGCACAACGCAATCTGAAGCTGCGCCACTCGGTGCTGCGTCGCCTCTTCGACGACCCCGTGCTGCACCGGGCGGACCTCGCCGAGGACGAACTGGCCTACGTCTCATCACTGACTGGACGTCAGATCCTGCGTCGCTCGGTCGAACAGGCCGGCTTCCTCCTGGAGGAACGTGCGGAGGGCTTCCTGCTCGTGGACCCGGACGGGATCGCCACCGATGTCCGCTTCCCCGACGACACCTCCACCGCCAGGGTTGCCGCACTGCTCCTTCTGGAGCCGCTCTGCGCCACGCCCGCCGGAATGCTGCCCGAACAGCTCGCCGAGGCCGGAGCGGGTCTGCTGCGCCGCTTCCCGCGCTGGGCCAAGGCGTATCAGTCCGTGGACGGCGCGGCCCGGCTCTGTGACGACGCGGTACGCGTCCTGCGTGACGTCGGGCTCGTCCGCGCGGCCGGCGGGCGGGTCGTCGCACGCCCGGCCGCGTACCGCTATCGCCTGACGGAGACGAAGAGTCCGGATCCGGATGGTGACCCCGGACCGGGGCGGGACATGAGCCGGCGCGCAGGCGCCGGGGTTTCCGGTGGCGCTGCGGCAGAAGGGGATCAGCAGTGAGTGTGACAGAGCTTCCGGTCCCGCGGCGGCCCGAGCCCGCCGAGTCGCCTGCGACACCGGCAACGGCGGTGGACGCGGCCCGCAGCCGCTGGCAGCCGTACCGCGCGGGCATCCTCAACGTCTGGCGCTACTACGACGAGACCTTCACCTTCCATCAGGGCCGCCTGCTGCTCCGCGGCCAGAACGGTTCGGGCAAGTCCAAGGCCCTTGAGCTTCTGCTGCCCTTCCTCTTCGACGCCAGCCTGCGCCCCAGCCGCCTCTCGACGTTCGGCGGTTCGGAACGCACCATGCACTGGAACCTGCTCGGCGAAGGCGCCCCCGGCAAGACCCGTGTCGGGTATGTGTGGATGGAGTTCCGCCGCGTCGGCGACGACGGCGCCGAGCGGTGGTTCGGCTGTGGTGCGCGTCTGCAGGCGAGTGTGCACACCAGCGGGGTGCATGCCGACTACTTCACCACCAGCTCCAGGATCGCCCACCCCGCCGGCATGCTCCTCGTCAACGAGGCGGGACAGCCGCTGACACGCGCAGCGCTGGTCGAGGCCCTGCGCGATCGCGGCAATGTCCATGCCTCGGCCACCGACCACCGCACGGCCGTACGACGTGAATTGTTCGCCGGGATGGGGGAGCAGCGTTATGAGTCGCTGTTGTCCGCCCTGCTCCAGTTGCGCCAGCCCAAACTGTCCGAACGGCTCGACCCGTCCCTGCTCTCCACCCTGTTGTCCCGCGCCCTTCCCCCATTGGGCGAAGGCCAGATCGCTGAACTCGCCGAAGGCTTCGAGCGGCTGGACCGCCAGCGCGAACACCTCAAACGGCTCGACGACGAGGTGACAGCGGCAGAGACCGTCGCAGTCCGGCAGCGCGCCTACGCACGACGTGTCCTGCGTGCCGGCTCGGCCGCGCTGATCTCGGCGACCACCGAGATGGACGATCTCACCCGCGCCGCCCGCCAGAGCGCCGAGGAACTCGAAGAGGCGCTGACAGAACGGGAATCCGCTCAGGCCCGGCGCGAGGAACAGGAACTGCGGGCGCACGCCCTGGAGGAGACCGTCGAGGGGCTGCGCGAGAGTGACGCGTACAAGCAGGGCGAGGAACTCGACCGGCTCCGCCGTCGTACGGAAGAAGCGGCAGCCGTCGCCGGGCGTCAGCGTGCCACTGCGCAGGCCACTCGGATCAGCGCGGAGGAGGACCGGAGTCACGCCGACGAGGCGGCGGTCAAGGCCCGCACCCTCGACGAGCACGCGCACGAAGCCGCCGGGGAAGCACACCGGTCTGCCCGGGTGGCGGGTATGGAGTCGATCCATCATGAGGTGCGGACGCTTCTCGACACGGATTCGGTAGGGAACCTCGCAGACAGCCCGGGGCACGAGGCCGGTGGCCGTCGGCCCTTGGGTTCGGCCGGTGCACCCACGGCGGGCGAGAACGGGGCACGACAGGCCCGCAGACTGCTGCGGGGTGCGGTCACCGCCCGACGCCGGCAGGTCGCCCTCATCACCGAGGCGATGGACGAGCACGATCGCGTGGTACGCGACCGGGGTGTCGCCGAGAGTCTGCTGGAGGACGCCCGTAGCCGGCTCACGGAGGCGATCGCCCGGCGGGACGAGGCGTCCGCAGCCTGGGACGCTGCCCTTGCCGTACAGGCGGAACGGCTGTTCGCCTGGGCCGGCGACTGCGCGGAACTACGCATCGCCGACGCCGGGGAACTGGCGGCCAGAGCCGCGACCGAGGCCGAGGTGACGGCGCTGGTCGACGCCGCCGCACGCCCGCTGGAACAAGAGATCGCCACAGCGGAGGCCACGGCGCGAGCCGCACGTCTGCAGCTACGGGACGAGCGGAGCCGACTTGCCGAGGAAGTTCGACGGCTCAGCGACGAGACCGACCTGCCGCCTTTGCCCCCTCCCACCCGCACCACCGTCCGCGCGGTGACGGCGGGCGCACCCCTGTGGCGACTGATCGCCTTCCACGACGGTGTCCCGCTCACCGTGCAGGCCGCGGTAGAGGCGGCACTGGAGGCATCGGGCCTCCTGGACGCCTGGGTCAGCCCCTACGGTGGCATCGTCCTGCCGGGGCACGACACCCGAGCCGAAGCGGCCCTGGCCGTGACCGTCTCGGGGCCCAGTCTGCTGGAGGTACTGAAACCCGAGGAGGGCATTCCCGTCCCGGTCGACACCGTGATCCGCATCCTCGCCGGTGTCGCGTACGGCACATCACTGCCCGGCGGTCACCCCGCGGCCGTCTCCGCCGACGGTGCCTGGCGTCTCGCGCTCGCCACCGGAACGTGGAGCAAGCCGGAACCCGCTTACATCGGTGCCCTCGCGCGGCAACGGGCCCGGCAGCGCAGGATCGGTGAACTGACCGAGCACATCAGCGAGACGAACGCATCCCTCGCCGCGCTCGACGACCAACTGCGCGGCCTCGGCGCTCGCCGCGCCCGGCTGGACGCAGACCGCGCGGCTCGACCCGACCATCAGGAACTCGACGCCCGTCGGCGTCATGGGGATCGAGCCGAGGAGAAGGTGGCGGCCCGGGACGATGCCGTGCGCGACGCGGCTGACCATCTGGGCCGGTGCGAGACCAAGGTGGCAGGCGCTCTGCGCACGCTCAGCCGTCGGGCGACCGAACATGGACTGCCCACCGATCGTGACCGGTTGCATGAGCTCTCCTCCGACATCGACAGGTTCAGGGACACCGCCGACAGTTGGGTGGACGCCCGTCTCAGCGCGACCGCCGCCGCCGACACGGCTCGCCGGCTCACCGCGCAGGCGGACCGCTCGCGCCGAGCTGCCGATGAGCAGTCCGAGAACGCCGCTGCCGCCGAAGCCGAGGCGGCGGGAGTGAAGGCGCGCCTGGAGGCGGTGGAGGCCACCGTCGGCGAGGACTACCGGCAGATCGTCGCGCGCGTCGCCGAGGCCCGCGCCGAACTGCGGCGCTGCCGTGAGGAGGCCGGCCGGGCGGCCGACCTCCTCCTGCGCCTGGAAGGCCGTATCGGAGGTCTGCGGGCAACCAGTGGTCAGGATGCCGAACGACGGGAGCGGGCCGTCGACACCCGGGACCGCGCGGCGCACCGGTTCCGGCATCTGTGTCTGGTGGGGCTCGCGGAGGACGCGGGTATCGCACCGGAACCAGACGCCGGAGACGGCACGAAGGCCACTCTGGAGGCCGCCCGTGCCACAGCGGCGAAGTGGCCCGGCATCCCGCACGCCCCACGCAACCTGGGCGATGCCGCGACCCGCCTTTCCGAAGCGGTCCACGAAGCCCGCCAGCGCCTCGGTGCCCGTGCCGACCTGGATCTGGAGCCCGATGACGACATCCAGCTGTTCACCGCTACGCTGGACGGCCTGCGGGTGGGGGCGACGGGCCTGCTCACCACGCTCACCCAGGAGCGCGACCGCAGTAGTGACGACATCACCACCGCCGAGCGGAGCCTCTTCGACCAGATCCTCACCGGCGACATCCGCCGTCACCTCGCCGCCCGCATCCGCCAGGCCGGCGAACTCGTCCACCGTATGAACGGGCATCTGGAGCGGGTTCGTACCGCCTCCAACGTCGCCGTCCAGCTTGTCTGGGACGTCCGTCCGGATCTCCCGGAGGGCACCCGTACGGCCCGTCAGCTGCTGCTCAAGGACCCCGGCCGGGTCAACGAGAGCGACCGGGAAGCCCTGCACGCCTTCTTCCGCGCCCGTATCGAGGAGGCCAAGGGCAGTGACACGGCCGCGAGCTGGGAGGAGCAGCTCGGTGAGGTGCTCGACTACACCGCCTGGCACCGATTCACCGTGCGCCTCGATCGGGCGAACGGGAGCGGCTGGCAGCCGCTGACCAAGAAGCTGCACGGCGCACTCTCCGGCGGAGAGAAGGCCATCGCCCTGCACCTGCCGCTCTTTGCCGCCGTCGCCGCCCATTACGAGGCCGTGCCGCTGGCGCCCCGGCCCATCCTGCTCGACGAGGTCTTCGTCGGCGTGGACGCGGTCAACCGCGGACAGGTCTTCGCCCTGCTCACCGCACTCGACCTCGATCTCATGGTCACCTCCGACCACGAGTGGTGCACCTACGGCGAACTACCCGGCATCGCTGTCCACCAACTCCTCACCGATGGGCACGATAACGCTGTCACCAGCGCTCGCTTCGTCTGGAACGGCACCGATCTGGAGGCGGGATGACCCACACCGAACCGGCTGCGGGTGAACGCACCCTGCGCCGTCCCGAACTGGACCCGCTATGGCACACGGTCCACAGCCGCCTCTCCTCCGGCCGCCCCGTCACACGGGTGCGCCTCGGACCGCTTGACGAAGCTCAGCGCGAGGCGCTCGCCGACCTTCTGGGTCTGGACCGTCTACCGGATCCTCACCCCTCCGTCTCGCTGGCCCGCCTGGAAGAGGCGGTCACCGAGCTGTCCGGTTTTTCGGTGCGTGAAACTGTCACCGAACTCGTAGGCCCTCTCGACGATCGCGCGACAGAGCGGCGCCGCAAGAATGATGAACGTGCCGAGCTGTGGGCATGGTTGGACGGGCATGCCACCGTGCGGGCCCAGCCCGCGCTCGCCGACTGGACCGCGTCGTGCCGAGCCACCGGCCTGGTCGGTGGCTCACCGGAACGGACCCGAAACCTGCTCGCAGAGGCATTGACCGTGCTCGCGGCACTCCCGGCCCAGGCCGAGCCCCTGCCCGTCTTCGCTGCCCGGGTCCTGAAGGGCGACTCCCACGCACTCGACGACGGTACCCGCCTGTCCTCCCTTGTCCTTCGTGCTCTGGCGACTCTTCACGACACCGGCGTGCCGGAATCCGCGGCGGACCGGCGCACCTTGTGGACGCGCGCGGGCGTCGCCGACGACGACCTGTCGTCCACCGTTCTCGTCGGTGGACTACGCCCGGCCGGTGCAGGCCCGCTCGCCCGTGTGGCCCGTGTCTGTGCCGAGGCCGGTCAGGCCGCCAGTCTGACCCTCGCTCAACTGCGGGCCCCGGGCGAGTTCGCCCTCGCCTCCGATCCGGCACCCGTCGTCCACGCCGTGGAGAACCCCAGCATCCTGGCTCTGGCCGTAAGCCGCTTCGGCCCCGACTGCCCGCCGCTCGTGTGCACATCCGGCTGGCCCAACAGCGCGGCCATCCACCTCCTCCGTCTTCTCGCGGATCAGGGCGCCGTCCTCCGCTATCACGGCGACTTCGATGGCGAAGGAATCCGCATCGCCGCCTACCTCTTGGACAAGACGCCGGCCCGCCCCTGGCGCATGACGGCAGTGGACTACCGTGCCGCGGCGGCCCGCACCTCGCACGGACCCCAGCCCGGCCGACTCACCGAGGCTCCCTGGGACCCCGAGCTGACCCGTGCCATGGCCGCATACGGCATCGCTGTAGTCGAGGAACTGATGGCTGACGTCCTGTTGGCAGACCTGGTCGAAGCGATTGAGTGAGGAAGCTGCTCCGGTCGGTCGTGACGCTCGTTCGACACTCCGAGTGCCCGAAGTCCCCCCGACAGACCGGAGAAGGGCCGCTGATCTGAGGGTTCTCCCTTTGCGGCGTCAAGGGCACGCCAGGTGGCTCCCGGTCCCGGTCCTCCCCCGGGGCGGCCAGGGCACTGCTCGATTTCGCGGCCACCGAACTGCCGCCGGAGAAGGCCGTCAGGGTGGTCGAGATCGCCGTACGGCTGCCGATGACGGTGTCGGGCAAGGTGCGGCGTGCCGCGTTGCGGGCGTCCAGGACGCTCGGCGGTCCGGAGGTGCGCTCGGAGCTCGTCCGACGCCGCCCTCCAGGGGCCCGGCCACGGGGCCGCGGGGGGCGGCGCCGGTGGTCATGGTGGACGGCACCGGTGGCCATGGTGGGCCGCCCACACCCCCTTCCCCGTTCCGCATCCGATCCGCCGCGCGGCGACGGGCCTCCTGATGCCGCAGCCACCGGTCGCCGCCATAACAGGGTGCCGGTGCCACATCGTCCGCGCGCCGTTCAGCGGCCACTGTGGTGCTCAGGGCGACGCAGTACACCGAGTCAGAAGGGGGATCTCGTGGTTTCCACCGCACTCAGGAGGCAGACAGACGGACACGGGGGGAGGGCGCCTTCCGCGGCCACGGAACTGACGGAGTACGTGCTGCCGCACTCCCTGCACCGCAGGGACCAGCTCAGCAAGGGCGAGCAGTACGTGGGCGGGCTGCTCGCGGCGCGGGGCCGCAAGTCCATGAGGAACATCGCCGCTCTGCTCGGCGGCGGCGCCGCGGAGCAGAGCATGCACCACTTCATCAGCGCCTCGACCTGGGACTGGCGGCCGGCCAGGGAGGCACTCGCCCACTATCTGCGGCGGAGCGCGGCGCCGAGTGCCTGGGTGGTCCGGCCGTATGCCATCCCCAAGGTGGGGGAGTGGTCCGTGGGTGTCGGCTCCCGTGGCGACAGAGGGGCGGGGGAGCCCTCCAGTGGCCAGTACGCCTTCGGTCTGTGGTCGGCGTCGGACGATCTGAGTGTCCCGGTGAACTGGCGCCTGTTCCTGTCGGACCGGTGGACCGGGGACCAGGCGCGCAGACGCCGTGCGGGCATTCCCACGGACGTGATCAGTGCGACACCTGAGGAGTGCGCCATCGCGACCGCCCTGGAGCCCCTGCGGAGTTGGCGGATGCCGGCCCGGCCCGTGGTCTTCGACGTACCAGGGACCGATGTGCGCCGCCTGGTCACCGGGTTCGACGCGATCTCGGTTCCGCTGATCACCGGAGTCGGCTCGCTGACCGCCTGTGAGGTGGCCGCGCCGGCGATGCCCGGATACGGATCGGGCCCGCTCACCGCCCGGCACATCCTGGAGTCGGTCAAGGGCCTGCGGCGTGCGGTGGAGTGGGTCGACCACGCCTCGGGGCGACGGCACACCTCTTGGGCCATGGCGATCCCGGTGGCCCTGCCCGGCCGCACGCGCGAGAGGGCGCGCGAAGGACTCAAGGGCCGAAAGACCCTGCTCCTCGTCGGCGAGTGGGAGGACCCCCTGCTGCCGCCGACCCGCGTCTGGCTCACCGACCTGACCCGGACACCGGTCCCCGAACTGCTGCGCCTGACGAAGCTGAGCGGCTGGACGGCGCACGGCGTGGACGACGTGGGCGCGAAGGTCGGCCTGCGGGACTTCGAAGGCCGGTCCTTCGGCGGCTGGCACCGTCATATGACGCTCGCCTCCGTCGCGCACGCCGTAGCCGCGCTGTCGGAGGTCGACCGGTCCAGGACCCGGGCCTGCGCGTCCGTCGTCCTGGGGCGACGGGTCAGCGTCGTGCCGTCAGGCCGCCGCCCCGTGCGCGCACAGTGTGCCGAATCCGGTTCAGCCGCAGCGCGATCTGCACCTCCAGGCGCTGCGTCGAGTCCTGCCAGCGCTCACCGAGCAGTTCGGTGATCCGCTCCAGCCTGCGGGCCACCGTGTTGGGGTGGACATGCAGGGCGTCGGCCGTGCGGGTGGCGCTGCCCCCGAGGGAGAAGTAGGTCTCCAGGGTCCGGGTGAGTTCGGTGCCCTGTTGGGCGTCGTACTCCAGGACCGGGCCGATGGTGTCCGCGATGAACCCGCCCGCGTTGGGCTCGTCGGACAACAACAGCCCCAGGAAGCCCAGTTCACGCGGCGAGGCGGCGCCACCCGCCGAGCCGAGCGCGGTCAGCGCGGCCAGGCAGCGCTGCGCTTCCTGGAAGGCATCCGAGAGCGCGTCGGCGGAAGTGACGGGCCCCGCGCTGCCCACCGTCACCGGATGCCCCAGTGCCGCGGCGAACTCCGTGGCCACGGTCCGGCCGGTGGCCCCGGCGTCGGCACCCGGCAGCAGCAGCACGATCCCGTCCGACTCCACGCTCTTCAGGCCGGAGCGCTGATGCGCGTAGGAGGACGCCCAGAAAGCCCCCCGGCCCTGGGGATCGTTCTCGGGACGGGCCACGACGAGGACATGCGGCATGCTGAGGTCGACGGCGAGTCTGCGGGCGCGGTCGGCCAGCTGCCCGGCGGACAGCTGCTCGCCGTGGATCAGGTCCTGGAACACCTCGCTGCGTACTTGGAGCTCGGCGAGGCTGGTGCTCCGCTGCAGGAGCAGGGACACGGCGGCGACGCGCGCCGTCAGGGAGATGATCCGGGTCTGCCGCTCGTCGAGCGGCCGGTCCGTGGCGAGGATCAGCGTGCCGAGCAGTTCCTCGCCCGCCAGGATCGGGCACACCCAGGTGCCGCTGGGTGTCATCACCGGCTGCCTCCCGGAGTGCACCCCCATGGCGGCCTCGCGGAGCTCGGCCTCGTCGAGACCCAGGACCGGCGTGGCCGTCAGATCGGTGCCGCTGGGGTCGCGGACCAGGAACGTACCTCCGAGCAGCTCGCCGGCCTCGTCCACCAGGGCGTGGAGATCGCCGCCGCGCAGCACCAGGTCGACGAGTTCGGCGTAGACGACGTTCAGCTGCCGCGCCGAGGCGTACGAATCCTCGGCCCGGGAAGCGTCGAGCCGGAGCTCGCTCGCCTCGTCCTGTGCCTGGCCGAGCCGTTGCGCCTTCTCGATCGCGACCGCCGCCAGGTCACCGAGCGACGACATCAGGGTGATCTCGTCCGCCGTGAACGGGCGCATTTGCCGGTGCCCGACGTAGAGCACACCCAGGATGGTGGCGTCCCGGCGCAGAGGCACACCGAGGACGGCCCGCAGCCCCTCCGCCCGCACCGCACCGTGTGTGGTGTCGGTGCGGGGGATCTCGTCCTCACTGAGATAGTCGGCGGTCCACACGGGGGCGGCTCGCTCGGTCACCAGATTGCCGAGCCCGCCCGAGGCGGGCACCTTCATCCCCACGCTGACCATGCTGATGTGGCCGTCGGCCGCGTGCACCACCGACTCACCGCCCGAGGGGGAGTGGATCGACAGCCAGGCCATGTCGAGGCCGAGCAGGAAGCGGGCTCGGCGCGCGATGACATTGAGCAGGCTTCCCAGATCGTAGGGGCGGGTCAGTTCGCGCGCGGTGTCGATGAGCGCCGCGAGGCCGGTCTGCCGGTTCTGCTGCTGGGACATCAGCCCCTGTACGCGCAGCGCGAGGTTCCTGGCCCGTTCCACCTGCTCAAGCCGATCGGCGTCCGCGCCTCGCTCACGTGCCCGGAGCAACGGTTCCTCAAGCCGCTCAGGTGGTGCTCCTGTGGCCAACAGGGCCAATATTTCCCCGATTTCGTCTTCGTCGTGTCCGTTGTCCTTGTTCATGGTTCCTCCGCCGTCATGGTCTTCCGCCCCGACTCGTGTCGAGCCTTCGCCCGCAACCGCAGAACCCTAAAGAAGGGTCACCTGGAGGTCAACAGATTGTTGAAGTGAAAGGCGCAGGTCAGACGGGGGTTTGGTGGCCCGGTCACCGTTGGTGGTGGCCCGGCCTGTCGCGGAGGCGCCTTCCCGCCGTATTTCCGGGGCGGCAGGGTGATGCCTACATCCGATGCTCTTACCGGTACCGCTCCCTCCATGAGTGCGCCTATGTCGACGTCGGCTACCGTGCCCACCGCCGCTTCCTGGCCGAGGCTCCCGACCGACTGCTCGTCGCCGGTCAGTGGGCAGCGGCGTGCCAGGCGTTCCGGCACCGGGTCAGCTCCGCCGCGAGCAGACCCGGGGCCGTCCCGGGCCCGGCTCCGTCCGCGTCGGACAGGAGCAGTGCTTCCTCTCCTTCCCGTAGGCCCGGCATGGCATCGCCCGTCAACTCCGCCTTCAGGGCAGCTGATTCCAGCTGAGGCGCGGTGAGGGCGACCCCGGTGTTCCAGCCGACCAGCCGGGGCAGGTGGTGGGTCTGGAGCGACGACCACAGAAGCGTCGGGGGAGCGACACTGCCGGCCCGCAGCACCCGCCACCAGGTGTTCCGCAGGCGTCGTTCGCGGAGCGCGTACAGCAGCCGGGCCATCGCCACGCCGGCGGTTGGTACGCCGGCGGTCCGTGCGTCGGCGGTCGGTACGTCGGCGGTCCGTGCGTCGGCGTTGTCCAAGAGGCCCACCGGACAGGTCAGGAAGACTCTGGTCTCCATCGGAGCGGTGCCCGCGACCAGGGCGCGTTCCATGCCGCCGAGCAGTGCGTCGAAGACCCGGTCGGCCTGCTCGACCGTGCAGACCAGCGTGGCGTTCACGCTGATGCCCCGGGCCAGACACTCGCTCATCGCTTCAAGGCCCGCCTCGGTTGCCGGAATCTGGACCAGCAGATTCGGCCGGTCCACGTCGGCCCGGAGCGACCGCGCGGCCCGCACGAGGGACGGAGCGTCATCGGCGAACGCGGGGTCGACCGGAGCCGACACCAGCCCGGGCGACCCGCCGATCAGGAACGTGGGCGCCTTCCGTGCTCGCTCGCACAGCCGCTGTACAGCCTGCGGATCGGGCGGCACGTGCGCGGGAAGCAGCACACCGTCAGGGGTCCGGAGCAGGTGCGGGAGCTGGTCCGGTACGGCGATGTGCGGTGCGTCTCCCACGGCCAGCCATGACTGGACTCCCTCGGCGGCGAGTTGTTCCACGAGGCCGACAGCCCTTTGGCTCATCATGCGGCGGATCTTAGAGAGGGCCGTCCCGCCGGAACAGCGCTTCCCGCAGGCTCTGTCAGGTCTTCGGCGCAGCGGGGACGAAGCGGGACAGATTCCATGCCACTTGACGAAGTCGCAGGCCACGGCCTGTGCCGCCGGCCGCCGGATACCTACTGTCTTGCCCGTCGCCGACGAGTCCCTTTCCGCTGAACCCGCCCTCAGGAGTACGCATGACCATCGCAGACATCAAGGTGCCCGACAGCGTCCTGGCCAAGGAGGCCACAGAGCTGGTCCGCGACACGGCAGACGAACTGATCTTCCATCACTCCCGCCGCGTGTACCTCTTCGGCGCACTGCAAGGGGACCGTCGCGGTCTGACGTACGACCCCGAACTGCTCTACGTGGGCGCCATGTTCCACGACCTCGGGCTCACCGAGAAGCACCACGCCTCCACTCGCCGTTTCGAGATCGACGGCGCCGAGGACGCCAGGGAGTTCCTTCTGGCGCGCGGCGTCACGAAGGACGCGGCCCGCGTGGTGTGGGAGGCCATCGCCCTGCACACCACCCCCGAGATCCCCACCCATATGGCCCCGGAGATCGCCCTGGTCACGGCCGGTGTCGAACTCGACGTCCTGGGCATCGGCTACGACGACATAACCGACGAGCAGCGGGCCGCCGTGGTCGCGGCGCACCCGCGCCCCGACTTCAAGCGCCGGATTCTGCAGGCTTTCAACGACGGCATCGCGCACCGCCCCGACACCACCTTCGGCAACATCAAGGCCGATGTCCTCGCGCGCTACACCGAGGGCTACGTCCGGCCGAACTTCGTCGACGTCATCACCGACTCGCGCTGGCCCGAGTGATGCACCGCCCGCCGCCCGCCGACCGCTCCCGCCACCCCACTGAGAATGGGTCCGTGAGACGTCATGAAGTCCATCTGTCTCCATACGCGCTCCCTCAAGCGCTGGGCGGTCTTCGGCTCCTCACCGCCATGACTTTTGCCACCACGGTCACTGGTCCCGCGTCCGCGGCGGCCGGCGGCGCCGGGGCGAACCCGGCGCCCCCGCCAGGCCTCTGCCCAGCCGCGCGCCGCGCCGCGCCGCGCCTGACATGTCCCCTTGCCCCGTAACCGGCCCGGAATTGCCGGGCATGTCGCCCTCCGCCCTCCCACCTCCCACGCGCCGCGACTGAGACCCTTGGAGCGGAAAGGGGCAGCACGTGGATGGGGCAGTGGCGGGATCCGGCTCGGGAGACGGTGAGCAGCAGGCGCTTTTCGGGTGGGCGGATGCCGTGCCGGGGCGCGCCGTGCACGGGGCGTTTCGGGACAGTCCGGAGGCGCGGCGGATGCTCGATGTGCGGGAGGTCTACGCGGAGCCCGCGGCTCTCGACTCTCCGCGCGGGCAGCAGATCATGGCCCGGCTGCCGGGGGTGCGGGTGACCGAGGTCGACAGCCACTGGCGGATTCCCTCGCTGCACGGGAACGACGGCAACATCGGTCGGTGGGTGCGTATCAAGACCGAGACGCTTGTCCTCGGGGTCAAGCACCATCTCGTGACGCGGCCCAACGGCAGGTCGGCCGACTGGATCGCCCCCGGCCCCTCCAACGGGTGCGCGATGGCCTGCGCCTACTGCTATGTGCCCCGTCGCAAGGGTTACGCCAATCCCATTACCCTGTTCACCAATATCGAGGCGATCGTGGCCCATGTCCGGCGCCACGTACGGGCGCAGGGGACCAAGACGGCACCCAACCAGTGCGATCCCCGGGCGTGGGTCTACGACATCGGCGAGAACGGTGACTGCTCCGTCGACGCCCTGGTCTGCGACAACACCGCGGATCTGATCGCCGCGTTCCGCGGCCTGCCGACGGCCAAGGCGTCCTTCGCGACGAAGTTCGTCAATCCCGATCTGCTCGCGCTCGATCCGCAGGGGCGTACGCGGGTGCGCTTCTCCGTCATGCCGCCCGACGACGCCCGGCTCCTGGACATCCGCACCAGTCCGGTCGATGAGCGGATCGCCGCTGCCGCCGACTTCCTCGACGCCGGCTACGAGGTTCATTTCAACCTCTCGCCCGTCGTCCTGCGCCCCGGCTGGGAGCGGGACTGGGCCGACCTGCTCACCCACCTCGACGACGTGCTGCCCGCCCGGGTGAAGGAGCAGGCAGCCGCCGAGGTCATCATGCTGACCCACAACCAGGCGTTGCACGAGGTCAACCTGGGGTGGCACCCCCGCGCCGAGGAAGTGCTCTGGCAGCCGGACATCCAGGAGGTCAAGCGCTCACAGAACGGGGCCTTGAACGTTCGCTACGCCCTTGAGGTCAAGCAGCAGTCCCTGGCACGGCTCCGGCAACTCCTCGCGGAGCTCGTGCCCTGGCTGCGCGTCAGGTACGCCTTCTGATGCCTACGCGTCCGCTCAGCTCCTCGGCCGACAGGCCACCCGGCTGCCGGCGCATGCGCACGCTCTCCCGGGCGGCATCCTGGAGGGCCGCGTTCACCGGGGTGGGCACGCCGTGCCGGCGGCCCAGCAGCACCATCTCTCCGTTGAGGTAGTCCGTCTCGATCGAACCCGCGCCCCTCGCCAGGCTCTGCCAGGACGAGCCGCGGGCGCGCTCGCCGGGTATCGGCTGGGGGTCGACCGTCCCGGTGCGCAGCTCGGTTATCTCGGCACCGCTCGCGTAGGCGATCCCGGCGGCGTCGAGGGCCGCGGCACCCTCGGCCTTCGCCCGAGCGATCAGGTCCTTCGCGGGGGCGTCCGACGCGGAACCGCACACCGCCTCTACGACGTTGGCGAGGTTGCCCAGGAGTTTGCCGTACTTCCAGCGCATCACGTCCGTCACCACCGGTGCCAGGAACTGGGCCTTCTCCAGGTCGTCCGCGATCCGCCGGGCGGTGTCGT
This sequence comes from Streptomyces sp. NPDC003379, assembly GCF_053589195.1. Taxonomy (NCBI): domain Bacteria; kingdom Bacillati; phylum Actinomycetota; class Actinomycetes; order Kitasatosporales; family Streptomycetaceae; genus Streptomyces; species Streptomyces sp. NPDC003379. Next base: position 389,832 of record NZ_JBSFRK010000001.1, on the reverse strand, counting down.
CCGTGCCCCCCGTCCCCTCCTCATCCACGGCCGCCCCGTACCGGCCGATGACCAGCGCGCCGGTGTACGGGCCGCAGGGCGCGACGACCTCGCCCGGGTTCAGATGGCTGCTGGGCAGGATGACGCAGACCCCGTACACCTCGCGGAAGCGGCGCAGCGCCAGGCGTTCGTTCTCCACGCCGTTCTGGGCGCACACCAGAGGCAGGCGTTCGCCCGCCGTGCCGCCGCCCGCCACCGGCCGCGCCGCCCATGCGTCGAGGGCGGCCACGCTGTCCTGGGTCTTGACGGCGAGTACGAGTACGTCGTCGGCGCGCAGTTCGACGTCCTCGGGGCGTGTCACGACCGGTACGTCGAGAGTGAGCGTGCCGGTGGGGACCGTGAGGCGCAGCCCGCTGTCGCGCAGCGCCTCGAAGTGCGCGCCGCGGGCCACCAGGACGACCGGCCGACCGCTTTCGTGCAGCCGTCCCCCGATCGAACCGCCGACTGCTCCGGACCCGATGATGATGTAGCGCATTCCGTTTCCGCTCCCTGGCTCTCCGCGACGTGAATTGTTATCAGGTGCGGGCGTCCCCATGGCTGTCCCCGTGGCCGTCCCCGTAGTCGTGCCTGCGGTCGTGCCTGCGGTCGTGCCCGTGGTGGTCGTCCTCGCCGTGGTGGCCCGTCCACCGCACCCCCTCGGCGTACCACCGGGCGAGCTCCTGTGCGCGCCGCTCGACCTCCTGGTCGTCGGCGCCGGTCAGGACGTAACCCGCCACGTACATACCGGACTTCTCGCCCCCGTGGTACGCCGTGCCCACCGTACCCCGCAGGCGTTCCTCCGCCACGAAGGGCGGGGGGTCCGCGGGGAGGGCCGCCAGCGTGGCCCGTTCGGGGTAGAAGACGACCCAGCCCGCGCTCCGTCCGGGCGCGACGCCGTGCATCCCGGTGTCGAGGGTGCCGTGCGGGGCCACCTGGGCCCGGAACCACTGCTCGTCGAGGTCGAAGCCGGTGGCGGCGCGGATGGCGGGGGCGGTCAGCGCGCCGCCGGTCCTGCTGCCGATCTCGCACAGCACGAGGCGGTCGTCGGGCGTGTGGAAGACCTCCAGGTGGAAGGTGGTGCACTCGGGGGTGGGCAGCGCGTCGAGGATCTTCCGCGCGTAGCCGATGAGCCGGTCCGTCAGCGGGTGGTCGCGGGTCAGCTGCGCCGAGCCCAGGTACGTGCCGTCGCGGAAGGACAGGCAGTCGTTGAGGTAGCGCGAGACGAACGCGGCCACCGGCGCGCCCGCCACCACCAGTCCGTCGACCACGTACATCGGGCCCTCCACGAACCGCTCCACCTCGGCCTGTTCGGGCAGGCCATCGGCGAGGAGCCGGGTCAGGTCCGCGGGGCCGCGCAGCACCTGCGTGGCCGTGGAACCGGAACCGAAGGCGGGTTTCACCACCACCGGATAGCCGTGCTCGCGGACGAAGCCGAAGAGGTCGAAGGCGACGCGTACCGGGGCGAACTCCGGTACCTCCAGGCCGCTGCGGCGCACCAGCGTCTTCATGTGGACCTTGTCGCGGAACCCGAGGGCGCTGGCGAAGTCCTGGCCCGGCACGCCCAGCAGCTCCCGCAGCCGCGCGGCGCGCAGCAGGTCGCCCTCCATCCGGGCGACCACCGCGCCGGGCGGCATGCGCGCGGCGAGGTCGAGGGCCGTCCGCTCCGCGTCGCCGCCCTCCCGGTAGTCGGCGATGGAAGTGGTGTCCGGAACATGCCGATACTGCGGGAATTTGGCCGCGGAGACCAGAAGGTGCGGACGTACGCCCGTATCGTCGGCCCACTTGTCGTACGGAGTGTCCGCATAGTCGCTGTCCACAAAAGCCAGAACATTCCGTTCTGCTCCAGTTTTCACCGGCACCTCCCAGGACTCCTGAAAAGCACGCGTCCGGTCGCGTGCGGGACCAAGGCTAGGTGCATGTGCCCAGGTCAGGGCCATCGTGACGAATACCTTCGCTTTACCTCGGAAAGATTGTTCTGCTCATTCCGGCCGTGTAGGAATGCAGGGGACTTGAGATCGTGATCTTGCACAGGGGGGAAGTTGAAGAACCAACTGAATTTCTTGGCAACGCCGTCGGTCCGTGACCATGAGCTGGCGAATTACCTGCACACCCTCGCGGGCCTGCTCGATCTGAAAATGTACGGACGGGCACGGCAGTTCGTCGCCGAACTCGCCGGTGAGCCCGCGCCGGAGCGGCGGTCCGAGTCGCTCCTGCACGCCCTCCTCGCCGGCAAGCGGGTGGCCGCCGCCGAGCGGGGCGTCACCCTCCGCCTCGCCGACCAGCCGCCGCCGTCGCGCGCGTCCCGCGCCGCCGTCGCCTCGCACGACCTCGTGACAGTGCTCGGCAATCTCATCGACAACGCCGTCGACGCGGCGGCCACGCACTCGGCGGCCACCCATCCCACGGCCACGCACCCCACCTCCACGCCCCGTGCGGCAAAGCCCTTCGCCGAAGTCGGCGTGTGGTCGGAACCAAGCGGCGCCACCGTGCTGCGCGTCGCCGACAACGGACCCGGCGTGCCGGCCGCCCTGCACACCGCGGTGTTCCGCGAGGGCTGGTCGACGAAGCAGGCGCCGCCGCACCGCGGCCGGGGGCTCGGCCTCGCGCTCGTCCACGGCGTCGCGCGACGCTACGGCGGGTCGGTCCTGCTGAGCGAACGGCCGGGCGGCGGGGCCGTGTTCACGGTCCGGCTGCCCCGCGCACTGCCTGTCGCGGCGGGAACCGCATCATGATCGACGTTCTGGTCGTGGACGACGACTTCTACGTCGCCGAGGTCAACTCCGCCTACGTCTCCCGCATCCCGGGATTCCGCGTCGTCGGCCGGGCGCACACGGCCGCCGGGGCGCTGGCGGCCGTCGAACGCGGCGGCGTCGATCTGATGCTGCTCGACCACTACCTCCCCGATGAGGACGGGCTCCAGCTGGTGCGCAGGCTCCGCCGACTCGGCCACGAGACCGACGTCATCATGGTCTCGGCGGCCCACGGCGCGGAGCTGGTGCGCTCGGCGCTGAGCAACGGCGTCCTGCAGTACCTCGTCAAGCCGTTCGGGTTCCCGGCGCTGCGGGCCAAGTTGACGTCGTACGCGCAGATGCGCAACCGTCTCGACCGGTTCGACGACCTGGGACAGGGCGAGGTGGACGAGATCTTCGGCACGCTCCACGCGCCGGTCCCGGTGGAAGCGCCGCCCAAGGGGTACTCAGCCGCCACCACCGAGCGCATCCGCGATGTCCTGCTCCAGGCCGGCAAGGCGCTCTCCGCGCAGGAGGTGGCCGACCTCACCGGGGTCAGCCGCTCCACCGCGCAGCGTTACCTCAAGCGGCTGCAGGAGCGCGGCAGCGTCCAGCTCACCCTGAAGTACGGGGGCGCCGGCCGCCCCGAACACCACTACGAGTCCGCACGACACGGCGACGCCTCCCACGCGCGCCCGCGCCCTGCCTGAGCGGCCCCCTCTCAGCGGCCCCCGCGTCCACCAGGCCCCGCATCCCCGAAGGATGCGGGGCCTGCGCCGTTCCCTCGGGCCATCGGGCGCCGACGGGCGTCACTCGCCGTTACCGCCCGGTAGTCAAAAGAAGCAGAGGGCGCTTTCCGCGGTAAAGCCACAGTGCACGCAGAACCGTGTCCCGCCCCGTCCCCTGATCTAGTGTCCGTCTCGTTCCGAAGCCCTCACCACAGCCCTCACCTGCAAGGACACCGGAGATCCGCTATGGGCGCGACCCGCCGTACGCTCCGTCTGGGAGCCTTTCTGCTGACCCCCGGGTACCACGTGGCCTCCTGGCGGCACCCCACGGCCCGCGCGGACGGCGGCCTGGACTTCGCCCACTACCGCGAGCTCCTGCACACCGCCGAACGCGGCAAGTTCGACATGTTCTTCGTCGCCGACGGAGTGGGCATCCGCACCCCGTACCGCGACGCCGACGAGCTGAGCCGCTGGGGCCGCTTCCTCCAGTTCGACCCGCTGACGCTGCTGTCCGCCCTCGCCGTGCACACCACGCACATCGGTCTCGCGGCGACCGCGTCGACGACGTACAACGAACCGTTCCACATCGCCCGGAAGTTCGCCTCGATCGACCACCTCAGCGCCGGCCGGGCCGCCTGGAACATCGTCACCTCGGTGACGGACGCCGAGGCGCGGAACTTCAACCGCGAATCCCAGCCCGACCACGCGTCGCGCTACCACCGGGCCAGGGAGTTCATGGAGGTCGTCACCGGCCTCTGGGACAGCTGGGACGACGACGCGTTCGGGTACGACAAGGAGTCCGGGCGCTACTTCGAGCCCGCCGGGATGCACGTACTGGACCACAAGGGCGAACACTTCTCGGTGCGTGGCCCGCTCAACGTGGCCCGCTCGCCCCAGGGCTACCCCGTGCTCATCCAGGCGGGCGCCTCCGCGGACGGCCAGGACTTCGCCGCCCGCTGGGCCGAGGTGGTGTTCACCGCCGCCCAGACCCTGGACGAGGCCCGGACGTTCTACCGCGGCATGAAGCGGCAGGCCGCCGCCTACGGGCGCGACCCGGGCCGGATGAAGGTGATGCCGGGCCTCTTCCCGGTGATCGGCCGCACCCGCGCGGAGGCCGAGGACAAGTACGCCGTACTCCAGGAACTGGTCGACCCGGTCGTCGGTCTCGGGCTGCTCACCCAGCTCCTCGGCGACATCGACATCTCCGGCTGCCCGCTGGACGGACCGCTGCCCGAACTGCCGCCCACCGAGGGCAGCACGAGCCGCCAGCAGCTCGTCTACGACAAGGCGCGCCGCGAAGGTCTGACGATCAAGGAGCTGTACCGGTCCCTGACCGGGGGCCGCGGACACCGCATCGTCATCGGCACCCCCCAGGACGTCGCCGACCTCATGGAGGAGTGGTTCACCGGCGAGGCCGCCGACGGCTTCAACGTCATGCCGCCCGTCCTCCCCGAGGGCCTGGACGACTTCGTCGACCTCGTGGTGCCCGAACTGCAGCGCCGGGGCCTTTTCCGCACCGAGTACGAGAGCACCACCCTGCGCGGAAACCTCGGCATCGACCGGCCCGCACGGGGCGCCGCCGCCGGACTTCCGCTCGGCCCAGGCCCGTTCCAAGTCCAGGAGTAAGTACACCTCATGCCGTCCTTCGGTAGAACCCTCAGCGAGATACCACCCTCCCCGCTGGTGGCCGTCGACCGGCTGCTGCGCTCCGGCGCGCACGCCGAACCGGTACCGCTGCAGCAGGGAAAGACCGTCTTCGAGCCGTGCGCGCGCCCTGCCACCTGGGAGCGCGCGGAGTTCGGGATCGCGGCCCACGAGCACGCGCCGCCCGCCGGAGTCCCCGCGCTGCGCACGGCGTTCGCCGACGCGGCGAGCCGACGCCGGGGCACCCCCGTCGACCCCGGGCAGATCCTGGTGACGAGCGGCGCCACCCACGCCATCGCGGTGACCCTGCACGCCATCCTGAGCCCGGGCGACGAGGTCCTCATCCTCTCCCCGCAGTGGCTGTTCGCCACCGGACTGGTGTGGGCGGCCGGCGGCACGCCGCGCGAGGTGCCCGTCTTCCTGGAGCTGTGCGAGGACCCCGGCTTCGACTTCGTCGCGGCGATCGAGCGGGCCGTCGGGCCGCGCACCCGCGCGATCTACTTCAACAACCCCAACAACCCGACGGGCTTCCGCCTGGACGAGCGTGCCCTCGGCGCGCTCGCCGAGCTGGCCGAGCGGCACGACCTGTGGCTGATCGCCGACAACGCGTACGAGAACTACGACTTCGACGACGGCGGTTTCCTCGACACGGCGACCGTCCCCGGCGCGGCCGAGCGCACCTTCTCGGTGCACAGCTGCAGCAAGACGTACGCGATGCCAGGCGCCCGCGTGGGCCATCTGATCTCCCCGCCCGGCGCGGAGGAGACCCTCACCAAGTGGTCGCTCCACACGCTGTACTCCGTGTCCACGGCCGCGCAGTACACCGCGTTCCGCGCACTGGCCACCCCCGCCGACGAACTCGCGCGGCGCCGCGCGCTCGCGGAGCGGGCCTGGCACCTCGCCGACGCCGCGCTGGAGGTCCCGCACACCCGCGTCGCGGGCGGGCTCTACACCTTCCTCGACCTGAGCCGGTACGGCGACGGCGCGGCCTTCGTGCGCCGCTGCGCCGAGGCGGGGGTCGGACTCGCACCGGGCCGGGTCTTCGGCGGCCACTGCGACGGCTGGGCCCGGCTCTGCTTCACCGCGGCACCCGAAGAGGCCGTCGCGGACGCCATCGGCCGAATCAACAAGATCTACTGGGAGGGCGGCGGCCTTGACCGTTGACACCACCATGACCAGGCCGGCGGCGGCTTCCGCGCTGGCTCCGTATCTGCACCGGTACGACAGCCCGGCACAGCTCGGCCTCAAGATCAACGCGTATCGGGGCTACGAGGTGGAGGGCCTCGCCGAGGCGCTGCGCGCACCGGATCTGCGCGGCGCCCCCGTCGAGTGCGTGATGGTCGGCGACTCGTACTTCATGACGCACCTGGGCCGTGGCACCACCGCGCTGTCCGGCCCCGACGAGCAGGAGTGGGGCCTCGCGACCCTGACCGGCCTGGTGGCCGAGGTGCGCAAGGCGCTCGACGCCGAATTCCCGGCGGACAGGCGGCCGTTCCTGCTCGCCGACCTGCCGGACGGGGCGACCGCCGACACCGCCGCGGCCCGCGCCGCCGCCGCCCGGTTCGCCGACGCGGGCGCCGACGCCGTCAAGATCGAGGTGGCGGGGGAGGGCGAGTTCGGCTGCGTCGAGGCGGTGGCCGCGACCGGCACACCCACCCTGGCGCACCTCGGCTACACCCCGCAGCGCGGCGGCCTGGCCCGGCACGGCGACGCCCTGGACGGCGCGCTGATCCTCTTCGCGCAGGCCCGCCGGGCCCGGGACGCGGGCGGCTGCGGACTGATCGTCGAGATGGTCAGCGAGGCCGTGAACCAGGCGCTGAGCAGGCCACACCCCGAAGGGCTGCCGCTGTACTCGGTGTTCAGCGGCCGGGCCCGCTGGGGCGGCCAGAGCCTCAACCTGTGGGACGCCGTCGTACGCCCCGTGCCCGGCGGCCGGTACTTCCCGCCGACCCCGGTGATCGACGCGGCCGAGGTGGCGGAGCGCTACACCCCGGAGCTGATCGCCGACCGCATGCGCGAGCTGCTGCGGCTCAGCCTCGCGGGCTGGTTCCCGCTCTCCCCGCGCACCGCGCTGACCCCCCGCGAGACGGCCGAGATCACCGGCATCGACCCTTGGAGTGCCTCATGACCACCGCCGAACCGGTCACCGCCGAACCGGTCACCGCCGAACCGGTCACCGCCGAACCGGTCACCGCCGAACCGGTCACCACCGACCCGGTGACCCCTGGGACCGACACGGCCGTCTTCGACGAGCTCGAATCGGCCGTACGCACCTACTGCCGCCGTTTCCCCGCCGTCTTCACGCGGGCGTCGGGACACCGCATGTGGGACGCGGACGGCCGCGAGTACATCGACTTCCTGTCGGGCGCCGGCGCGCTGAACTACGGCCACAACCCGCCCGAGGTGCGCGCCGCCCTCATCGACTACCTCCAGGCCGACGGGCCCGTCCACGGCCTCGATCTGCACACCGGCGCCAAGGCCGCGTTCCTGCACCGCTTCCGCGAGGTGGTGCTCGCCCCGCGCGGTCTCGACCACCGGGTGCAGTTCACGGGGCCGACCGGCACCAACGCCGTGGAAGCGGCGTTCAAGACGGCCCGCCGGGTCACCGGACGCACCGACATCATCGCCTTCACCGGCGGCTTCCACGGCCTCTCGCTCGGGGCGCTCGCCGCGTCCGCCACCTCGTTCAAGCGCGGCGCGGCCGGGGTGCCGCTCGGCCACGTCACGCGCATGCCGTACGAGGGGTACGCGGGTGAGGGCGTCGACACCATCGACTACCTCACCCGGATGCTCGACGACCCGGGCAGCGGCATCGACCTGCCCGCGGCCTTCGTGGTGGAGACCGTGCAGGGCGAGGGCGGCCTCACGGCGGCGAGTGCGCCGTGGCTGCGCAGCCTCGCCGACGTGGCGCGCGAGCGGGGCATCCTGCTGATCGTCGACGACATCCAGGCCGGGTGCGGACGTACCGGCACCTTCTTCAGCTTCGAAGAGGCGGGCATCGTCCCCGACCTGATCTGCCTGTCCAAGTCCATCAGCGGCTTCGGCCTGCCCATGGCCCTCGTCCTGGTCCGCCCCGAGCTGGACCAGCTGGGCCCCGGCGAGCACAGCGGCACGTTCCGCGGCAACAACCTCGCCTTCGTCACCGCCACGGCCTGTCTGGACCGCTGGGCGGAGCCGGAGTTCGCCGCGCGGGTGCTGCGCAACGCCGCCGCGCTGGAGGAGCGACTCGCCGAGCTGGCCGCCGAGTTCGCGGACCTCGGCTGCACCGTGCTCGGCCGCGGTCTGATCCGCGGGCTCGGCTTCACCGACCCGGCGCTCGCGGACCGGGTGTCGCGGGCCGCCTTCACGCGCGGGCTCCTGGTGGAGACGTCCGGCGCACGCGGCCAGGTCCTCAAGATCATGCCGCCGATCGTGGCGGACGCCGGAGAGCTGGCGCCCGGCCTCGCCCTGCTGGCCGATGCCATCACCGCGGCCGCCCAAGGCGCCGTAAACGAAGGGGAGTCGAGTTGAGCATCACCGAGCACGAGCACACCGTCGAGGACGGGTTCGAGCACATCGACGAGACCGTGCTGCGCCGGATCGCCGACACCTGGCCGCGGCGCGCCACGATCCGCACCGATCTGGACCGGATATCGGAGCCGGAGGAGTACGACGAGCGGCTGCCGGACTACCCCGAGCACCTGCTGCCGTTCGCCGCGCACCCGCTGTACCTCGCGGCCACGCCCGAGCAGCGCCAGAAGGTCCTCACCATGGCCTGGCTCGTCTACAACGAGCGGGTCATCGCGGCCGAGGAGTACGTCGCCAACCCCACCTTCGCCATGATCATGCACGGTGCCTTCCCCGGTGCCGACGGAATCCAGCTCAAGCGCGCCGTCCAGCAGACGCACGTGGACGAGGTCTGGCACACGTACATGCACATGATCGCGATGCAGCGCACCCGCGACGTCCGGCAGATCACCGGCGAGCCCGCCTATCCGCACACGGTCACCTACCGCCGCCTCCTGGAGGCCGACGCGAAGCTGTCGGAGCGCTGGGAGAAGGACCTGCTGAAGCTGGTGTGGACGACTGTCTCGGAGATCAGCGTCAACGCCTATCTGGAACTGCTCTCCCGCGACAGGACCGTCCAGCCGCTGCACTCCCTCGTGCCCCGGCTGCACGCCCGCGACGAGTCCGCGCACTCCTCCGTCATGGTCGAGGTCGCCAAGGCGCTGTACGTGCACATGAACGCCGAACAGCGCCGCGCCTTCGCCGACTCGCTGCCCAAGGCGCTGCACGCCTTCGTGGAACAGGACTTCGCGGTGTGGCCCGGCATTCTGCGGGCGGCCGGGTTCGAGAAGGCCGACGAGATCGTCGAGGACTGCCGCCGCCAGGCCGGCACCGGCCTGCTGGTGCGCGACTTCTCCGGGGTGCGGCGCATCGTGCGCGAGATGGAGCTAGAGGACCAGGTCGACTTCGACTTCGGGGACGAGTGACGTGAAGCTCACCGCGGGCGGCCGCAGGCTCGCCGTCGCCGCGCTCGTCCAGTCGCTCGGCATCGGCCTGTTCATGGCGAGTTCCATGGCGTACTTCACCCGGCAGGTGGACCTCTCGGCGAACCAGGTGGCCTCCGGGCTCGCCCTCGCCGGGATCGTGGCCCTCGGGATCTCGCTGCTCGGCGGGGTCCTCGCCGACCGGTACGGGGCGCGGCGGGTGCTCGCGGCCGTGTACCTGGGGCGCGGGGTGTGCTGTGTGGCGTACGTCTTCGTCACGGACTTCTGGCAGTTCATGGCGGTGACGCTGTGCGCGGTGGCGTGCGACCGGGCGGGGCCTCCCGTGCTCCAGGCGCTGGTCGCGGTGGCCGTGCCGGAGCGTCAGGAGCGTACCCGGCTGCTCGCGGTGGTCAATGTCGTACGCAACTGTGGTCTCGGCGTCGGCGCGATGGCGGCCGGTGTCGCGCTGATCGGCGACACCCAGGCGGCCTACCGGGTCACGCTGGTGACCATCGGGCTGGCCTTCCTGGGCGGCGCGGTGCTCGTGCTGCGGGTGCCCGAGCTGGCGGCGCCGACGGCCGCGACCTCCTCGGTGGCCTCGGCGGCCCCCGGCGGGGAACGGCCGGTCAAGGGGCGGGTGTTGCCCGACGGGCGCTATCTGGCGCTGACCGGGCTGAACTTCCTGCTGTTCTTCTTCGACACGATGCTGCTGGTCGCGATGCCCGTGTGGGTCCTGGAGCACACGGACGCCCCGCGGGTCACCGTGTCCGTGCTGTTCGCGCTGAACACCGCGCTCGTCGTGGTGCTGCAGATCCCGGTCAGCAAGCTGGCGACCGGTCAGCGGCGCACCGCCCGGATGCTGACGTGGACGGGCGCCGTGCTCGCGGTGAGCAGCCTCTGCTTCGCCGCGTCCGGCTCCGTCGCGTCCGGCCCGGCGGTGGCGTGGCTGGCCACCGCCGTGGTGACGCTGTCCCTCGCCGAGGTGATCGCCAACTCCGCGGTGTGGGACCTGTCCATCGCCCTGGCCCCCGAGGAGCAGCGCGGACGCTACCTCTCCGTCTTCAATCTGAGCGTGGCCGGACAGCGGGTCCTCGGCCCCGTGCTGGTCACCGGGCTGCTGATCGGCTCCGGTCCGCTCGGCTGGGTGGTGGCCGCGGCGGTGCTCGTGGTGGCGGGCGGCGCCGCCGAGCGGGTCGCCCGCGCCGCCGGGGAGCGGATGCGCGCCGGGGTGCCCGTCGATGCCTGAACTGCCCGTCCTGGTCTGCGCGTCCGTCGCGGTGTTCCTCGGCGCGCTCGTCCAGGGCAGCCTGGGAGTGGGCCTCGCCCTGGTGTCGGCGCCGGTGGTGCAGATCGCCGCGCCGCGTCTCATGCCGGGGTCGCTGCTCCTGGTCGCCGCCGTCCTCGCGGTGCTCGGGGCGGTCAGGGAGATCTCCCACACCGACTGGCGCGGCGTGTCCTGGGCGATGGGCGGGCGGATCGCGGGCACGGCGGCGGCCTCGTACGTCATCCTCGTGGTCTCGGTGCCGATGCTCGACCTGCTCTCGGCGGGCATCACCCTGGGGGTCGTCTCGCTGCTCGCCTTCGACCCGGCCAGACTGCCGAAGAACCGGGGCACCCTGATCGCCTCCGGAGCCGTGGCGGGCCTCACCGGGACGACGTCGTCCATCGGCGGCCCGTTCATCGCGCTCGTCTACCACCGGGAGTCCGGGCCCACGATCCGCGGCACCCTCAGCGTCTTCTACACGGCGGGGACGCTGCTCTCGCTCGGCTCCCTCACCGTCGTGGGCCGTCTGCCGGGCGAGCAACTTGCGTTCGGCGCCCTGCTGTTGCCCGCGGTGGTCGCCGGGTTCGCCCTGTCGGGGCCGGTCCGGCGGCATGTCGACGGCGGGGGCCGGGCGCGCGGCGCGGTGCTCGTCCTCGCGGTGGTCGCGGCGGTCGTCCTGATCGTGCGGGGGCTGGTCGCCATATGAACGGCATGAGCGCGTCCGTCCGGACGCGTGAGCACAAGTACGAGAAGGGAATGGGTTGATCATGCGGGTGGGATGTGTGGGCCTGGGGTCCATGGGCGGCGGGATGTGCCGCAGGCTCGCGGAGCGCGGCTTCGACGTGGTCGCGTACGACGCCGATACGAGCGTCGCCACGGCGGCCGGTACGCACCCGGGCGTGCGCGCGGCGGCGGACATCGCGGACCTGGCCGCTCCGGTGGTCGTCACCATGCTCCCCGACGGGGCGGCCGTGCGGCAGGTGGCGGAGCGGCTGCTCCCGCACCTCGCCGCGGGCTCGCTGATCGTCGACACGGGCTCATCGGCGCCCGAGGACACGCTGGCCCTCGGCCGCGCGGCCGCCGCGTACGGCGTGTCCGTGGTGGACGCGCCGGTCTCCGGCTCACCGGCCGCCGCGCGCGCGGGTGAGCTGACGCTGATGGCCGCGGGCGACCCCGGGGACGTGGAGCGGGCGGAGCGGGTGCTCGGCGCGCTCGGCACGGTGTACCGGGTGGGTCCGGCGGGCGCGGGACACGCGCTGAAGGCGCTCAACAACCTGCTCTCCGCGGTCAATCTCGCCGCGGTCGCCGAAGTGATGCTCGCCGGGCGGGCGTTCGGCCTGGAACCCGCGGCGATGCTGGAGGTGATCAACGCGTCCACCGGCCGCAACCACGCCTCGCAGACCAAGCTCCCCGACCATGTGCTGCCCGGCACGTTCGACTCGGGCTTCGCGCTGCGCCTGATGCTCAAGGACATCCGTATCGGCACGTCGCTGCTCGACTCCGCGGGCGGCCCCGCCGCCTTCGGCCACGCCTGCCGGGAGCTGTGGGAGAAGGCGCACGACGAGCTGCCGGAAGGCGCCGACAACGTCGAGGTCGTGCGCTGGCTGGAGAACGCGTCGGGACGGGAGCTGCGCGCATGACACACGGGAACGCACCGCGGATCGCGGTCATCGGTGGCCAGATCGCCGCCCTGAAGAAGGCACGGCAGGCCGGTTTCGACATCGTCTGGGTGCACGGGCCGCACGAACTCGACCATGCCGGGCTGGAGCTGGTGGCCGAGGCCCACCTCACGGACTACCGTGACCCGCGGGCCGTCGCCGATCTCCTCGCCGCCGTGCACCGGCACCGCCCGCTGGCCCGCGTCGTCTCGATGATCGAGGACGGCCTGGAGTCGGCGGCGGCCGCGACGACGGCGCTCGGCCTGCCGGGCACCGGCCTCGACACCGTGCGCGTGCTCCAGGACAAGCTGGCCTTCCGGACGCTGCTCGCCGACCGCGGCATCGAAGGGGTCGCCGCCCGCCTCGGGCACACCGAGGCCGACATCCGCGCCTTCGTCACCGAGTACGGGCCCGCGGTGATCAAGCCCAGGTACGGCTCCGGCAGCCTCGGCGTGCGGCTGGTGAACGGCCCCGGCGCGGTCTCCGAAGTCGCCGCCTGGGCCGCGGAGTTCGGGCTGCACACGTTCGTGATGGAGGAGTATCTGCGGGGCCCCGAGTTCAGTGTGGAGGCGTTCAGCTTCGCGGGTGAGCACGTGGTCGTCGCGTACACGGCCAAGGAGAAGCTGGACTCGTTCGTCGAGGTCGGGCACGTACAGCCGGCGGGCCTCGACGCGGACGGCACGACCCGCATCGCGTCGCTGGTCACCCGGATGCTGGACGCCGTCGGCATCGAGGACGGCCCCTCGCACACCGAGGTGATCGTCACGCCCGACGGCCCCCGCCTGGTGGAGTCCCACAACCGGCGCGGCGGCGACCGGATCGCCGACCTGGTCGACGAGGTGTACGGGACCGACATCGACGCCCTGGCCTTCCTCTGGTACGCGGGCCGCACCGAGCCCATCACGCCGGGCCCGGCCAGGGGTGGCGGCGCCATCCGCTTCCTGACCGCCGAGCCGGGCGTCGTCGAGTCCGTCACCGGAGCCGACGAGGTGCGCGCCGATCCCGGGGTGGTGGCGCTCCAGCTCTCCGTCGCGCCCGGTGACACGGTGGCGCCCATCGCCTGGTCGTACGACCGGTCAGGGCTGCTCATCGTGCGCGGCGACTCGGCCGACGACGCGCGCGCCCGCGCCCACGAACTGGCCGCCCGCATCACCATCAAGACCCGGCCCGACACCGGGCCGGGCGCACCCCGCTCCATCGCGGCCGTGGCCCCCCGGCCCGAACGGCTGCTCGGCACCCTGCCCGCCGGGACGGGGTCGTGACCACGGCGGCGCCCACGGTCGGTGCCGGGGAGCTGCGCTCCGCGCTGCGGGGACACGCGTCCGGCGTCGCGGTGCTCACCGCGGCCACGCCCTCCGGCCCCGCCGGGGTGACGATCACCTCGTTCACCTCGGTGAGCGCCGAACCGGCGCTCGTCTCCTTCGCGCTCGCCGAGACGTCCTCGACCTGGGCCAGGATCAAGGACTGCCAGTGGTTCGGGATCCAGCTGCTCGGCGCCGCCCAGCGCGACCTGGCCGAGCGGTTCGCGGCCGTGGGCGTCGACCGCTTCGCACCGCCGACCCGCTGGCACACCGGGCCGCACGGCGTACCGCTGCTCGACGGCTGCGCCGCCTGGCTGGTCTGCGAGCGCCACCGCCAACTGCGGCTCGGGGACCACGCGTTGACCGTGTGCGCGGTGGAGTACGTACGGACCGGGCCGCCCGGTGACGGCCTGGTGCATCTGCACGGGGGCCTGCACGCCGCCCCCGGAACGCCCCGTCCACCGGGGGAACCGGACAGCTCAGAGACTGCAGAGAGGTAACCCCTATGGGCAAGCTCTACGAGGGGCTGACCCCTCCGCTGCGTGACTTCATCGCGCAGGCACCCCTGTACTTCACGGCCACCGCCCCCCTGTCCGAGGACGGGCACGTCAATGTCTCCCCCAAGGGCGGCATGGACACGTTCGCCGTCCTCGACGACACGACGGTGGCCTACCTGGACCTCATAGGTTCCGGGGCCGAGACCATCGCGCACGTGCGGGAGAGCGGCCGGATCACCTTGATGTTCTGCTCGTTCACCCGCCGCCCCAAGACCCTCCGCCTGTACGGCACCGCCCGCTGCGTCTTCCCCGACGCCCCCGAGTGGGACCGCCTGATCGGCCACTTCGGCAAGCACCCGATCCCGCGCTCCATCATGGTCGTCTCCCTCACCCGCATCACCGACTCGTGCGGATTCACGGTGCCGGAGATGGACCTCGTCCGCGAGCGTGACCTCCAGGACCAGTGGGGTATGCGCAAGTCGGACGAGGAACTGGAGGAATACATGCGCCGGAAGAACTCCACCAGCATCGACGGCCTGCCGGCCCGTCCGGAGCCTCGCATGGTGCGTGACATGGACATCTGAGGGACGATCGTGAGGTACGGAACTGGCTGGGAGGAACGTATGGACCACTCGCGCGTACCGGTTCTTGAGGCGTTGCAGGAGTTCCGACGCCGCGGAGACGTGGTCTTCGGGCCGCCGGGGCACAAGCAGGGCCGTGGCGTCGACCCGCGGGTGGCGGACATCGTCGGCCTCGACGTGTTCCGCGCGGACGTCCTCTCCCTCAACGGCCTCGACGACCGCCGCCAGTCCCAGGGCGTGCTCAGTCGGGCGCAGGAGCTGATGGCCGACGCGGTCGGGGCCGACCAGGCGTTCTTCTCCACCTGCGGCAGCTCCCTGTCGGTCAAGACCGCCATGCTGGCCGTGGCCGGGCCCGGCGAGAAGCTGCTGCTGTCCCGCAACGCGCACAAGTCCGTCATCGCGGCCGTCGTGGTCAACGGGGTGGTGCCGATCTGGGTCCACCCGAAGTTCGACGCGGAGCGGCACCTCGCGCACCCGCCGGAGCCCGACGACGTACGCCGCCGCCTCCAGGAGCACCCGGACGCCAAGGGCATGCTGCTCATCACGCCCACCGACTGGGGCACCTGCGCGGACGTGGCGGGCGTGGCCCGGGTGTGCCACGAGTTCGACGTGCCGTTGATCGTGGACGAGGCGTGGGGCGCCCATCTTCCCTTCCATCCGGAGCTGCCCGTCTGGGGGATGGACTCCGAGGCCGACCTGGTGGTGACCAGCGTCCACAAGATGGGCGGCGCCATCGAGCAGAGCTCCGTCTTCCACCTCCAGTACGACCGGGTGTCGCCCGAGGCCCTCAAGCAGCGGGAGGACCTGCTCGGCACCACCAGCGCCTCGTCGCTGGTCTACGCGACCCTCGACGGCTGGCGCCGTCAGATGGTCGAACAGGGGCACGATCTCCTGGACGCGGCGCTGCGCCGCGCGGAGCGGATCAGGTCGGCCGTCGGTGATCTGCCGGGCCTGCGGCCCATGGGCGGGGAGGTCGTCGAGGAAGGGTTCGCCGCCGACTTCGACCCGCTCAAGATGGTGATCGACGTACGGGAACTGGGCATCAGCGGCATGCAGGCGGCCGAGTGGCTGCGCACGCACCGGCACGTGGATGTCGGCGGCTCCGACACCTGCCGGATCAGCGCCTCGATCACGCACTCCGACGACGACGAGACGGAGAAGATCCTCCTTGACGCCCTGCGCGCGCTCGTCGACAGCGCCGATTCCATCGAGAAGCAGCCGCCGGTCCGCCTGCCCGAACCCTCGGCCCTGGAGCTGGAGCAGGCGATGCGGCCGCGTGACGCGTTCTTCGCCCCGGTGGAGCACGTACCCGCCGAGCGCGCGGCAGGCCGTATCGCCGCCGAGATGATCAGCCCCTACCCGCCGGGCGTGCCCGTCGTCGCTCCCGGCGAGGTCATCACCGACGAGGTGGTGGAGTATCTGCGCAGCGGTGTCGAGCACGGGGTCCTGATCCCGGACGCGGCCGACTCCTCGGTCGAGACGTTCCGCGTGGTGGCGCGGGACTGACGCGGTCGCGGAGGATCGTCCGAGCCGGTCTCACCCGGTCTCACCCGGGCTGATGAGGAGCAGGGCGATGTCGTCGCCCGGGGTGGGCGCGTGCCGGATGAGCGCGTCGGCCATGGCGTCGAGGTCGGTGGGGTCCGCCTGTTCGAGGAGGCCGGCGAGGGCCGCGGTGGCGTCGTCGATGTCGACTCCCGGGGCCTCGACGAGCCCGTCGGTGTAGAGCGCGAGCACACATCCGGGCGGCAGCGGGAACTCCCGTGCCGTGTAGAGCGCGTCCGGTTCGATGCCGAGCAGGAGGCCGGGCGGGACGCGCAGGAGTTCGGTGCGTCCGTCGGCATGGCGCAGGAGGGGCGGCGGGTGGCCGGCGGTGGCCAGGCAGGCCCGGTTCCTGGCCAGGTCGAGGTGCACGTAGGCGCAGCTCGTGAAGAGCCCGGGGTCGAGATCGGTGAGCAGCCGGTTGGTGCGGGCCAGGACGTCGTCGGGGGACGCGCCCACGGTGGCGTGGGCGTGGACGGCGGTGCGGACCTGCCCCATGAGGGCCGCGGCGTCGACGTTGTGTCCCTGCACGTCGCCGATGGTGGCACCGGCCGTGTGCGCGTCGAGGCGGATCAGGTCGTAGAAGTCGCCGCCGATGCCCAGGCCCCGGGCGGCGGGCAGGTAGCGCGCGGCGACGCGCAGGCCGGGGACGCGGGGCAGGGCGTGCGGCAGCAGGGCGGACTGGAGGCGGTGGGCGAGGTGGTGCTTGGCGTCGTAGAGGCGGGCCCGGTCCAGGGCCTGCCCGACCAGGCCCGCCAGCGAGGTCAGCACGGCGCGTTCGCCGGGCGGGAAGTGGCGGGGCCGGTCGTAGGCGAGGAGGAGGGAGCCGATGGGGCGGCCGGACGCGATCAGCGGCAGGAAGGCCCATGAGGCCATCCCGTCCTCGTGCCGGGTGGACGGGTAGGCGCGCTTCAGCTCGGCGAAGGTCGTGAAGAAGTCCGGGACCCCGGTGGTCAGGACCTTGCCGCCGGGGATGTCCGAGTTCAGCGGGATGGCGTCGAAGCGGTCCATCAGCTCGGCGCGGTAGCCGCGCTCACCGAGGATCATCAGACGGCCGTTCTCCGCGGTCATCAGCACCATGGCCTGTGCGCCCAGGGCGGGCAGCAGCTGGTCGGCGGTCTGCTCGACCACGTCCTGTACGCCGACGGCCTCGGTCAGGGTGGCGGCCAGGTGCATCAGGTGGTAGAGCACGGTGGCGCGGCTGGGGCCCGCGGTCGGCGCGGACGGCGACGCGGGCGCCTCCTCGGAGGGGCCGCCGCGTGTGATGCGGACGCTGATGCCGGAAGGGTCCGGGTACAGGTCGAAGGCCAGCCACACATCCGGCGGGCGACGGACGGTGAACGTCTGTGGCCGGCGGCTGACCAGCGCGGCCCGGTAACGGTCCTCGACCTGGGGTACGTCCATCCACGGCAGCGCCTCCCAGGGCAGGGCGCCCAGCAGGGCGGCCGGATCGGCACCGAGGAGGCCGGCGGCGGACGGGGTGACGAAGGTGATCCGGCCCTGCACGTCGAGCGCGCAGGACCCGCCGGGCAGACGGTCGACGAACGCCGCGAGCGCCGCCGCCTCGGCGGGGGAGGGGGTGCGCCCGGCCGGCGGCGACAGGGTCATCGGGCGGTCGGCGGGCAGCAACGGTTCGCCGCGGTCAGCGGCCTCTCGCAGGGCAACGCCCAGGCGGCGGCAGCCTGTCTCGATGGCGTCGCTCTCGTCAGGGCTCAGCCGGGGTGGATGGGCCCCGGACCACAGCAGAACCAACCCGCCCCGGACCGTGGTGCCGGAGGCGACGGGGGCGGCCGCCAGCGCGAAGTCGTACGGCAGTACGAGCGCCGGCCGGGGGTAGCGGCGCGCCATCTCCTCCTGGCCGCTGATCCAGACCAGGCGACGCTCGCGTACGGCGTCCGCGACCGGCATCGCGTCGGTCAGCGCGATCCGCCTCCACGGAGCGGCGATCCCGTGCGGAACCCCTGCCACGATGACCAGCCACAAGGCGTCGTCGCCCGGAGGACACACATAGAGCAGCCCGCCGAACGCGCCGGTCTCACGGATGACGGAGGCCATCGCGGATTCCATCAGTCGCCACGCCCAACATCGCCCATAAGCGGACACTACGCCCAATCGGCGGTGCGGGCATCCGGCACCGGAGCGTTCCCGGAAACGCCTATCGGGCGCCTCCTCACAGGACCGCGAGCGGTTTCGCCCGCCCGACGGGAAGCCGCGTAGCCAGCGTGGCCGCTGTCCGTGCGAAGGGGGTGGTCATGATCCCGGCGACGCTGGTGCGGCCGGCGATATAGGCGTCGAGGCGGCGCCACGCCGGAGGCAGGCGGGTCAAGGCGGTGTGGACGAGGCCGGGGTTGCGGGCGAAGAGGGTCATCAGGGTGCCGCTGGCGCGCATCTCGGCGCCGAGGATGTCGTTGACCTGCCGTCCGTAGTGGTCGGCGGCGTCCTCCTCGGCGGTGGCGTCCCCCTCGGCCGCGCCGGCGAGGCGGGTGGCGGCGTGCCCCGCGAGTCTCCCTGAGCGCAGGGCGTAGGAGATGCCCTCGCGTGACCAGTGGTCGACGAGCGCCGCGGCGTCACCGGCGACCAGTACCCGTCCGCGGGCCAGCGGCGAGTCGGGGCGGCGGCACCGGGTCAGGTGGCCGGTGTCGTGGAGGGGGCGGGGGCCCAGCAGGCCCTGGCGTGCGAGGAAGTCCTCCTTGTAGGCGCGGAGGGCGGCGGGGTTGCCCCGGGCGGCCACCACTCCGGCCGTACAGACGTCCCCCTTGGGGAAGACCCAGCCGAAGGAGCCCGGCAGCGGGCCCCACTCCATCAGGGCGCGTCCTCGCCAGCGGTCGGCCGTCCTCTCGTCGACCGGCACCTCGGCCTCCAGGGCGAGGTCGACCTGCGCGCACCGCACTCCGACGTACCGGGAGACCCTGCTCGCGCTGCCGTCGGCGCCGACGACCGCCCGGGCGCGGAGGGTGTCGCCGCGGTTCGTCCGCACGGTGACGGTGTCGCCCTCCTGCTCCAGGGTGGTCAGCGCGGTGCCGTCCCGGACCTCGGCGCCCGCCGCGGCGGCGGCCTCGGTCAGTGCCGCGTCGAGTTCGCTGCGGTAGACCATGGCGCAGGTCGGGGAGGTGGAGTCGAGGGTGCGTTCTCTGCGGCCGTTGTGGGCGAAGGTGAACCGGCGGGCCGTGTCGCGGACGTTCAGGGGCAGGCCGGGAGGCAGGGCCGCGAGGGAGGCTCCGATGAGGCCGCCGCCGCAGGTCTTGTAGCGGGGGATGGCGGCGCGCTCCAGCAGCAGCGTCGCGCAGCCGTTCTCGGCGGCGACGCGGGCGGCGGTGGTACCGGCCGGACCGGCGCCGACGACGATCACGTCCCAGGTGCCGGGTGCGCGGGTGGGCACGGGAGGAGGGGGTGGGGGAGGAGGCATGCGGTGGTCACCTAGCGGTTCGGTGGGAGGGGCTGCGAGAGACGGGCGTGGGCCGTGTCAGTTGGAGGCGGCCGAGCAGACTGCGGAGGATTCCGGCGCGGAATCCGTCTCGTCCGGCCCTTGCTCGGGGTGGAGACGGCCCAGGAGATAGCGGGTGAGCGCGGAGGCCGTCGGGTGGGTCCACATCACCGTGGTGGGGATGTCGAGGGCCAGTTCGCGCTGGAGGCGGTTGCGCAGGGCGATGGCCATGAGCGAGTCCAGGCCGAGCGTGACCAGGGACGTGTTGGCGTCGAACCGGTCGGTGCCGAGCCGCAGGACCGCGGCGATGTGGCCGACGACCTCCGGTTGCAGCAGCTGCCGCCGCCGCTGCGGGCTGTCCGCGTCCCGCAGCGAGTCCAGCAGGGCGCTGCGGGCACCGGCGGCCTCCGCGCCCGCCGCCGGGGTGGCCAGCTCGGCGAAGAAGGCGGTGCGGCCGGTCGCAGGGTAGGACTCCAGCCACCGGGACAGGTCGACGGGCGTGTAGGCGGTGCGGTCGCGGTCGTGGCTGAGGATGCGCTCCAGGGCGGCGATGCCCTCGGCGGGCTCGATCATGGCGTAGCCGCGTTCCGCCATCCCGGCGCCCCGGCCGACCTCCGCCCACGGCCCCCAGTTGACGCAGGTGGCGGGCAGTCCCTGGGCCCGGCGCCAGGACGTGAACTCGTCCAGCCAGGCGTTGGCGGCCGCGTAGGCGCCCTGTCCCGGGTTGCCGAGGAGGGAGGCGGCGGAGGAGAAGGTGACCCACCAGTCCAACTCCTGGCCGCTCACGGCGTGGTGGAGCAGCCAGGCTCCCGTCGCCTTGGGGCGCCAGACCCTCTCCAGAAGGGCGGCGGAGAGGGTGGCGACGGTGGCGTCCTCGACGACGGCCGCGGCGTGGACGACACCGCGCAGGGCGTGGCCCGTGTCCAGGGCGGCCCGTACGAGGTCATCGGCGACGCCCGGCTCGGCGAGGTCACCGCTCACCACCTCGACGCGGGTCCCGAAGTCCTCGGTGAGCGCGTCGAGGGCGGCGCGCGTGGCCGCGGTGGGTGCGCCGCGGGAGGTCAGTACGACGGCGGCGGCGCCCCGTTCGGCCAGCCACTGGGCGACCAGGAGCCCCAGTCCGCCGAGCCCGCCCGTGACCAGATAGCTCCCGTCGCGCCGGACGACGGGCACGTCCTCGGGGCGCACGTGCAGCAGGTCGATGCCCGTGGTCGGCCAGGTGAGGACGAGCTTGCCCGTGTGCCGGGCGGCGGCCATCGTGTGGAAGGCCGACGACGCCTCGGCGACGGGGTGCTCGGTGACGGGCAGCAGCGGCAGGGTCCCGGCCGCGAGCATCCCGGCCAGCTCCCGGTAGCCCTCGGCGAGCAGCTCCGGGTCCTGCCGCATCAGCATCAGTACGTCGACACCGGCGAAGGTGACGTTGCGGTGGAAGGGCAGCAGCCCCAGACGGGAGTTGGCGTAGATGTCCCGCTTGCCGAGTTCGATGAACCGGCCCCGGTGCGCGAGCAGACCGAGACCGGCCGACTGCGCCGGACCGGTGAGGGAGTTCAGTACGACGTCGACGCCGCGGCCCCCGGTGAGGTCGCGCACCTGGTCGGCGAAGTCCAGGGTGCGGGAGTCCATGACGTGCCGGACGCCGAGGCCGCGCAGGTACGCCCGCTTGGCCTCGCTGCCCGCGGTGGCCAGGACCTCGGCGCCGCAGGCCCGCGCGAGGTTCAGCGCGGCCAGACCGGTGCCGCCGCTCGCCGAGTGGATGAGCACCTTCTCGCCCCGCCGGAGCCGGGCCAGGTGCCGCAGGGCGTACCAGGCGGTCAAGTAGGCGCACGGCAGGGCGGCGGCGTCCCGCGTGCTCACCTCGTCCGGCACCGGCAGGAGGCAGTCGGCGCGGACGGTCGCGAAGGACGACATGACGGCGGACTGCTCCCCGTCCACGAACATGGCGGCCACGCGGTCGCCCTCCCGCACACCCCGGACGCCGTCCCCGACGGCGGTGACGACGCCCGCGCCGTCGAACGCGCTGACCTCCCCACGCTCATCGCCCGTGCTGAAGCGCTGGTAGACGCCCAGGGCCTGGAGCACGTTGATGAAGTTGACGCTGGTGGCGTCGGCCCTGACCTCGACCTCGCCCGGTCCGGGCCCGCGGCGCGGCTGGACGACGAACTCGAACGAGTCCAGGTCGCCGGGGTGCGCCAGGTGCAGGGCCACCCGGTCCTGCTCGCGGTCGACCGTGGTCCGGCGGCGCTCCCGCCCGTCCAGCGGGGCCTTGCGCAGGCGCGCCAGGTGGCGCGTCCCGTGCCGGTAGGCGACCTCGTCCTGCTCGTCGGGGCAGGACAGCAGCTCGGCGGCCACTTCCGCGACCGGCGTCCCCGCGTCGACGTCCAGGACACCGGGGCGCAGTTCGGGGTGCTCGTAGCTCAGGACCCGCACGAGCCCGCGCAGCCCGGCCTGGCCCAGGTCCGGCTGGTCGTCGGGAGTGACCTGCTGCGCGGTGCCGGTGACGGTCCACAGGCGCGGCGCCGCCCCGCCGCCCGCGCCCTGCGCGAGTGCGCGGGCCGTCTCCGCCAGGCGGGCGACCTGCCGCCGCGCCCGGAGATCGGGTGACATGACGTCGGCCGGCGCTCCGCCGGCTCCGGTGTGGGGCGCGGGCAGATACACCACGGCCCGCGGCACCTGCCCGTCGGCCGCGGACGCCGCCGACGCCGCCGACGCCGCCGACGGAGCGCGGGTGGCGTCCCCGTCGAGCGCCCTGACGTCCACGGTGGCGCCCCGCCCCTCCAGGGCCCCGCGCAGGGCGGCCGCGTACGACTCGCGCCCCGCTTCCGCCAGAAGGGTCCAGCTCCCGGGCGCGGCATGCGGCGCCGGACGCCCGCTCGGCTCCCAGGCCGACCGGAGCAGACGCTGTTCGAAGCGCTCCTGAGCGCTCTCGGCGGGCACGTGCCGGAACTCCACGCCGGTGGCGTCGGCGACCACGGACCCGTCGTCGGCCCAGAGGCGGAAGTCCGCGAGGTACCGCTCGCCGTCGAGGAGTTGGAGGGTGACCAGGCAGTACCCGCTGAGCGGGACCGTCCCGTACAGCCGCAGCGACTCGATGCCCCGGGGCAGGATGCCCCCGGCGGGCACGGCGCCGCTGCGCAGTACGGCGCCCGCCACGGCCTGGAGGCAGGTGTCGAGCGCGACGGGATGGCAGTGCAGTGCCCGCGCCCCGGCCCGGCCCTCGTCCGGGACCCGGAGGCGGGCCAGGAGGCGCGTGCCCGGGAGGTCGGCGGGGGACCCGTCCGTGAACAGGGCCTGGAGGCCGAGGAACGGCGGGCCGTGGTGCACGCCGCGTTCCTCGCGCATCTGCCGGTAGACGTCCGCCGCGTCCACGGCGTGCGGGAACTCCGCGAGCAGCTGCCGCAGATCCCGGCCCTCCGGGGCCGGTTCGCCTTCGGGCATGCGGTGCAGGGTCGCCCGGGCGTGCTGGACGGAGGTGCCGTCGGGGGCCGTGCTGACCACCCGCCAGCGGGCGGTGTCCGGTCCTGCCGCCTCGGCGGTGGCGGTGACGGACGTGCCGCCGGACGCCGGCAGCAGCAGCCGCTGGAGGTCGACGCCGGTGACGCGCAGGCGTTCCGGGCCGGTGGTGTACAGGTCGGTGGCGGCGGCGACGGCCATCTCGCACAGCGCGGCGCCGGGCACCACGGCGACGTCGTCGACGCGGTGGGCGTCCAGCCAGGGCAGTGTCGTGGGTGTGACGCGGGTCTGCCACAGGTGGCGGCCCTCGCCGTCGGGGTCCGTGGTGTGCGGACCGGTGAGCGGGTGCGCGGCGGGGGAGGAGTGGGCGCCGGACGGCTGCCGCAGCGGCGAGGGGTCGACGACGTACCTCGTACGCTCCCACGTGGTCGGCGGTACGTCGGCCAGGGACCCCTCGCGGTAGCGGTCGGCCCAGTCCAGCGGGTGGCCGGCGCAGTGCAGCGCCGCCACGTTGGTGTGGAAGGCCAGGGCGTCGTCGGTGTCGCGCAGCAGCGAGGGCACGACCGCGGTGCCGGTGTGGCCGTGCGCCGTGAGCGTGGCCTGCACCGGGTGGACGAGCACGGGGTGCGGGCCGATCTCGACGAACAGCCGGTGGCCGTCCTCGGCCGCGGCCCGCACCGCGTCGGCGAAGCGCACCTCCCGGCGGAGGTTGTCCGACCAGTAGGCGGCGTCGAAGGCGGGGCGTTCGCGCGGATCGTCGGTGACGGTGCTGTAGAAGGCCGTGCCCGGCGATCCGCCGACGACGTCGGCGAGCGCGTCGGCGAGGTCGGGCAGGATCGGGTCCATGTGGGCGGTGTGCGAGGCGACGTCCACCTCGACCACACGGATGCCCACGCCGCGCGCGTCCCACTCCTCGACGAGGCGGCGGATGCGGTCGGCGTCCCCGCCGACGACGGTGTTCTCCGGCGAGGCGACGACCGCGACGGTGACGCCCCGTACGTCCTGTTCCGCCAGGAGCCGTTCGACCTCGTCGCGTCCCAGGGCGACCGAGGCCATCAGCCCCTGCCCGGCGGCCCGCAGGATCAGCCGGGAGCGGCGGCAGACGACCCGTACCCCGTCGTGGACGCTCAGCGCTCCCGCGGTCACCGCGGCGGCGACCTCTCCCATGGAGTGGCCGATCACGGCCGCCGGTTCGACGCCGTGGGAGCGCCACATCGCCGCCAGGCCCAACTGGACGGCGAAGATCACCGGTTGCACCCGGTCGAACCCGGTCACCACCTCGGGGTGGCACAGGGTCCGGCGCAGAGAGAAGCCGGACTCCCCGGCCACGAGCGGTTCCAGCTCGTCGACGACCCGGGTGAACTCCGGGTCGTGGTCCAGGAGTTGGCGGCACATGCCCGCCCACTGCGAGCCGTGCCCCGAGAAGACCCACACCACGCCGCGCCCGGCGTCGGGCACCGCCCTGCCGGTCGCCACGCCGGTGGAGGGCGCGGCCCCGGCCGCCAGCTCCGCCAGCCGTGCCACCAGCTCGGGCCGGTCGGCGGCGACCACCGCGGCTCGTTCGCGGGCGGGCGAGCGGCGCGTGGCCAGCGTGTGCGCCACGTCGCCCAGCGGGCTCTGTGCCCCCTCGCCCCTCAGCCACTCGGCCAGCCGGCCGGCCGCGGACCGCAGGGCCACGGGTGTGCCCGCGGAGAGGGGGAACACGCGCGGTGCTCCGCGGTCCCGGGCCGCGGCGGAGTCGGCGGGCGGCGCCGGACGGGGCACGCGCGGGACGGGAGCGAGCGCGGGAGGCTGCTCCAGTACGACGTGGACGTTGGTGCCGCTGATGCCGAAGGAGGACACCGCGGCCAGCCGGGTGCCGTCCCGTACCGGCCACTCGGTCGTGTCGGTGGGCACGAAGAGGCGGGTGCCGCTGGGGTCGATCTGCGGGTTCCAGCTGTTGAAGTGCAGACTGGCGGGGACCTTGCCGTGCCGCAGGGACGCGATGGCCTTCAGCAGACCCGCCACGCCCGACACGGGCTCGGTATGGCCGATGTTCGTCTTCACCGAACCCAGCGCGCACCTGTCGCGGCCCTTGCCGTAGACGGCGGCCACCGCGGCGAACTCGATGGGGTCACCCACCGCCGTGCCCGGCCCGTGCGCCTCCACCATCCCGACGTCACCGGCCTCGACGCCCGCGCGCTCCAGCGCGAGGTGGTACAGATCGATCTGCGCGGACTCCGAGGGCGCGCTCAGCCGGGTGCCGCGGCCGTTCTGGTTGACCGCCGTACCGCGCACCACGGCGAGCACCCGGTCCCCGGCCCGTACGGCGTCCGACAGGCGCTTGAGTACGACCACACCGCAGCCCTCACCGCGTACGTAACCGTCGGCGGCGGCGTCGAAGGCGTGGCAGCGGCCGGTGGGCGAGAACACGCCCCACAGCGCGGGGGCGATGACGCCCTCGGGCCCCAGGGTCAGCATGGACGCCCCGGCCAGCGCCACGTCCGACTCGCCGGTCCGCAGGCTCTGGCAGGCCGTGTGCACGGCGACGAGGCCGGACGCGCACGCGCTCTCCAGGACGACCTGAGGACCCCTCAGATTCAGCATGAAGCCCACGCGGCCGGGCCCGATGCTGTCGAAGCCGGTGTACATCGCGTAGGCGTCGACGTCCTCCAACGGCCGCTGCACACGCAGCATGTAGTCCTTCTGGTAGATCCCGAAGAACATGCCCGTCGGCGTGCCGGACAGCCGCCGGGCCGGAATCCCGGCGTGCTCGACGGCCTCCCAGGCCACCTCGGACAGCAGCCGGTGCTCCGGATCGACCCAGGGCGCTTCGTCCGCGTTGATCCCGAAGAACTCCGGCTCATAGGCGTAGACATCGTCGTCCAGGAAGCAGCCGTAGCGCAGCCGGTCCGCGACCCGGGCGGGGAGACCGGCCAGCTCCGCCCGCTCCCACCGCTCGGCGGGCACCTCCCGCACCGTCTCCCGGCGCGCCATCAGCAGGCGCCACAGCGAGGTGAGGGAGCCGACCTCGCCGGGGAACCGGCAGGCGGCTCCGACAATCGCGATCGGCTCGTCCTGGCCCGCTCCGGGCTCCTGGAAGCCGGGTCGTGCATGCATGGGCGGTTCGTCCTTCGTCACGAGGAAGCCGGGAGACGGCCGGCTTCCGGCGCACTCCCCGCCACGCGGTCGGATCGATCGTGCGCGGCAGTAGACATTTCGGCATGTGACGGGACGTAGGCAAAGGGCGTACGGGCTTCGGGTGGTGGCACGTTGCGGGAGTGCCCACACCCCAACACACCAGGTTCAGCCACTTGGGCGGGCGCTTAAAGAATCATCGTTCCGGTGAGCGGTCAGGCGTAATGCCGATAAACCGCCTGCGCCACGCACGCCGGCTTCTCGCTGCCCTCGACCTCCACGGTGAACGTCAGCGGCATCTGCACGCCGTCGCCCTTCACCTCCTCCACCGTGCCGACCGTGCCGTGCAGGCGGATCCTCGCGCCGACGGGGACGGGGCTCGGGAAACGGGCCTTGTCCAGGCCGTAGTTGACGCTCATGGAGACGCCCGTGATGTCCAGCAGCTCGTTGAAGAGCGGGATGATGAGGGACAGGGTCAGGTAGCCGTGCGCGATGGGGGCGCCGAAGGGGCCCGTCCTCGCCTTCTCCGGGTCCGTGTGGATCCACTGGTGGTCGTCGGTGGCGTCGGCGAAGGTGTTCACCCGCTCCTGGGTGATCTCGCGCCATTCGGTGCGGCCGAGATCCGCGCCGGACAGGGACGTGAGTTCGGCGAGGCCGTGGGCGGTGGTGGCGGTGGTGGGCACGGGGGTGTCCATGGGGGTGGTGTCCTTTCGTCAGCGCGTGAAGGCTTCGCGCACGGCGGGCTTGATGATCTTTCCTGAGGGGGTACGGGGGAGAGCGTCCGTGAAGACCACGGACTTGGGGATCTTGTACTTGGCCAGCCGGCCCCGCAGATGGTCGAGGACGTCCTGTTCGTCGGCGTCGGCCGACGGCCGCAGGACGATCACGGCACGGCCCACCTCTCCCCAGACCTCGTCCGGCACCCCGATCACCGCGCACTCCGCGACCGCGGGGTGGCCGAGGAGCGCGTTCTCGACCTCGGCCGGGTAGACGTTCTCGCCGCCCGACACGAACATGTCCTTGACCCTGTCGACGATGTACGCGTATCCGTCGTCGTCGGTCCGGGCGATGTCGCCGGTGCGCAGCCAGCCGTCGGCGGTGAAGGCCGCCGCGGTCTCGTCCGGGCGGCTCCAGTAGCCCGTCATGACGTTGGGGCCGTGGGCCAGGATCTCGCCGGGGCGGCCCGGCGGGGCGTCGGCGCCGTCGGGCAGCACCACGCGCGTGTCGGTGAAGAAGTGCGGCACGCCCGCGGAGCCCGCCTTGGACGCGCTCTGCTCACGGTCCAGGTAGAGGACCCCGGGGGACGCCTCGGTCATGCCGTAGCCCTGGCAGAAGGCGAGGCCGCGGTCGACGTAGGCGGCGATGGTGCGGGCGGGGACCGGTGCCCCGCCGCAGTTCAGCGTCCGCAGGCTGGAGAGGTCGGTGTCGGTCCACCTGGGCCTCGCGGCCATGGCGTCGTACATGGTGGGGACGCCGAACATGTAGGTGACCCGGGCCGTTTCGATGAGCCCGAGGACACGGTCGGGGTCGAACGCGCCGAGCAGCACGACCCGGCCGCCCTTGAGGAGTGTGGGCAGGCAGATCATGTTGAGGCCGGCCGTGTGGAACAGCGGGGCCACGACCAGCGCCACCTCGTCGGCGGACAGATCGGTGTCGACGAGGACGTTGACGCTGTTCCAGACGATGTTGGCGTGGGAGAGGACCGCGCCCTTGGGGCGGCCGGTCGTCCCGGAGGTGTAGAGGATCATGCAGGGCTCGTCGAGCGCCACGCTCACGTCCAGCGCCTCGACCCCGCCGTCCGCCAGCAGATCCTCGTACGCGAGGGCCCCGTCGTGGGCGCCCCGGAGAGCGACACGGTGGTGCACACCGGCCTGGGCCGCGGCCGCCTCGGCGGCCTCCGTCTGCTCCGGGGCGTGGATGAGCACCGTGCAGCCCGAGTCGGAGAGGTTGTACGCCAACTCCGGCGCCGCCAATCGCGTGTTGAGCGGTACGAAGATCGCTCCCAGCGTCCCGGCGGCGAACAGGGTCTCCAGGAAGGCGGGATGGTTGGCGCCCAGATACGCGACCCGGTCGCCGCGGCCCGTTCCCAGCGCGCGCAGCGCATGGGCCAGGCGCAGCACCCGCCGGTGCAGTTGCCCGTAGGTCCAGGTGCGGTTCTCGTGGACCACGGCGATCCGGTCGGGCGTCTTGCGGGCCCGGCGCGCGGGCCAGGAGCCTATGCCTTGGTTCAACACGGCGAACCCCTTTCAGTCCTTGAGCAGGCCGAGCAGGCGGGCGGCGTTCTCCTTGAGGATCTTCGGGCGGACCTCGGGCTTGATGTCGAGCTTCTCGAAGTCGGCGAGCCACCGGTCGGGTGTGATGACGGGGTAGTCGGAGCCGAAGAGGACCTTGTCCTTGAGCAGCGTGTTGGCGTACCGCACCAGTTGCGGCGGGAAGTACTTCGGTGACCAGCCGGACAGGTCGATGTACACGTGCGGCTTGTGCGTGGCCACCGCCAGCGCCTCGTCCTGCCAGGGGAACGACGGGTGCGCCAGGATGATCCGCAGCTGCGGGAAGTCCACGGCGACATCGTCGACCAGCATGGGGTTCGAGTACTTCAGCCGGATCCCGCCGCCGCCGGGAACACCCGCGCCGATGCCGGTCTGACCGGTGTGGAACAGCGCCGGTACGCCCAGTTCCTCGATGGCCTCGTACAGCGGATAGGCGAGCCGGTCGTCGGGGGAGAAGGCCTGGATGCTGGGGTGGAACTTGAAGCCCCGCACCCCGTGCTCCGCCACCAGGCGGCGGGCCTCCCGCGCTCCGGCCCGGCCCTTGTGCGGGTCGACACTGGCGAACGGGATGAGTACGTCGGCGTGTGCCGCGCAGCTCCCGGCGATCTCTTCGTTGGAGATCCGCGGGTGGCCGGTGGCGTGCTCGGCGTCCACGGTGAACACCACGGCGGCCATGCGGCGCTCACGGTAGTACGCGGCCATCTCGTCGATCGTCGGCTGCCGGTGGCCGTGTGCCTTGAAGTACTTCTCGGAGGCGCCGAACAGTTCGGGGCTGAGGGCTCCGTGGCCGTCCTTCGACACCTCGGCGTGCGTGTGCACGTCTATGGCGGTCAGCCGGGCGAGGTCCAGCATCTCGATCATGCCCCCGGAGCCTGGGGAGCCGGGATGCCGTACGTCTCCGGTTCGGCGCCGACTCCGCCGTGCCACCCGGCCGCGATCGCGTCGGCGCTCCAGCCGCCGTCGGCAAAGGCGACCGCCTTCTCCTTGGGGTGCGCCCAGAGGGCCAGCCGGTCGCCGCCGATACCGATGGCCTGGCCGGTGACGTCCTTGGCGGCGTCCGAGGCCAGAAAGGTGATCAGCCCGGCGACGTCCTCGACCGTACCGAGCCCCTCGTCCTTGCGCAGCCACTCCGGCAGCGGTTCGCCGGTGCGCTCCGACTCCGCGATGACGGGCGCGAAGGCCGGGATGGTCCTGGTCATCTCGGTGGCCGCGACGGGCACGACCGCGTTGACGGTGATACCGGCCCTGGCCAGCTCCATCGCCCAGGTCCGTGCCATCGCGACGATGCCCGCCTTGGCGGCCGCGTAGTTGGTCTGACCGAAGTTGCCCCGCTGCCCGGCCGGTGAGGAGATGAGGACGATGCGGCCGCCGGTGCCCTGTTCGCGCATCCGGACCGCGGCCGCCCTGGCGCACGTGAACGTGCCGCGCAGATGGACCTTGACCACGGCGTCGAAGTCGTCGTCGGTCATCTTCCACAGCACGCGGTCGCGCAGGATGCCCGCGTTGCTGACGAGCACGTCCAGGTGCCCGAACTCCCGCACCGCCGTGTCCACCAGCCGGTCGGCCGCCTCGCTGTCACCCACCGCGGCCACGACACCGGCCGCCCTGCCGCCCGCCGCGGTGATCTCCGCGACCGCCGCGTCGACCGCCTCGCCGTCCACGTCGTTGACGACGACGGCGGCTCCGGCCGCGGCGAGAGCCCGGGCGTAGCCCAGACCGAGGCCGCGCCCGCTTCCGGTGACGACGGCGGCTTTCCCGTGCAGATCCATGTCCGGCACCTCTCGTGTGGTGCGGGATGCCGAGAGCGCCGGCCCCGCTGGTAGATCGACAATCGACAGGAATCCTGATGAACGCGTTGGGCGTCAGTGTTCGCGATGATCAGGATTCCTGTCAATGACCTAGGGTGGAGACCATGAGTCCTTCGCTGCTCTACCTGGTCAAGCGCGCCGAACTCGTGGTGCGGGCGCGCCTGGAGGAGATGCTCAAGCCCGCCGGCATCACGGCCCTGCAGTACACGGCCCTCACCGTCCTTCAGCGGCACGACGGCGTGTCCGCCGCCCAGCTCGCCCGGGACTCCTTCGTCACGGCGCAGACCATGTCCGACATGGTGCGGGCGCTGGAGAGCCGCGCCCTGATCCGCCGCGAGTCCAACCCGCTCAACCGCAGGGAGAGGCTCATCCTGCTCACCGACGCGGGGCGCCGGCTGCTGGCCGAGTACGCCGAACCGGCCGCGCGGCTCGAAGAGCGCATGGTCGCCGAGTTCAGCGCCGAGGAGGTCGGGCGGTTCCGTGACGCCCTGAACCGTGCCTGGCGGTCGCTGTCCTGAGGCGTGCCGCCTCCACTCGCCGCCTCTATCGGAGCGCGTACATGCGGATGACGACCACGTCGTCGCCCTCGGGGCGGGCCAGGCCGACGAAGACCGTCCCGGTCAGCCACCGATGGGCGGGGGCGTCGGTCCGGAAGACCGGTGACGTCCGGTAGTAGTGCCCGGCCTCCGAGACCTGGAGCCCACCGTCGTACTGGTCCGGGCTGTCGGCCTTCGGCCGGTAGAAGCCGCGGTTGGCGATGTCGATCACCGCGCCGTCCTCGGCCCGGATCAGGTACCGCGCGTCGAGCTCGCAGACCTCGCCGCGGGTGCTGCTCCAGTCCCCGCCGCCCGCGAGGACCTCGCCGCGGAGCAGGGGGCCGTCCACGCTGCCGCCGACGATGGGGGTGAACTCGGTGACCTCCCCGTCGCCGTGGCCGATGTGGAGCGTTTCGGTGACGTGGGCGCGGATCTCGAAGGCGAAGTCGAGTACGGGGGCGAAAGGCATGGCGGGCTCCTCTGAGTGGTGGTGGCGGGGGTCTTGACTCGTCAGCTCACCAGATGCGAGCGTGAGATGCAACAGCGTTATATGACACTCATTTACGACGTCTCGCCGGCAGCTCCCATGCCGTGAGGTGAGCGTCCCTCTCCCTTACCTCCGCTCGGCAAGGAGCATCAGTCATGGCTGCGAGAAAACGGATGCTGACGTTGCTCATGGGTGTGGGGCTGCTGGCCACGGCCGCCTGCACCTCCGCGTCCGACGGGGCCGACGGCCCGCCCCGGACCACGCGCCTCACCACCACCACGCCGCCCGGCCCCGCCGCCGTCGACCGCGTGACCTGGGCCCTGCCCTACGGCGAGCCGACGACCCTGGACCCCGCGAAGGTGGGCGACTACTCGCCCCAGACGGTCGGCGCGAACCTCTGCGACACGCTGACGCGGATGAACGCCGACTTCTCCCTGAGCCCCGGCCTCGCCCGGAAGACCACCTGGTCCGACAAGCGGACCCTGGTGCTGGACCTGAGGTCCGACGTGCGGTTCTGGGACGGCTCCCGCATGACGCCGAAGGACGTCATCCACAGCCTGGAGCGGCAGCGGGACCCCAAGACGCAGGCGCTGTACGGGAACTACCTCTCCGCGGTGACGTCGATCAAGGCCACCGGAGCCCACCAGGTGACGCTGCGCACCAGGACGTACGACCAGACCCTGCCCAAGGCGCTCGCCACGTCGTTCGGCGCGGTGAACAAGAAGGCGTACGCCGAGAAGGCCGGCCCCGCCTATGGCACCGCCAAGGGCGGCCTCATGTGCACGGGACCGTTCGAGCTGGGCTCGTGGAAGTCCGGCGCCGGCATCACCCTCAAGCGCAACGGCGCCTACTGGGACGCGAAGCTGAAGCCGAAGGCGGAAGAGATCGACTTCAAGTTCATCACCAACAGCAATACGCTGACCAGCGCCCTGCTGTCCGGCGAGGTGGACGGCACCTACGAACTGCCGCCCAGCAGCGCCACCGCGCTCGCCAAGGCCGACAACGGCGCGACCCACCTCGGCCCCTCCACGCAGAACGTCCTGCTGATCCCCGCCAATGCCAAGTCCCCGGCCGCCGACCGCCGGCTCCTGGACGCGCTGTCGTACGTCATCGACCGCGACGCCCTGATCAAGAACGTCTTCGGCGGCGACGCCACCACCCTGAAGTCGCTCGTCCCGCCGCTCACTTGGCGGGGCGACCCGGAGGCCGCCCGGTTCGACGCCGCGTACAAGGCGCTGCCCGCCGTGCCCAAGCCGGACCTGGATCGCGCCAAGAAGCTGGTGAAGCGGGCTGGTGCGCCGGCGCGGCCGCTGGTGGCCGCCATTCCCGCCGGGGACCAGCGGGGGCTCCAGGCGCTGACGTTCATCCAGGCGGCGGCCAAGAAGACCGGCGTCGACATCCGCATCAAGCAGCTCCAGCCCACCGAGATGTCCTCCCTCTTCTACGACCCGTCCGTACGCGAGGACCTCGACCTCGTCCTGACCTTCGGATACGTCGGCATGCCCGACCCGGCGTCCTACGTGGCGGAGATGGTCACCCCGCGCGGCATCTTCAACTGGACCAACTACCGCAACGCCGACGTGAGCCGGCTGCTCGACCGGGCCCGCACGTCCTCCGACCCCGCCAAGTCGGCCAAGGCGTACGCCGAAGCGCAGGCCCTGTTCACCCCCACCGTCCCGGTGGTCCACCTCGCCACCACCCATGAACGCATGTTCATGAACGAGCGCGTCAGCGGCGCGCCCACCTCCTTCGCCTACATGAGCATGCCGTGGGCCGCCCACCTCGGCGGCACGGCCAAGTGACCCCGCACACGCCCACCTCACAGGAGACGACGATGACCGACACCCCGGGCGACACGCCGCTGTGGGACCGCCCGGCCGCCGAACTGGCCGCCGGGATCCGCGACAGAACCTTCTCCGCCACCGAGGTCGCCGCCGCGTTCCTCGCGCGGATCGACGCGACCAACCCGGCACTCAACGCCCTCGTGGACATCCGGCCCGAGGAGGTGCTCGCCGGGGCGGCGACCGCGGACGCGGCGGTCGCGGCCGGTGCGGAGCTGCCTCCGCTGCACGGCGTACCGGTCTCCACCAAGATCAACACGTCGCTGCGCGGCCACGTCAGCTCGCACGGCGTCAAGGCGTGGGCCGGTGCCGTGGCGCCGGACGACGCGGAGTGCGTCGCCGCGCTGCGGCAGGCCGGCGCGAACTTCCTGGGCCGCAGCAACAGCCCGGCCTTCGCCGTCCGCTGGTTCACCGGCAACGACCTGCACGGCAAGACGCTCAACCCGTGGGACAGCGGGCGCACGCCGGGCGGTTCCTCGGGAGGCGCCGCATCGGCGGTCGCGGCCGGGATGGTGCCGATCGCGCAGGGCAACGACATCGGCGGGTCCGTCCGCTTCCCCGCCTACTGCTGCGGCGCGGTCGGGCTGCGTCCCACGATGGGCCTCGTCTCCGGAACGGAACCGCGCGGGGCCGAGGAGTTCGACAGCCCCATGTCCTTCCAGACGATGGCCGTGCACGGCCCGCTCGGCTGGACCGTCGACGACGTCCGGCGAGGGCTGCACGCCATGGTGACGCCGGACCTCGTCGACCCCGTGGGCCTCCCGGCGAGGCCCCCGCTGGGTCTGCCCGGCCGGAAGAAGATCGCGATCGTACGGAGTGTCGGCCTCGCCGAGCCGCACCCCACCGTGAACGCCGCGCTCGACCGGGCGGCGCGGTGGCTGAGCGAGGCCGGGCACGACGTGGAGGAGGTCGAACTGCCGCTGCTCGGCGAGGCGGCCCTGCTCTGGTCGCTGCTGCTCTATGAGGAGCTGCGGACGATGCTGCCCGAGATCGAGCGCTTCGGCGACGAGTCGGTACGGGTCTCCCTCACCTCCTCCTTCGCCGCCGCCGCGGAGACCTGGGGCGAACGGCCCACCCTGGACGCCTACATCAAGGGTTACGCCCGGCGCGGCACCCTCGTCAGCCGCCTCCAGCGGTACCTGGGCGACGACCGGATCCTCATGACGCCGGTCTCCGCCGAACCGCCGTTCGAACAGGACGCCGACCTGGCCGGCGACGCCCGGGTACGGGAACTCCTCGCCGCGCAGTGGCCCATGCAGGCCGTGCCGGTGCTCGGATTCCCGGCGATGTCCGTACCGACGGGCACCCGCGATGGCCTCCCGACAGGCGTCCAGCTGATCGGCGGCCGCTTCCGCGAGGACGCGCTGCTCCACGTGGCATCGGACATCGAAACCAGGACGGACCGCACACGCCCGCCCCTGGCCTGGACCCACGCCGACTGACACGCGGGGCCCCCGCAGACGGTCGCGCCCCCGCCGGTCTCCTGGACCGGCGGGGGCGCGGGCGTTTGCGGCGGGGGCGGCACCCGAAGTGGAGCGAGGGGAACGACTGACCTGCCGGGTCTTCGGCGCGTGTCCGCCGTGCGGGTCTTCGGCGCGTGGCGCCCCGTGGGTCTTCGGGGCGTGGCCGCCCCGCCGATCTTCGACGTGCGACCACCCCCGTCCGCTCAGGCCGCGGGCTCCCGCGGCCTTCTCCGTGGTCTCCAGCCCGGCTTCGGGATGGAATCGATGAGGCGCCGCGTGTATGCGTCCTGAGGGTCGTCGAGGACGGCGGCGACCGGTCCGTGCTCGACGACCCTTCCCGCCCGCATCACCAGCACCTCCTCACTGATGTGCCGGACGGCGCCGAGGTCGTGCGTGATGAACAGGAGCGCCGTCCCGGTGGTGGCGCGGATGTGCGCGAGGAGGCCGAGGATCTGGGCCTGGATCGACACGTCGAGCGCCGCGATCGCCTCGTCGAGGATCAGCACCCGCGGCTCGGCCGCCAGCGCACGGGCGATGGCGACACGCTGGCGTTGGCCGCCCGACAGCGCCTTCGGCAGGGACCGCGCCTGCCGGTCGTCCAGGCCGACCATGTCGAGCAGCTCCGCCACCCGGTCCCGGAGCG
Source organism: Streptomyces sp. NPDC003379 (assembly GCF_053589195.1). NCBI lineage: Bacteria > Bacillati > Actinomycetota > Actinomycetes > Kitasatosporales > Streptomycetaceae > Streptomyces > Streptomyces sp. NPDC003379. Next base: position 354,365 of record NZ_JBSFRK010000001.1, on the reverse strand, counting down.
CGGCCGAGGACGGTGCCCGGTGGAGCCGGACCGCCTCGGCGATCGCGTCGCCCACGCGCTGGCGCCGGTCGAGCGACGAGTACGGGTCCTGGAAGACCATCTGGATCTGACGGCTGCGGGCGCGCCGCTCCCGTGACCGGGGCCGTCCGGGCGGCCGTTCGTCGCCCGCGACGACGATCCGGCCGCCGCTGGGCGTCTCCAGCCCGGCGATCATGCGGGCGGTGGTCGTCTTGCCCGACCCCGACTCGCCGACGACCGCGAGGGAACTCCCTCGCGCGAGCGAGAAGCCGACGTCGTCCACCGCGACGAAGTCGCCGAAGACCTTGCGCAGATCACGTACGTCGAGCATGGCTCTCTGCCTCCTCGGGCAACGACGTGTGGGGGAAGTGGCAGGCCGCCGTGCCGTCGCCGGCCGCCCGCGGCTCAGGCGCCTGCTCGCGGCACAGGTCCCGCACACGGGGACACCGGTCACCGAAGGCACACCCGGCGGGCGCCTCGAAACCGGACAGCGGCCTTCCGGCGATGGACCGCAGCTCCGCGCCGGGGTCGCCGACCGGCGGGCGGGACGCGAGGAGCGCGCGCGTGTACGGATGCGAGGCGCTCTCCCGGAGCCGTCCCGCGGGGAGTTCCTCGACGGTGCTCCCCGCGTACATCACCACGATCCTGTCGCACACGGCGGCGGCCAGTTCGAGGTCGTGCGTGATGAACAGCATGGCGAGCCCGCGCGCCTCGCGCGCCTCCCCGATGATGGCCATCACCTCCTCCTGGGTGGTCACGTCCAGCGCGGTGGTCGGCTCGTCGGCCAGCAGCAGCCGGGGTTCGGCGGCCAACGCGGCGGCGATCATGACGCGTTGGAGCAGCCCGCCCGACAGTTCGTGGGGGCGCTGCCGCATCCGCCGGTCGGCGTCGCCGATGCCCACCTCGCGGAGGATCTTCGTCACTCTGGCGACTGCCTCGGCGCCGGGGACGCCGCGTGCGGTCGTCAGGCCCTCCACCAGGAAGTCCCCCACGCTGCGGGCGGGGTTGATGTGGGCCCTCGGGTCCTGGAAGACCATGGCGACATCGGCGGCCCGGAACCCGCGCAGCCGCTCCGGTGACATGCCGGGCACGGACTCGCCCGCGAAGAGCAGGTCCCCGCGTACTCCGGCCCCTTCCGGCAGCAGCCGCAGCACGGAGCGGGCCGTCAGTGACTTCCCGGACCCCGACTCGCCCACCAGGGCCACGGCCGTTCCCTCGGGGACGGCCACGTCGGCGCGGTGGACGACGGTACGTACGACTCCGTCGACCGGGAGATCGATGCCGAGCGCGTCGATGTGGAGCAGGGGCGGGGGCAGGGGCAGGGGGAGGGGAGGGAGAGGTGTCCGGCTCATGCGTTCTCTCCGAGCAGACGTCGGGACAGACCGGCCCCGAGCAGATTGAACGCCACCACGACGACGAGGATGACCAGCCCCGCGTACAGCGACTGCTGGGGGTGGCCGGAGAGGATCGACGGGGCTCCGTTGGTCACCATCAGCCCCCATTCGGGGTCGGGAGGCTGGCTGCCCAGGCCGAGGAAGGAGATGGCGGCCACGTCGAGCAGGGCGTAACCGAACCCGATGGTGGCCTGGACGAGGATCAGCGGCAGCAGGTTGGGCAGCAGGTGCCGCAGCCAGATGCGGGCCGTGGGGGCGCCGAGGAGCTGGAGCGCCGATACGTAGGGAAGAGCGCGTTCCTTGACGGCTGCAGCCCGCACGACGCGGGTGATCAGCGGCAGATACGCGATCGACAGCGCCACGACCGGTGCGACGAGGCCCGCGCCGAAGACGGCGGCGGCGAGGACGGCCATGATGAGACCCGGGAACCCGAACACGACGTCGAGCACCCCCGACACGAACCGGTCGAGCCACCCGCCGAACCAGGCGGCGGACAGCGCGAGCAGCGTGCCGAGCGTCGTCGAGACGGCGATGATCACCGCCGGGGCGGCGAGGCTGGCGCGGGTGCCCATGATGAGCCTGGACAGGATGTCGCGCCCGGTGTCGTCCGTGCCGAGGAGGTGCGCCGCGGAGGGGCCGGCGTTGACGCCCAGCGCGTCCACGGCGTTCGGATCGTGCGGGGCGATCAGCGGACCGAGCGCGGCCAGCAGGACGAACAACCCGACCACACACGCCGCGCAGAGCGTCAGGTGGTCCTTCGGGCGTCCGGCTCCCGCCACGGCCCGGGGCACGCGGGCGAACAGAGCGGTGGTCATCGGGCAGCCCCCTTCCGGGAGAGTCGGGGGTCGAGCGCGGCGCTGACCAGGTCGACCGCGGTGTTGATGACGACGAACACGACCATGAAGATCAGCGACACGGCCTGCACCACGGCCATGTCCTGCTTGGACGCCGCCTCGATCATGAGAGCCCCCAGGCCGCCGGTGCCGAACGCCTGCTCGGCGACGGCGGCGGTGGCGACGAGCCCGGCGACGCCGACTCCGGACACCGCGAAGACGGGACCGGAGGCGTTGTGCAGCACATGGCGCCGGATCACGGTCCGTTCGGGTACGCCGCGGCTGCGCGCCGTCTCCACGTGCTCGGCGCGCAGTTCGGCGCGGACGGCGGTACGGGTGACCTGGGCGACGTAGCCGATCCAGGTCATCGCGAGCGCGAGCGCGGGCAGCGTCAGGTGGGAGAGCGTGCCGGTGAGGCCCTCGCCCGAGCCGTACACCGGGAACCAGGGGAGCCGGACGGCGAAGAGCCAGATGAGCAGCACCGACATGACGAACGTCGGCACCGCCATGGCGCCCGCCGTCACCGTGGTGACCAGCGTCTCCGTACGTCCTCCGCGCAGCGCGGCGACCGTGCCGACGACCGTGCCCACGGTGAGGACGAGCACGGCGGCGTAGCACACGAGGGCGAGCGTGTCACCGGCGCGGGCGCCGATCAGGTCGGCGACGCTGTCGCGGTAGACGAGCGACGTGCCGAAGTCGCCGCGCAGACAGCCGCTCAGCCAGTGCCAGTAGCCCCCGATGAACGGGTCGTCGAGGTGGTACTCGCGGCGGATCCCGGCGAGGACCTGTGGATCGGGGTCGCGGCTGCCGCCGACCAGCAAGGTGGCGGGGTCGCCGGGGCTCAGGAACATCGCCCCGTAGATGGCCAGACTGGAGACGAGGACGGTCACGACGAGTGTGGCAAGGCGGGTGGCGACGAAGCGGAGGGTCATTGTGGGCCCCCGTCGTCCCCGCTCGCCGACGCGGACGCCGACGCGGAAGCGGACGCCGGCAGGACGGTCAGGCACAGGCGCGAGGGGTGGGCGGGTCCGGTCCGCAGCTTCTGCAGGCTCGCCTTGGGCGCGGTCGTCAGCCACGGGTCCTCATGCGAACCGGAGTTGGGCAGGTGGTTCGGGAAGTCGCTGCCGGCGACGGCCAGCGCGAGACGGTGACCCGGGCGTACCCGGTAGCCGGTGTGACCGAGGTCGACCCGCACCTCCCCCGGGGCGTCCGCCTGCACGCAGCCGCGGACGATCAGCCGTGCCGTGCCGTCGGGGGCGAGGTCGAGGAGCCGGACGAAGACGTCGAAGGTGGGCGCCGTGCTCTCGACGTGCAGCCGCGCGTGCACCGGGCCGACGAGGTCGAGCGGGATGTCGGACGCGGGGCCCGTGAAGACGAGGACGTCGTCCCGGTCGGCGGTGGGCCGCTCGTCCGGATGGTCGCGCAGCCGCATGAAGGTGTCGGCCGTGGCGGAGGGCACGAGGTCGTCGGGGTCGTACCGCCACTCCACGTACTCCTCCGTGTCGGCTGCCGGGCGGGCGGCGAGACGGCCGCCGGGCACCGGACCCGTCGCGGACTCCGGATCTCCGAGATGGAGCTCGCTCTGGTGCGTCCCCGGCGGCGGCCAGGTGGCCGAGGTGCGCCAGCCGACGTGCCCGAGCTTCCAGCGCACCCTGGGCAGCGACTCGGGCGGGGCGGTGCCCTTCAGGAAGACGTCGAAGAACTCCAGCGCCGGTCCCGTATAGGAGTCGAGCATGCGCTCCAGAGCGGCGTCGTCGACGGCGTGGTCGGTGGCGGGGGAGACCGGGGCGTCCTCCAGCGAGTAGTTCTCGTGGTCGGTCGTATCGGCGTTCAGGTACTGCACCGCCGCCCAGCCGGGCCGCCGGGCCAGTTCGGTGTAGTCGCGCATGTGGGCGGTGCCGAGGTTGTCGAACCAGCCCACGCAGTGCAGGACGGGCACGGGGCGCGCGTCATAGGGGTGCGGCCCGCTGTAGGGGGCGAGGCGGACGCCGCCGACGATCAGGTCGAAGCCGGCCGAGCGCTTCCCCAGGGCCTCGAAGGCCTCCTCGTACGCGGCGATCAGCGGGCGCTTGGTGAGGTCGGCCTCGTACTCGTAGCTGTCGTTGTCCACCCAGACGTGCGCCTGGTAGTCGGCGCCCTCCAGCCACAGGGGCTGCGGGCCCGCCCCGGCGTCGTAACTGGCCACCCCAGGCCCGTTGTTGACGCACGTCACGCGCGGGACGATGGCGCGCAGGGCCGGGTGCTGGCTGGAGACCGCGGACCACTGCGTGAAGCCGTAGTACGAGTCCCCGAACATGCCCACGACCCCGTCCGACCAGGGTTGCCGCGTGACCCACTCGATGGTGTCGTACCCGTCGTCCACCTCACCGGTCCACGCGAGCGTGCGGCCCTGCGAGCGGAACTTGCCGCGGACGTCCTGCACCACCACGACGTATCCCCGCGCCGTGAACCGCTCGGCGACCCTTTCGAAGAAGACGTACCGGCTGTTCTTGTCGTACGGCAGGCGCACAAGAACCGTCGGGGAGGGGCCGGTCGTGGTGTCGGCCCCGTACACATCGGTGGCCAGTAACACGCCGTCCCGCATGCGCACCATGTGCTGGCGCGCGTGCCGGGGGACGGGCTCGGGGGTGACGCGCCGGACGACGAGGCTCATGGACCCTCCAGGGCGGAAAGCTTTTAAAAAACAGCGTGATATAACAGCGTTGCATTTGAGTCCGTTCAGCGTCAACCCCCCTCTGAGCTAGGTTGCCTTCATGCCGATCGACGTCGACGAAGTCCAACGCCGCAGGGAAATCGCCCAGGCCACCCTTGCCGTCGCCGCCCGCGACGGCGCGCGCGCGATCACCATCCGCGCCGTGGCCAAGGAGCTGGGCGGCTCCACGGCGATGGTCACGAACTACGTGCCGACGCGGACGGCCCTGATCACCAACGCCGTCCGCGCCGCGGAGTCCCGCTGGCGCGCCGACCTGGACGAGCGGGTCGGTGAGCTGGACGGCAAGGAGCGCCTGCGGGCCACCGTGGAGTGGCACTTGAGCACGGAGCCCGAGGACCTGCTGCTGCGCACGCTCTGGGTCGAGATGCTCTCCTCGGCGCACGCCGACCCCCAGGTGGTCGACCACCGGGAGCCGCACGAGTCGCGACGGGAGTTCCTCGACGCGTCCGTCGCCGCCGGGGTGCCCGACGCCGAGCTGGCGGCCGACGTGCTCTCCCTGCTGACCCGCGGATACTTCGTCTCCACGGTGGAGGACCCGGACTACTGGACGCCCGAGCGGGCCGGCCGCGTCGCCCGTGCCGTCGTCGACGCGCTCGTCGGGGAGTGAGCGCGCCTTGAGTCTCCCGTTACGGGAGACATGAGAGTGGAGGCATGGACGACGACAGCCCCTGTGATACCGACACCGACTCCCGCGCCCACGGCGACACCGACACCGACACCCTCTGCTCCATCGGTGAACTCGCCCGCCGCACCGGGCTTCCGGTCAAGACCATCCGCTTCTACTCGGACTCCGGGGTCGTGACACCGGCCGACCGCACCCCGGGCGGGTACCGGCTCTACGGCGCCGACGCCGTGGCCCGGCTGGGACTCGTGCGGACGCTACGGGAGTTGGGGCTCGACCTGGCCACCATCCGCCGGGTCGTGGACCGCGAGATCCCGCTCGCCGAGGTGGCCTCGGCGCACGCGGAGGCGCTCGACGTACAGATACACACCCTGCGCCAGCGCCGGGCCGTGCTGACGGTGGCCGCCAGGCGCGGCTCCACGCCCGAGGAGCTGGACCTCATGCACCGGCTGACCAAGCTCTCCGAGGACGAACGGCGGCGGCTGGTCTGTGACTTCCTCGGCGCCGTCTTCACCGGGCTGCACACCGATCCCGCCTTCCCGGCCGTCATCCGCTCGATGACTCCCGAACTCCCCGCCGACCCCAGCCCGGAGCAGGTCGAGGCGTGGGTGGAGCTGGCCGAGCTGTTCCGGGACGCCGACTTCCGCTCCAGCGTGCGGGGAATGGCCCGGAACATGGCCACCGACCGGGCCCCGGACGACGCCACCGGGCTGCCCCGCATCCTCGCCGAAGCCGTCCGCTCACTCGTCGGGCCCGCGTTGGCCGAGGGCGTCGATCCTGCCGGGCCCCGGGCGGACGCGGTCGTCGCGGCGCTCGCCGGGCACTACGCGCACACCGTCGGGCTGCCGGACGGCGACGCGCTGCGCCGGCGGCTGGCCGGGCATCTGGAGAGCATGAACGACCCCCGCCGGGATCGGTATCTGCGGCTCCTCGCGGTCGTCAACGACTGGCCCGCTCCGGAGAGCCTGGCGCCGGTGCTCGACTGGGCCGTTCAGGCCCTGCGCACCCACGGCGCCCCGAATCGGTGGAAGAAGTCCCGTCCCTCGTGCGTGAAGTGAGTCACATTCAGATCGTTGAAGGAGGCATGCACCCGGGGGAGCTTATAGCTTGCGGAGTGGCGGTGTATTGATAGCTTATGCAAGTTGCTTATGGTGTTCCGGGTGGTCGCCACGGTGCGATATGCCGCGCGCGGCTGCCTTCTCGTAACCATCGTGAGAGGAACGCATGACTGTTCGTGTAGGTATCAACGGCTTCGGCCGCATCGGGAGGAACGTCTTCCGGGCGGTTGCCGCCAGGAACGCGGACCTGGAGATCGTCGCGGTCAACGACCTCGGCGACGTACCGACCATGGCCCACCTCCTGACCTACGACTCGGTCCTCGGCCGTTTTCCCGAAGAGATCACCGCCGAACCCGGAGCGATCCGGGTCGGCGACCGCAAGGTCACCGTCCTCGCCGAGCGCGACCCGGCCCAGCTGCCCTGGGGCGACCTGGGTGTGGACGTCGTCATCGAGTCCACGGGCATCTTCACCAAGGCGGAGAAGGCGCGCGCGCACATCGACGGCGGCGCCAAGAAGGTGATCATCGCCGCGCCCGCCAGCGACGAGGACGTCACGATCGTCCTGGGTGTCAACGACGACACGTACGACCCCGAGCGGCACACGATCATCTCCAACGCCTCCTGCACCACCAACTGTCTGGGTGTCCTCGCCAAGGTGCTGCACGACACCGTCGGCATCGAGTACGGAATGATGACCACGGTCCACGCCTACACCCAGGACCAGAACCTCCAGGACGCCCCCCACAAGGACCTGCGCCGCGCCCGCTCGGCGGCCGTCAACGTGGTGCCGACGTCCAGCGGCGCGGCCAAGGCCATCGGCCTGGTCCTGCCCGAACTCCAGGGCCGCCTCGACGCGTTCTCCCTGCGGGTCCCCGTGCCCACCGGGTCGGTCACCGACCTGACGGTCACCACGACCCGCCGCACCACCGTCGAGGAGCTCAACGAGGCGTACGCGAAGGCCGCCGCCGGCGCGTACAAGGGGCTGCTCTCCTACACCGAGGCGCCCATCGTCAGCTCCGACATCGTCACCGACCCGGCCTCCTGCATCTACGACGCGGGCCTCACGCGTGTCAACGGACCGCAGGTCAAGGTCGTCGGCTGGTACGACAACGAGTGGGGCTACTCGAACCGCCTCATCGACCTGGCCCTGAAGGTCGGCACCTCCCTCTGACCCGCCCGCCCACACGGTCCGGGCTCCTCCTCTTTCGGCCCTCAGCCCCTCCTGCGCGCCCCAGCAATGTCGCTGGGGCGCGGCAAGGGGGCAATTCCCATGCGCGACCGCGGCTTCGACGCCGTGACTGATGCCGCTGCTCATCGCGCTCGCCGGTGCATGACGTACACGTTCGATGACGGGGAGGACGGCGGATGCGTTTCGAGGCGAGTACGGCCGTGGTCACCGGGGCGGCGAGTGGCATAGGCCGCGCGCTCAGCGCCCGGCTGGCCCGGGAGGGCGCGCGCGTGGTGATGACGGACGTCGACAGCGAGGGACTCGCCCGCGCGGCAGGGGAGTTGGCGGGAATCGGCGCGGACGTCGTCAGCACGTTCGTCGCCGACCTCGTCGACGCGGAGGCGGTCGAGAAGTTGGCCGCCGTCGCGTACGAGCGTCTCGGCGCGGTGGACGTGCTGTGCAACAACGCCGGTGTGGTCGGGCCGGTGGGCCGGCCGCTGTGGGAGGTGCCCCTCGACGAGACGCGCCGCGTCCTCGACGTGAACTTCTGGTCGCACCTCCATGTGGCGCGCGCCTTCGTGCCCCGCATCCTCGCCGGCGGGCGCCCCGCCCACCTCGTGCAGACCGCGTCGATGTCGGCGTTCGTCGTCGGCGCGGGCTCCGCGGCCTACGCGGCGTCCAAACACGCCGACCTGGCCCTGGCCCGCAGCCTGCGGGCCGATCTGCGCGACTCGCCGGTACGGGTCTCGGTGCTCTGCCCGGGGCGGGTCGACACCCCCATGACCCGGGGCCTGGTGGCGCCGCGCGACGCGGTCGGCGCCACCACGATCAGCGCCGACGAGGTGGCGGGCACGGTCTGGGAGGCGCTGGGCTCCGACCGCTTCTACCTCTTCACCAACGCCGACGCCCCGGACCGGATCGACGCCCAGTTCACCGACGTACGGCAGCACTTGCCCCCCTATGCCTCCTGAACGTCAACACGCCCAGCCGAGAAGGAGCCAACGCACATGGACGTACCGCCCATACCCGGCTCGTCGTTCGGCGCCGTCGTGCGCGGCGCCACCATCTCGGGTGACATCACCCGCGCCGGCCCCGAGCACAACGAGATCGCCGAGCCGTGGCGCACGGGGGGTGCCGGGTGAGTGCGACACCGAGCAGCCTGCACCGGGTCCGCGACACACTCACGCCCGCCCTGAGCGCGGCCCTCGACCGGCTCGACGAGGAGAGCCGCCACCAGGCGGCCTACCACTTCGGCTGGATCGACGCGGCGGGCACCCCGGCCTCCGACGGCGGTGGCAAGGCCGTACGGCCCGCGCTGGCGCTGCTCTCCGCGCAGGCGGCGGGCGCCCGGCAGGAGACCGGCCTGCCGGGCGCCGTCGCCGTCGAACTCGTCCACAACTTCTCGCTGCTGCACGACGATCTGATGGACGGCGACGAACAGCGCCGCCACCGCCCCACCGTGTGGTCCCTCTGGGGAGCCTCGGGCGCGATCCTCACCGGTGACGCCCTGCTCGCGCTGGCTCAGGAGGTGCTCCTGGAGTGCGGGCGGCCGACCGCGGCCGCCGCCGCCCGGCTGCTCTCCCGCGCCACCCGCGAGCTGATCCGCGGCCAGGTGCGGGACATGTCGTTCGAGAGCCGGGCGCACGTCACCGTCGAGGAGTGCGTCGAGATGGCCGCCGGCAAGACCGGCGCGCTGCTCTCGGCGAGCGCCGCCATCGGCGCCGTCCTCGCCGGGGCGCCGGTCACCGTCGTGGACGCCCTCGCGCTCTACGGCGACCAGGTCGGCATCGCCTTCCAGCTCATCGACGACGTGCTGGGCGTCTGGGGCGACCCGGCCCGCACCGGCAAGCCGGTCCACAACGACCTGCGTACGCGCAAGAAGTCGCTGCCCGTCGCGTACGCGCTGAACAAGCAGGGCACGTCGAGCGTCGAACTGGCCGCCTGGCTCAGCGCCCCCGACGAGCCTGACGAGGCGGAACTGCGCCGCGCCGCCGACCTCGTCGAGGAGGCCGGCGGCCGCGCCTGGGCTGTCGCCGAGGCGACCCGCCGCCTGGAACTCGGCGAGGCCGCGCTGCGGGACGCCGCCCTCGACCCGGCGGCGCGCGACGAACTCATCGCGCTCGGCGCCTTCGTCGTGGGCCGCGACATGTAGCCCCCGCGCCCACCCCCGTCACCCCCGCGCCCGCCACCCGACACCGGCATCCCGCCCCCGATACCGCCCCGCCCGCCCCCGACATCGGCACCCCGCCCCTGACACCGCCGCCCCCCCCCGACACCGGCATTCCGCCTCCGACACTGCCGCGCCCGCCCCTGACACCGGCACCCCGTCCCTGACACCGCCCCGCCCGCCCTCGACATCGGCGCCCCGTCCCTGACACTGCCGCCCCGCCCCCGGCACCGGCATCCCGCCTCCGACACTGCCGCGCCCGCCCCTGACACCGGCACCCGTCCCTGACACCCCCGCACCCGCCTCCAACACCACCGGCCGCCCCCGACATCGGCATCCCGTCCCTGACACCGCCGCGCCCGCCCCCGACATCCGCATCCCGCCCCCGACACCGGCACACCGCCTCCGGCACCTCAACCCCACCCGGCACCTCAGCTCCCCAGCCCCACCCAGCGGACCTCCTCACCCTTCACTCACCGGACGGTGCCGCCCCACCGCACCCCACGCGGGCCGCCCCCACGGCCCGCCGCCCCAACCTCGACCCCAGCCCCGCCCCCCACCGCACCGCGGACAGCGTCGCCCCGGTCCGGCGGGTCCATGTCACCCCACCCCACCCCACCTCGGGCGCCAGTCCGTGCCCCTGTAAAGCCCAGGGAGATTCCCCCATGCCACAGGACATCGATTTCTCCATACCCCTGCCCATGCGCCGCAGCCCCGACCACGCCCGCGCCGAGGCCGAGCACATCGCCTGGCCCCGTTCCTTCGGCCTGATCAACACCGAGGCCGCGGCGGAGCGCCACCGCAAGGGCGGCTACGCCGATCTCGCCTCGCGCTTCTACCCCTCCACCAGCGGGCCCGACCTCGACCTCGGCGTCGACCTGATGTCCTGGTTCTTCCTCTTCGACGACCTCTTCGACGGCCCGCGCGGCGAGGACCCGCGACAGACCAGGCAACTTACCGACGCCGTCGCCGCCGCCCTGGACGGCCCGCTGCCCGAGTCGGCGCCGCTGATAGCCCACGGCTTCGCCGACATCTGGCGCCGCTCCCGCCGGGGCATGTCGAAGGAGTGGTGCGCCCGCAGCGCCCAGCACTGGCGCAACTACTTCCAGGGGTACGTGGACGAGGCGAGCGGCCGCTTCGACGACACCCCCTGCGACTCCGCCCGGGAGTACCTGAACATGCGGCGCCACACCATAGGCGTACAGCCCACGGTCGACCTCGCCGAGGCCACCGGACACTTCGAGGTGCCGCACCGGGTCTTCGACAGCGCCGTGATGTCGGCGATGCTGCGGATCGCCGTCGACGTCAACCTCATGCTCAACGACATCGCGTCGCTGGAGAAGGAGGAGGCGCGCGGCGAACTGAACAACATGGTCTTCATCCTCATGCGCGAGCACGGCTGGCCCAGAAGCCGCAGCATCGCGTACATGCAGGACCAAGTGCGCGTACGGCTGGAGGAGTTCCTGCTCCTGGAGAGCGCCCTGCCGAAGGTCTGCGACGCCTTCTCGCTCACCTCGCACGAGCGCGAGGCCGTCGAGCGCTACCGGCTCGACGCGGTGCGCCCCGTCATCCGCGGCTCCTACGACTGGCACCGCTCCTCGGGCCGCTACGACGCCGAGTTCGCGCTGGCCGCCAGCCGCCAGGGCTACCTGGAGGAGCTCGGCAGCCTCCGCTAGGGCTGTCAACCGGCCGCCACAGCATGCACTCGAAGACTCCGAGGAAGAAGAGGAACACCCCATGACCCAGCAGACCTTCGTCGCGGGAACGGCGCCCGGAGCCGCACCCTTCGTCGGACACGCCTGGCAGATGATGCGCCGCCCCCTGCAGTTCATGTCGTCACTGGCCACACACGGCGACCTGGTGAAGATACGCCTGGGCCCCACGGAGGCCCATGTACCGACCCACCCCACCCTGCTCCGCCAGGTCCTGACCAGCGACAACGAGTACGACAAGGGCGGCATCTTCTACGACCGGGCCCGTGACATCGCGGGCAACGGCCTGGTCACCTGCCCCTACGCCGACCATCGCCGGCAGAGGAGGCTGATGCAGTCGGCCTTCACCCGCCCCCAGCTCAAGCGGTACGCCTCGGCGATGCACGCGGAGATCGAGACGACCGCGGAGCGCTGGAGCGACGGCGTGGTCGTCGACGCCTTCCCGGAGATGTACGGCATGGCCCTGCGCACCGTCGGCCGCACGCTGTACTCGACCCCGGTCAGCAAGGAACTCGCCGACAGCGTGGAGCGCGCCTTCGACGCCGTGCTCAAGGGCCTCTTCCGGCAGATGTTCCTGCCCGCCGCGGTGCGCAGGATGCCGAGCCCCGGCAACCGCCGCTACCGCGAGAACCTCGACTATCTGCACCGCACCACGCAGACCCTCATCGACGACTACCGCCGCGACGGCGTCGACCACGACGACCTGCTCTCCGCCCTCCTCGACTCGCGCGACGACGACGGCGGCCGACTGGACGACAAGGAGATCCACGACCAGGTCATCACCGTGATGGCGGCCGGCACCGAGACCGTCGCGGCCACCCTCACCTGGATCTTCTACCTGCTCTCGAAGTACCCGAAGATCGAGGAGCAGCTGTACGCGGAGATCGACGACGTCCTCGCGGGCAGGGCCCCGGAGTTCGACGACGTCGCGCGGCTGCGGCTGACCGACCGGATCATCACCGAGACGCTGCGGCTCTACCCGCCGGCCTGGCTCTTCACCCGGATCACCGCCACCGACCTGGACGTGGCGGGGCTGCGGCTGCCCGCGCGGAGCACCGTCGTCTTCAGCCCCGCCGCGGTGGCGCTCAACACCGACGCCTTCCCCAAGGAGCGGCAGTTCGACCCCGACCGCTGGCTGCCCGACCAGGTCTCGCCCCTGGCCCGGCAGGCGTTCATGGCGTTCGGCACCGGCGCCCGCAAGTGCATCGGCGACCTCTACGCCCGCACCGAGGCGACCCTCGCGCTCGCCACCATCCTCAGCAAGTGGCGGGTCACCTGCGAGCCCGGCGTCGACGTGCGGCCCATCCCGCTGGCCACCGTCTACCAGCCGCGCCGACTCCGCCTGCGCCTGACCGCCCGTACGCCCGGTCAGTAGGGAGGAGGCTTCTGCGCGGCGGGCCCAGCGGCCACGCGGTGACGGATCGTTCCCTCATCCACGTACGAGTGATAAAGGGCGTATCGGGTGCGATGGCTGGGGAGTCACGGAGCGGCCCGGCATGAAAGGCCGGACCGCTGGCAACTCCGCCGAAGCGAAGGAGACTTCACATGCGCCGTTACGCCGCCGTCGTCCTCGGGGCCGTCACTCTGCTGGGAATCCTCGCCGTGCCCGCCAACGCTGTCCCGGACCCGGCCGCGGCCATCGACTGCCTGGTGCAGGCGCCCGGTGACATTACGGGGATCATCGATCCGACGTCCCCCTCGCTCCCCAGCGAGATCCCGGTCACGGGCTGCGTCGCCCCGTGACCTGAACACCGCCGCGGCACTGCGGGCTTGCGCGGGTACCGGGATCCGCACAAGCCCGCGACGGTGACGGCTACGAACGGCGCGCGGCCGTGCCGGTCAGTTCCACTGGTACCCGTCCCCGAAGTTCAGGGTGTGCTCGAGCACATCCTCCATCGGGTCGTCGATCTGGCCGGTGTTGATCAGCGCGACCCTGGGGGCGTTGTGCGAGTTCTCGTTCGTCTCGTCGGCGTGTGCCGCACCGGAGCACAGAACGGCCGGCGCCGCCGTGACCGCCGCGACCACCGCCCAACGGGACACCGTCCGCACCCAACTTGCCTGCACCCAACTGCCGTCCATCGCAACCTCCTTGGACCATGGGCGCGGGCCGTCGTGCACGGCCCGCTCGCCGTGTGTAACCGCCGCCGAGCCCGAGAAGTCACCGACGATCATACGAACGGGTCGCCTGACGAACCGTCACCAGCGCATCGCAGCTCCGTCCAGTACCGTCCAGCCGCGACAGAGAAGGCAGCCCTATGCGTCACCGTCACGCCCTGACCGCCATGCTCCTTGGACTCCTCGCCCTTTTCGTCGTCGCAGTGGAGGGCCCCGGCCCGCTGCCCGTGTTCACCGACTCGCTGATCACGGAAGGAGTCACGGTCGAGGGCCCGTTGGTCAACAACGTCGCGATTCCCCACCTTCTGTGAGCTCGGGCGGGAATCCGGTCCAGCGCAGCTCCGCGGGCAGATGCCGCATGTCGTTGTAGAAGACCAGCGAGGCGGGGCGGCCTGGCGTGTAGCGGATGAGGGTCAGGGCCGCGTTGCAGTGGTTGAGACCCAGCCAGCGCCACGGAGGGGCGTCGAGGGCGTCCCGGACGAGCCAGCCGACCAGGAAGTTGTGCGTGACGACCAGCTCATGGCGCGGCTCGTCCCCGGGCAACGGTCCGGTGAACCGCGCCAGGGCCTCGCGGGCCAGCGCGGGCCCGCCCTCGCGCTCTTCGGCGGGGAACTGCGCCAGGCGCTGAAGCGTCGACTCGGCGCTCTCCTCGGGCAGTTCCTCCCTGAGCGGCATGTACGGGAGGTAATCCCCCGCGGCGTCGGAGCGGTGCAGGGGCACACCGTCGAGCTGCTCCCCGATCAGTCGGGCGGTCTGCGTGGCCCGGGGCAGCGGCCCGTGATGGATCGCGGAGAGAGGCACGCCCCGAAGCCGCTCCCCGAGAAGAGCGGCCTGCCGACGCCCGCCGTCCGTCAGCCCGCTCTCATCGTCCGTGGCCTCGCCGTGCCGGGCGAGATAGAGGTACCGCACGGCGCCGCCGGTCACGAATCGGCACCGTCCTCCAAATTGCCCTCGGTCTCCAGGTAGGCCTGCCGCAGCGCTTCGAGCAGCGCCGGGTCGGGCTTGGCCCACATGCCGCGGGACTCCGCCTCCAGGAGGCGTTCGGCGATGCCGTGCAGGGCCCAGGGGTTGGCCTCCTGGAGGAACTGCCGGTTGGTGGGGTCGAGGACGTACGTCTCCGTGAGCTTGTCGTACATCCAGTCGGCGACGACGCCCGTCGTGGCGTCGTACCCGAACAAGTAGTCCACGGTGGCGGCGAGTTCGAAGGCGCCCTTGTAGCCGTGGCGGCGCATCGCCTCGATCCACTTGGGGTTGACGACGCGCGCGCGGAACACGCGGGAGGTCTCCTCCACCAGCGTGCGCGTGCGGACCGTCTCGGGGCGCGTCGAGTCGCCGATGTACGCCTCGGGGGCCGTGCCCCGCAGCGCGCGCACGGTCGCCACCATGCCGCCGTGGTACTGGAAGTAGTCGTCGGAGTCGGCGATGTCGTGCTCGCGGGTGTCCGTGTTCTTCGCGGCGACCGCGATGCGCTTGTACGCCGTCTCCATCTCGGCGCGGGCCGGGCGGCCTTCGAGGCCGCGGCCGTACGCGTAGCCGCCCCACACCGTGTAGACCTCGGCGAGGTCCGCGTCGGTGCGCCAGTCGCGGGAGTCGATGAGCTGGAGCAGCCCGGCGCCGTACGTGCCCGGGCGGGAGCCGAAGATGCGGGTCGTGGCCCGGCGCTCGTCGCCGTGCTCGGCCAGGTCGGCCTGGGCGTGGGCGCGTACGTAGTTCTGGTCGGCGGGCTCGTCGAGCGAGGCGGCCAGGCGTACCGCGTCGTCGAGCAGGCCGATCGTGTGCGGGAACGCGTCGCGGAAGAAGCCCGAGATGCGCAGCGTCACATCGATGCGCGGGCGGCCCAACTCCTCGTACGGGATGGCCTCCAGGCCCGTGACGCGGCGCGACGCGTCGTCCCAGACGGGGCGGACGCCGAGCAGCGCGAGGGCCTCGGCGACGTCGTCGCCCGCCGTGCGCATCGCGCTCGTACCCCAGAGGGACAGGCCCACGGACGTGGGGTAGTCGCCGTTGTCGTTCCTGTACCGCTCGATGAGCGAGTCGGCGAGGGCTTCGCCGGTCTCCCAGGCGAGGCGGGACGGGACGGCCTTGGGGTCGACCGAGTAGAAGTTGCGGCCGGTCGGCAGGACGTTGACCAGGCCGCGCAGCGGGGAGCCCGAGGGGCCCGCCGGAACGAAGCCGCCGTTCAGCGCGTGCACGGCGTGGTCGAGCTCGGCGGTGGTGGCCTCGAGGCGCGGGACGACCTCGCGGGCCGCGAACTCCAGGATGGCGGCGACCTGTTCGCCCTGGTCGGCGGGGACCGCGGAGAGGTCCCAGTCCGCGTCGTCCATCGCCTGGACCAGCGCGCGGGCCTTGTCCTCGGCCTCGTCGGCGCTCACGCGCGTCGCCGCGGACTCGTCGAGGCCGAGGGCCTCGCGCAGGCCGGGCAGCGCGGTCGTGCCGCCCCAGATCTGGCGGGCGCGCAGGATCGCCAGGACGAGGTTGACGCGGTCGGCGCCCGCCGGGGCGGTGCCGAGCACGTGCAGACCGTCGCGGATCTGCATGTCCTTGATCTCGCAGAGCCAGCCGTCGACGTGCAGCAGGAAGTCGTCGAAGCCGTCGTCGTCCGGGCGGTCCTCCAGACCCAGGTCGTGGTCGAGCTTCGCGGCTTGGATGAGCGTCCAGATCTGCGCGCGGATCGCGGGCAGCTTCGCCGGGTCCATGGAGCTGATCTGCGCGTACTCGTCGAGGAGCTGCTCCAGGCGCGCGATGTCACCGTAGGAGTCGGCGCGGGCCATCGGCGGCACGAGGTGGTCGATGAGCGTGGCGTGCACGCGGCGCTTGGCCTGCGTGCCCTCGCCCGGGTCGTTGACCAGGAACGGGTAGATCAGCGGGAGGTCGCCGAGCGCGGCGTCGGGGCCGCAGGCCGCCGAGAGGCCCGCGTTCTTGCCGGGCAGCCACTCCAGGTTGCCGTGCTTGCCGAGGTGGACCATCGCGTCGGCGCCGAACCCGCCGTCGTCGGCGGACGCGGCGATCCAGCGGTACGCCGCCAAGTAGTGGTGCGACGGCGGCAGATCGGGGTCGTGGTAGATCGCGATGGGGTTCTCGCCGAAGCCGCGCGGCGGCTGGATGAGGATGAGCAGGTTCCCGCGCCGCAGCGCCGCGAGCACGATGTCGCCCTCGGGGTCGCCCCCCTGGCCCACGCGCGAGCGGTCCAGGAACATCTCGCCGGGCGGCGGCCCCCAGTGCCGCTCGACCGAGTCGCGCAGCTCCCGCGGCAGCGTCGCGTACCAGCGCTTGTAGGCGGCGGCCGGGATGCGGACGGGGTTGGCGGCCAGCTGCTCCTCGGTGAGCCACTCCCGGTCGTGCCCGCCCGCGTCGATCAGCGCGCGGATGAGTTCGTCGCCGTCACCGGAGACGAGGCCGGGGATGTCGGCCTCGGGACCGAAGTCGTAGCCCTCGACGCGCAGCCTGCGCAGCAGCGCGACGGCGGACGCGGGGGTGTCCAGGCCGACCGCGTTGCCGATCCGCGAGTGCTTGGTCGGGTACGCGGAGAGGACGAGGGCCAGGCGCTTGTCGGCGGCCGGGATGTGCCTCAGGCGCGCGTGGCGTACGGCGATACCGGCGACCCGGGCCGCGCGCTCGGCGTCCGCGACGTACGCGGGGAGCCCGTCCTCGTCGATCTCCTTGAACGAGAACGGCACGGTGATGAGCCGGCCGTCGAACTCCGGCACCGCGATCTGGCTCGCGGCGTCCAGCGGCGAGACGCCCTCGTCGTTCTCCTCCCAGGCCGAACGCGACCCGGTCAGGCAGAGCGCCTGGAGGATCGGCACGTCGAGGCCGGTCAGCGCGCCCGCGTCCCACGACTCGTCGTCGCCGCCCGCGGAGGCCTCGGCGGGCTTGGTGCCACCGGCGGCGAGGACGGTGGTGACGATGGCGTCGGCGGCGCGCAGCTCGTCGATCAGCTCCGGCTCGGGGGCGCGCAGCGAGGCCACGTACAGCGGCATCGGGCGGGCGCCCGCGTCCTCGATGGCGCCGCACAGGGCGTCCACGAAGGCGGTGTTGCCGCTCATGTGGTGGGCGCGGTAGTAGAGCACCGCGATGGTCGGGCCCTCGACCGCGCGAGCGGTGCGCTCCAGCGGGCCCCAGGACGGGGCGGGCGCCGGCGGGTCGAAGCCGTGGCCGGTGAGGAGCACGGTGTCGGAGAGGAAGCGGGCGAGCTGCTCCAGGTTCGCGGGGCCGCCGTGCGCGAGGTAGGCGTGCGCCTCGGCGGCGATGCCGATCGGCACGGTCGAGGAGGCCATGAGCTGGGCGTCGGGCGCCTGTTCACCGGTGAGCACGACCACCGGCAGGCCGCTGGCGGTGAGCTGGTCCAGGCCGTCCTGCCAGGCGCGGACGCCGCCGAGGAGGCGTACGACGACGAGGTCGGCGCCGTCGAGGAGCGAGGGCAGCTCGGTGAGGTCCAGGCGGGAGGGGTTGGCGAACCGGTAGTCGACCGGCCCTCCCGCCGCGCGGGCGCTGAGCAGATCGGTGTCGGAGGTCGACAGCAGCAGAAGCATGCGGGCGCAGGCCTTCCTCGGGGTGTCCGCGCCCCGGGTGGTCGTATGGACGGCAGGAGTTCCTGGCTCACCCCACGTCGGTGGGGCTCACAGTGGCGGGACCGCGCCGGATTCGCACCGGCCTTCCTCCCCAGGGTCCTGGTGGACCCACGCCGTCGCTGGCGTCGACGGACCTGGCGGCCCGCCGCCTGCATAGTAAGTCCTGCCCACCTCCGGTGGGGCGGCCGCCTGCCGGGACGGCCCGCCTCGGGAGGCGACCCGGCGGATCGGCGTGGGTATGCTCGCCGCCATGCCGCCCACCCGAGCAACCTCCACAAAACAGGGCGAACCCCCCATACGTGAGCGGATGCGCGACCGGGGTGACGCCTGCCCCGGAGCCCTCCGCCTGCACCGCGCCGACGACGGCGCGCTGGCCCGACTCCGCCTGCCCGCAGGGCTGCTGACGTCCCGTCAGGCGGCGGCGCTGGCCGACGCGGCGGAGCGCTTCGCGGACGGGAATCTCAGCGTCACCTCACGCGGCAACGTCGAGCTGCGCGGCCTCGGCGACGACTGCGGCGGGGCGCTCGCCGCGCTGCTCCAGGACGCGGGCCTGCTGCCCTCCGCACGCCATGAACGCGTCCGGAACGTGGTGGCCTCCCCGCTGGCAGGACTCGACCGACTCGGCCACGCCGACGTGCAGTTGTGGGCCCGTGAGCTGGACCGGCTCCTGTGCGCCGAGGAGTGGACGACAGCACTTTCCGGCCGCTTCCTGTTCGTCCTGGACGACGGGCGCGGGGACGTGGCCGGGCTCGGCGGCGATGTGACCTTGATCGCAGAATCGGGCGGCACGGTGCTGGTACGCGTCGGGGACGGGACCCAGCGCCTGCCGGGCCCCGCCGCCCCGCGCGCCGCCCTCGCCGCGGCCGACGCCTTCCTCACCGCGGCCCGCGAGGCGGGCAACGGCGCCTGGCGGGTAACGGAACTGCCCGAGGGGCAGAGCGTGGACCTGACGGGAGCGCTCGCGAGGGCGGGCTTGGCGGGGGTGCCGGTGCCGCCGGGCGCCGCGGAGGCTGTGCCGGTGCCGCCGGGCGCCTCGCCGACTGACCCCGCTTCGACCGACGGTTCGACGGTCGTGCCCGCATCCGCGCCGCCCGTGCGCAGCGCCCCGCCCGCTCCCGGTGTCGTCGGGCACGCCGTCGTGGTGAGCGCCTCCCTCGGCCGGGTGAGCGCCGCGCAGTGGCGTGCGCTGCTCCCCGCGCCCGGCGGGGAGATCCGGGTCACCCCCTGGCGCGGCTTCGTCATCCCGGGCTTCGCCGACGAGGGGGCGGCGCGTGAACGGCTGCGTGCGCTGGCCGACGTCGGCTACCTCACCGACCCCGCATCGCCCTGGCTCGGCGTCGGCGCCTGCGCCGGGCGGCCCGGCTGCGGCAAGTCCCTCGCCGACGTCCGCGCCGACGCCGTCCCCGGCGCCGGGGGCCTGCCCGTCCACTGGTCCGGCTGCGAGCGGCGGTGCGGGCATCCGCGCGGCGACTGGGTGGACGTACTCGCGACCGGGGAGGGGCGGTACGAGGTGACGGTGCGTACCGGCGGCACGGCGGCGCCCGTGAGCGGCGCCACCTTGACCGAGACGGTGACGACAGCACGTACGAACGTACGACGACATCCGTAATCATGACAGCAACGGCCACGAGATGAGCGAGAGCACAGTGTTCGACTACGAGAAGGACGGCGCGGCGATCTACCGCGAGTCCTTTGCCACCATCCGCGCGGAGGCGGACCTCGCCGGTCTGCCCGCCGACGTCAGCCAGGTCGCGGTGCGGATGATCCACGCCTGCGGGATGGTCGACCTCGTCCGCGATCTCGCCTTCAGCCCGCGCGTGGTGGCCGACGCCCGCAAGGCGCTGCGCGACGGCGCGCCGATCCTCTGCGACGCGAACATGGTCGCCAGCGGCGTCACACGCAAGCGGCTCCCCGCCGGCAACGACGTGATCTGCACCCTCACCGACCCGTCGGTCCCGGACCTCGCGGCGAAGCTCGGCACCACCCGCAGCGCCGCCGCCATGGAGCTGTGGCGCGACCGCCTCGAAGGCTCCGTCGTCGCCATCGGCAACGCCCCCACCGCGCTCTTCCGCCTCCTGGAGATGATCGAGGAGGGCGCCCCGCGCCCGGCCGCCGTCCTCGGCATCCCGGTCGGCTTCGTCGGCGCCGCCGAGTCCAAGGACGCGCTCGCCGCACACCACGCCGGCCTGGAGTACCTGGTCGTACGCGGCCGCCGTGGCGGCAGCGCCATGGCCGCTGCCGCGATCAACGCGATCGCTAGCGAGGCGGAGTGAACACCGAGAGCAACGCGCGAGGACGGCTGTACGGAGTCGGGCTCGGACCCGGCGACCCCTCCCTGATGACCGTGCGCGCCGTCGAGGTCATCGCCGCCGCCGACGTGGTCGCCTACCACTCGGCCCGGCACGGCCGCTCCATCGCCCGCTCGATCGCGGCGAAGCACCTGCGCGGCGACCACATCGAGGAGCCGCTGGTCTACCCCGTCACGACGGAGACCACCGACCACCCCGGCGGCTACCGAGGCGCCCTCGACGACTTCTACGAGGAGGCCGCCGCCCGCCTCGCCGCGCACCTCGACGCCGGCCGCACGGTCGCCGTCCTCGCCGAGGGCGACCCGCTCTTCTACGGCTCCTACCAGCACATGCACAAGCGGCTCGCCCACCGCTACCCGACCGAGGTGATCCCCGGCGTCACCTCGGTGAGCGCCGCCGCCGCCCGCCTCGGCGAACCCCTCGTCGAGGCCGAGGAGGTCCTCACGATCCTGCCGGGCACCCTCCCCGAGGAGGAGCTGGCCGCGCGCCTCGCGGCGACGGACTCGGCGGTCGTCATGAAGCTCGGCCGTACGTTCGGCAAGGTGCGCGGCGCCCTGGAGCGCGCCGGCCGCCTCGACGAGGCGCGGTACGTGGAGCGCGCCACCATGGAGGGCGAGCGCACCGGCCGACTCGCCGACGTCGACCCGGACTCGGTGCCCTACTTCTCGGTGGCGGTGCTGCCAAGCCGGGTGGCGCCGCTCACGGGCGGCCCCGCGCCGGAGCCCGCCCCGGACCGCCGGGGCGAGGTCGTCGTGGTCGGCACCGGCCCGGCCGGCCCCCTCTGGCTCACCCCCGAGACGCGCGGCGCGCTCGCCGCCGCCGACGACCTGGTCGGCTACACCACGTACGTCGACCGCGTACCGCACCGCCCCGGACAGCGGCGCCACGGCTCCGACAACCGCGTGGAGTCCGAACGCGCCGAGTTCGCTCTGGAACTGGCGCGGCGCGGGCGGCGCGTCGCGGTCGTCTCGGGCGGCGACCCCGGCGTCTTCGCGATGGCCACGGCCGTCCTGGAGGCCGCCTCGCAGGACGCGTACGAGGACATCCCGGTCCGGGTGCTCCCGGGCGTGACCGCCGCCAACGCCGCCGCCGCCCGCGCGGGCGCCCCCCTCGGCCACGACTACGCCACCATCTCCCTCTCCGACCGCCTCAAGCCGTGGGAGGTCATCGCCGAACGCCTGGCCGCGGCGGCCGCCGCGGACCTGGTGCTCGCGCTCTACAACCCGGGCTCGCGCAGCCGCACCTGGCAGGTGGGCAAGGCGCGCGAACTGCTGCTCGAACACCGGACGCCGGACACGCCGGTCGTCCTCGGCCGGGACGTCGGCGGACCCGAGGAGAGCGTGCGGGTCGTGCGGCTCGGCGATCTCGACCCGGCGGACGTCGACATGCGGACGCTGCTGATCGTCGGCTCCTCGCAGACGAGGGTCGTGCGGCGGCGCGGGGGCGCGGAGCAGATCGTGTGGACGCCCCGCCGTTATCCGGAGGGCGGGGCCGAGGGCGTAGCGGGGGACGGGGCGCTCAGCGGCTGAACCGGCGTAGCCAGGTGGCCGCTTCCTCGGGGGTGGCCGCCAACGGGATCCCCTCCGGCACCGGGGGCCGTTCCACGACGACCACCGGGACCCCCGCTTCGCGCGCGGCGACCAGCTTGGGGGCGGTCGCCGCGCCGCCACTGTCCTTCGTCACGACGACGTCGACGCGGTGGCGGCGCAGCAGCTCCCGCTCCCCGTCGAGGGTGAACGGGCCCCGGTCGAGGAGGACCTCCATGCGGGCCGGGAACGGCGGCTCGGGCGCGTCCACGGAACGTACGAGGAACCAGAGAGCGTCGAGCTCCGGGTCCCCGGCGAACGCGGCGAGGCCCATCCGCCCGGTGGTGAGGAACACCCGCTCGCCCAGCGCGGGCAGGACCCGCGCCGCCCGCGCGAGGGAGTCGACCGGATGCCAGTCGTCGCCCTCACCCGGCACCCAGCCGGGCCTGCGCAGGGCGAGCAGGGGAACATGGGTGGTGGCGGCGGCCGACGCCGCGTTGAACGAGATCGTTCCGGCGAAAGGATGGGTGGCGTCGATGAGCGCGTCCACGCGGTGCTCCCGCAGCCACGCCGCCATCCCCTCCGCCCCGCCGAACCCACCGACGCGGACCTCGCCGGGCGGCAGCCGGGGCGCCGCGACCCGCCCCGCGAGGGAACTGGTCACGCGGAGCCCCGCCTCGCCCGTGAGCAGCTCCGCCAGACGGCGGGCCTCGGTCGTTCCCCCCAGAATCAGTACGTGCACGGAGTTCGGTTTCCTTCATGAGTGAGCCAGGCAAGTCAAGCGAGCCGAGCGGGGCAAGCGAGCCAAGCGGGGCCAGCGGGTCCGGCGAGGCAAAGGGCGGGCGCAGCGCCCAACTCAAGCACACCGGTCTGCGGCCCGGATGGACGACCGGCGCCTGCGCCACGGCGGCCACCACGGCCGCGTACACGGCGCTGCTGACCGGCGACTTCCCCGACCCGGTGACGATCACGCTCCCCAAGGGCCAGACGCCCGCCTTCGCGCTCGCCGCCGAGGAGCGTACGGACGCGTACGCCATGGCGGGCATCGTCAAGGACGCGGGAGACGATCCGGACGTCACGCACGGCGCGCTGGTGCGCTCCACGGTACGGAGGCTGCCGCCCGGCTCGGGCGTCGTCTTCAAGGCGGGCCCGGGCGTGGGCACGGTGACCCGCCCCGGCCTGCCGCTCGACGTCGGCGAACCCGCGATCAACCCCGTGCCGCGGCAGATGATGCGCGACCACGTGGCGCTGGTCGCCGAGCGCGCCGGAACCACGCCGGACGTGGAGATCACTGTCTCCGTCGACCACGGCGAGGAGATCGCCCGCTCCACCTGGAACCCCCGCCTCGGCATCCTCGGCGGCCTGTCGATCCTCGGCACCACCGGCATCGTCGTGCCCTACTCCTGCTCGGCGTGGATCGACTCGATCCGGCGGGGCGTGGACGTGGCGCGGGCGGCCGGGCGCACGCACGTCGCGGGCTGCACCGGCTCGACGTCGGAGAAGACGGTCGTCGCGGAGTACGGCCTCCCGGAGGACGCCCTGCTCGACATGGGCGACTTCGCGGGCGCGGTCCTGAAGTACGTACGCCGCCACCCGGTCGACCGCCTCACCATCTGCGGGGGCTTCGCCAAACTGTCGAAACTGGCGGCGGGCCACCTCGACCTCCACTCGGCGCGCTCCCAGGTCGACAAGAACTTCCTCGCGGAACTGGCCCGCGCGGGCGGCGCGGGCGAGGCACTGGCGACGCGGGTGGCCGCCGCCAACACGGGCCTTGAGGCCCTGCGACTGTGCGAGGCGGCGAGCGTACCGCTGGGCGACCTGGTGGCGACGACAGCGCGGGACGAGGCGCTGGGCGTGCTGCGGGGCGCCCCGGTAGCGGTGGACGTCATCTGCATCGACCGGGCGGGCACGGTGGTGGGGCGAAGCGCCCTCAAGTCAGTTGCTTGACCGAGCACGTCTAGCCACGCCCACGGTCCGTACGCGATCAGGGGCCCCAAGGGCCGGTACGGCCCCCACCCGGCGGCGGGTGAACTGCCGTTGGGCCAGCCCGCGAACCGTTTTTCTCAGCGTCACCTGGTACCGGGTGGTACGGATTGTCCGACGTGCACATCCGCTTCAGGTGCCGCGCCTTCGCCGACGTGTTGAGGCATGCACGCTGTTCCGTTCTCTGCCAGGTGCTCGGTGACGGTGGAGTTCGGGAAGCCACTCCCTGTTTATCTGAGAGTGTCTATATCAGACACTGCGGATCAGCACTTGCGCAGTCCGTCAAATCCTGCAAGCCGATTCGGACGCTCGCTGTGCCACTGCTCACCCTTCCTGATGGTGAAGCAGTCACTGTCCCTACCGGCCGACCAGACAAACTTGATGGTGTAGGCCGAATTGCAACTGCTCTTCGCGTAGGCGTAGTTCGTGGTGGTCCACGACTTGACGCAGCTCGGCGGGGCAGCCTGGGCGCCGATCCCGCCGGTCGAGGTGGCGGAGGCGGTACCCATGGAGCCCATGGTGAGTGTGGAGCAGATGTGCGAGCAAGGCGATGCGGGCATGCAGAAAGGGCTGGAGAGGCGTATGTGGAACCGTGGAATTCACTCGATGATGTGGAACTCCATAACCCACTTCGCATCTGGAATGGTCATCCAGAATCGCGCTCACCCAGAGTCAGGCCCTCCCTGGAGAAGCGGAACCGTAATCGCCGCACCCCCGGATGACCGTGGTGTGACTCGGATCACATGCAGGTCGCGAACCGGTCGCCGCCCGTCGTCCGACGACCAGGCGTGGAAGTGAGCATGGGGGAGGAGCCCTCTGACGCCGAGCTGCTGGATGCGCTGCGGGAGCGTGACCGGGCGGCCTTCGAGATGTTGTACCGGCGCTATGCGCCCTGGCTGATCGCGCGGCTTCGGTACCGGTGCGCGGATGCCGCGCAGCTCGACGACATCGTCCAGGACACGTTCCTCGCCGTATGGCACCGGTGCGAAGAGGGGCGGCAGCCCGAAGTACGGGACTTCGCGGGGTGGCTGTGGCGGATCGCCGCACGGCGGGTCGTGGACGCCGCCCGCGTCCACGGTGCGCAGAGTCGGCTACGGCAGGCGCTCGCGGCTCTACGGCACAGCCCACGGCCGTCCGCAGAGGAACAGGCGCTGGAAACAGGCGAGTTCGGGGCGGTGCAAGCGGCACTCGGACGGCTTGCGCCGGATCTGAGGGAGGTCGTGCAGGCCACCGTCCTCGACGGCCTCACGACACGTCAGGCCGCACGGCTGCTCAGCCTGCCCACCGGGACGGTCAAGACCCGCGCCATGAGGGCCCGCAAGCACCTCCGCGAGGAGCTTGCGCGCGAGGAGCGACAAGAGAGGGAGCAGCGATGACCGACCGGCCGACCACCCCCGTGCACTTGCCCGGCGAAGTGCTGCGCCGATACGCGCTCGGTACGCTCGCCCCCGACTCCCGTCACCGTGCCGAGCCTCATCTCGACGTCTGCCCGCACTGCCGCTCACGCCTCGTCCCCTTCACGGACGCCGGCGCGCTGGATCGGGTGTGGCAGCGACTCGACCTGGCCGTCGATCTGCCCCGACCCGGCTTCTGGGAACGGGTGTTGCTCGCCCTGCGCGTCCCCGACCACGTCGCGCGAGTTCTGACGGCCACACCGGCGCTGCGCCTCTCCTGGTTGTGCGGCACCGTTGTGACACTCCTCTTCGCGGCGCTCACCGCGCGCCTGGTCCAGCCGGACGGGACCCCGCTTCCCTTCCTGGCCGTGGCACCGCTGCTGCCTGCCGCCGGGGTCGCGGGGTCCCTGGGCCGCCGCTGGGACCCCGCATACGAACTGGGGCAGGTGGCCGCGCCCAGCGCCTTCCGGCTGGTGATGCTGCGTACCGTGGCGGTCCTCGCGGTCACCACGGCGCTGACGACCGCCGCCTCGCTCGTGCTGCCGCATCTGGGCATCGCCGCGTTCGGCTGGCTGTTGCCGTCCTGCCTGGTGACGGCTCTGAGCCTCGTGCTGTCGCCCCGCCTCGGCACCGTGCCCGCCGCCGTCACCGCGGGGCTCGCCTGGCTGGTGTCGGTGGCGCTGACCCGCGAATCCGCAGTGCTGTTCTCCGTCGGCGGGCAGACGGTGCTCGCTGCGCTGCTGCTCGCTTCCGCGACCGTTCTGGTGCTGCTGCGCGCCGACTTCGACGTCGACTTCGAGAAAGGGATCCGCGCATGATGTCATCACCTGACACCGCCTCCGTACGCGAACTGACGGTCCGGTACGGCAAGTCGCTTGCCCTGGACAGGGTTTCCCTGAGCCTGTCCAAGGGGGTCACCGGGCTGCTCGGACCCAACGGCGCGGGCAAGACGACGCTGCTGCGGGCCCTCGCCACCGCCTTGGTGCCGACCGGAGGCGAGATCCGGGTCTTCGGAATGGACCCGCTGCTCCCACGAGAGCGGCAGGAGATCCGGCGCCGCACGGGGTACCTGCCTCAGTCACCGGGCTTCCACCGACACTTCACCGCATTCGAGTTCGTCGACTACGTCGCCATCCTCAAGGAGCACACGGTGCGCGCCGCCCGGCACGAGGAGGTCCGCCGAGTCCTGGACGCGGTGGGGCTGGGCGCCGAACGCGGGAAGAAGATGAAGGCACTCTCCGGCGGAATGCGTCAGCGGGTGGCCTTGGCCTCCGCGCTGATCGGCGAGCCCGAGTTGTTGATCCTGGACGAGCCCACCGTGGGCCTCGACCCCGAACAGCGTCTTCGCTTCCGTGAGTTGATCGCCGACATCGGAGCGGGGCGTGCCGTGCTGCTGTCCACCCATCAGACGGAGGACGTGGCGGCGCTGTGCGGACGTGTCGTCGTACTCGCGGGCGGGCAGATGCGCCACGACGCGACGCCCCGGGGGCTCTGCGACGTCGCACGGGGCCGCGTCTGGTTCAGCCAGGACCGCGACCCGCGAGCCGCCGCGGGCTGGCGCACCGGTAACGGCACGTACCGCAACATCGGTACCCCGCCCGAGGGTGCGCAGCTCGTCGAACCGACACTGGAGGACGGCTATCTGCTGCTCAACTCCTCCGCCGTGCCGAGCGCCTCGCAGTCGTCGGAAGGAGTCGTGGCGTGAACCGCGGCACGAGCGCAGTCATCAGGCCGGTCGCCGAAACCACCATCGAGTCACCTTCTCCGGCCGCTTCCGTGCGCGCCCTCGCCCGGTCCGAGGCGCTGCGCCTCCTGCGCCACCCCGCGCTCCTCGGCTCGTCAGCACTCTGTGTGTGCCTGTGGGTCTACGAGACCGTGGTCGCGGGATCCTCTGACTATCCGGTACTGCACGACGAAGATCGTTACCTCCAGGTCGAGTTGCTCCTCGTGGCCGCCGGAACCTTCCTCGCCACGCACCTGGCCGTCCTGCGGCCCGCCAGGGACGGCACGGACGCCTGGTTCCAGGCGCTGGTCCTGGAACGGTGGCAGCGGGTGGCGGCCCACCTCCTCGCTGTTCTCCCGGCGGTGATCCTGGCCGCGGTGCTCGCCGGGCTCCGCACGCTCTGGTTGGCGCTGCTGCCCGGTGCCGTCGGCACCGCGTCCGCAGCCGAGCTCGCGACCGGTCCCGTGCTCGTGCTGTTCGCCGGTGCCTTGGCGGTGCTGAGTGGCACGGTCTCCCGGTCGGTCGCGCTCGGCCCGATCACCGTCGGGGTCCTGGGCGTCGCCACGGTCACGGGCTCACTGGCCGTCCACTCCGGTGTGCGCTGGTGGGGGCTCATCGCCATCGAGGACGACACCCATGCCTCCCTCCCTTCCGAACTCCTCGCACGCCCGGCCGCGCTACATCTGCTCTACATCGCCCTCGTCAGCGTCGTGCTCGCCGCTGCCGCACTGCTGCGTTCCGGCCTGCGGGGCGGCCGACGCCCGGTCCAGGCCGTGCTGGCCGTAGCGCTCGTCGGGACGCTCGGGGCAGGAGCGGCCCAACTGCGGTCCGTGCCGGACTCGGTCACCGCGGCCCGCGAACGCGCGGCGACGGCACCGTCCGGGGACCAGCGGTGCGTGCGGCGGGAAGAGGTCACGTACTGCGCCTTCCCCGAGTTCCTCGACCGGAGCAAGGAGTGGTCCGAGGTCGCGGACGGCATTCTGCGCCGCGTGCCGGAGTCGGCGCGCGACAGGCACTACACGGTACGCCAACACGTCACACCCTTCGTGACCTCGGGCGGCTTCGGCCAGGACGATGTACCGGTGGAGCAGTGGGCCGCGGACGACCGCCGCGCGGGCACTCCGGGCGCTGTCGTGGTCGGCACCGACTGGGGCAACGGTGACGACGCGGCGAACGACGCCACCAGCGGCCTGGCCACCGCTTTCGCCCAGCGTGTCGTGCAGGGACGGACCCCTTCCACCGGTTCGCCCGCCCTCGACCAACCGCTGGTCTGCGGGGCGCAGGGCATCGTCACGCTCTGGCTGGCGGCTCAGGCCACCCCGGAGACGGCACCCGCGATCCGCGACCGTATGGACCGCAACTTCGGTGGGCTCGTGACCTTCGGTTTCGGGCCCCTGACCACGATGGACGCGGAACTCGCAGATACCGACACGGCCCTGCGCCTGCTCGATCGCCCTGCCGACGACGTGGCGGCGGCACTTGCCCGGCACTGGCAGGTGCTGACCGATCCGGACACCACCTCCACCCGCGCCGCCGACCTCCTGGGCATCCGCGGCCCGGTGACCGATCCGGCGACCGAGAAGGACAGCGCATGCGCCAACAGATGACCACACCTCCCTCGATCCGATGACCTGGGAAGGCGCCACATGCGTACGCACTTGACCGTGATGCCGCTGCTGCGGCCGGAATTCCGCGCGACCCGTACCCTGCCGCTCTGGTGCGGTGCCGCTCTGGGGGTGGCCCTCTGCGCCGTGCCCGGCGTCTTCTCGATCGGAATCGGGCCCGGTCCGGCAGCCGCGCTGCTGCACCTCGCCGCCGTCCTCGGCAGTCTGGGTCTGCCCTTCGTTCTGGACGATCCGGCGGCCACCACCACCTCCCAGTGCCCATCCCCGTGGTGGTTGCGCCGTTCGCTGCGCGTCGCGGGAGGCCTCCTCGTGGTGGTCACCGCTTGGGCCATCGACACGGTGCTCGTCAGCGCTGCTCTCGACGACGAACCGCGTCCTGCCTTCCCACACCTGGACGTGGCCGTCGAGACCCTGGCCCTCGCCCTGCTCGCGGTGGCCCTCACCCTCGTCGGCCTGCGCTACACACAGGGGCGGGCCGGTGGCCCGGTGGCGGCCTCCGGTCTGATCGTCATCGTCCTGACGCTGCTTCTCCTCCCCGACGACCTGGCCTTCTTCGTCGACCCGTCCCAGGTGCAGCACTGGGAGAGCGCGACGACGCGGTGGTACGGGTTGGCCCTTGCGGCACTGGCGGCCACTCTGGTCCTGCTGCCGAGGCGACCGGCTGAGCGTCGATAACCGTCGGCGTCAGCACACGTGCCGGTCCCGCTCCACCGAGTACAGATGGCTGTCGCGGAACTGCGAGGCGCCAAGCGTGCGGCCCACCATGATCACGGCGGTTCGGACGATCCCCGCCTCCTTCACCTGCCCCGCGATATCGCCGAGAGCACCCCGCAGAATCACCTCGTCAGGACGGCTGGCCATCGCGACCACGGCGACAGGGCAGTCCGCCCCGTAATGGGGCAGCAACTCCTCGACCACCCGGTCGACATATCCCGCGGCCAGATGCAGCACGAGCAGCGCCCCACTGCGTCCCAGCGTGGCGAGGTCCTCGCCCTCCGGCATCACCGTGGCCCGCTGTGCGACCCGGGTGAGAATGACGGTCTGCCCGACGGTCGGAACCGTCAGCTCCCGCTTCAGTGCGGCGGCGGCGGCCGCGAACGCCGGTACGCCGGGCACCACTTCGTACGGGACGCCCGCCGCGTCGAGCCGCCGCATCTGCTCGGCGACCGCGCTGAACACGGACGGGTCGCCCGAGTGCAGCCGCGCCACATCGAGCCCCTGTCCGTGCGCGCTCACCAACTCGGCGATGATCTCGTCCAGGTTGAGCTGCGCGGTGTCCACCAGGCGTGCGCCGTCCGGGCATTCGGCGAGCAGCTCGCGCGGCACCAGGCTGCCCGCGTACAGACAGACCTGGCAGGCGGCGAGCGTCCGCGCGCCGCGCACCGTGATCAGGTCGGCCGCGCCGGGCCCCGCGCCGATGAAGTACACGGTCATCTGCTGTCAACTCCTGCGTCTTTATGGGGTCTTGGTAACGGGCTTGGTGATGGGCTTGGTGACGGACCATTGGGTGACCGGCATGGCCTGCCGCCAACCGGTGAAGCCGCCCACGGGCACGGCCTGCGCGACCGCGAGCCGCACCAGCTCGCCTCCATGGCGCCGGTACCAGTCGGTGAGCAGCGCCTCGGACTCCAGCGTGACGGTGTTGGCGACGAGCCGCCCACCCGGCGGAAGGGCCTCCCAGCAGGCGTCGAGGAGGCCCGGCGCGGTGAGGCCGCCGCCGATGAACACGGCGTCCGGCGTGGGGAGTTCGGTGAGGGCGGCGGGCGCGGCGCCGGTGACGACCCGTAGCCCGGGGACGCCTAGGCGGTCGGCGTTCCGGGTGATGCGGCCGGCCCGTACCGCGTTCTTCTCGACGGTGACGGCGCGGCACGACGGGTGCGCCCGCATCCACTCCACCGCGATCGATCCCGACCCGCCGCCCACGTCCCACAGCAGCTCGCCGGGCGCGGGCGCCAGCGCCGCGAGCGTGGCGGCGCGGACATACCGCTTGGTGAGCTGCCCGTCGCTCTCGTACGCCGCGTCGGGCAGCCCCGGCACGGCGCCGAGCCGCAGGGCGTCGGGGGAGCGGCGGCACTCGACGGCGACGACGTTCAGCGCGGCGCCGGGCGCGTGCGACCAGGCGTCGGCGACACCTTCGTACGACGACTCGCGATCGGACCCCAGCTGTTCGAGTACGCGCAGCCGGCTCGGGCCGAAGCCGCGCTCGCACAGCAGGGCGGCGACCTCCCCGGGGGTGTCCGCGTCGGCGCTGAGCACGAGGACGCGACGCCCGTCGTGCAGCGCGGCGGCCAGACGCGCGGCCGGGCGGCCGACGAGCGTGACGACCTCGGTCCCCTCGACGGGCCAGCCGAGGCGCGCGCAGGCGAGGGAGACGGAGGACGGGTGCGGCAGTACGCGCAGCGCGGGCGCGTGCGGTGTGCCTGCGGCGCCCAGCTCCTCGCTCAGGGCGCGCCCGATCCCGTAGAACATGGGGTCGCCGCTCGCGAGGACGGCGATCCGGCGTCCCGCGTGGGCGGCGAGCAGGCCGGGCACGGCGGGCCGCAGCGGCGAGGGCCAGGCGACGCGCTCGCCGGGGCATGGCCCAGGGGGCAGCAGGTCCAGTTGGCGGGGGCCGCCGATGAGCACCTCGGCGTCGGAGAGCGCCGCGCGGGAGGCGGCGGGGAGGCCGTCCCAGCCGTCGGCCCCGATCCCGACGACGGTGACGGCCGGTATGCCTGGCGGGGATGCGGGGGTCACTGCGGGTACCTGACCTCGGGGTTCGGAAGGGCTGCGCAGTCCGCACTCTACTGGTGACCAGGCGGCGTACCCTTATTGCGAACTACTTGCAATAGGCCGGGTGGGTGTCCCGCACGGCTTCCTGGGCGGAAGGCCGGCGCGCGATGCGCTCTGTGCCGGCCGCACGGCGCGGGCCGCGCATCCGTGTCGCAGTTGGGCTGAACGGGTGACTTGGCGTAAGAATTGCCCGGTGCAGACAACGACTACGAGCCAGGACGGGGTGGGTCAGTGAGTAGCAGTCAGCGCCACGACGTCACCGATGAACAGTGGGAAGGGCTCGCCCAGGTCGTACCGCTGCGCAGCCGCAACGAATGGCCTTCATGGCCCGGACACAGCGCGCTGCCCGACGCGGAGACCGAGACGCGCAGGCGTTTCGTGGTGATGCGGGTCAACGTCTTCTCGGACGCCCGTGACGTCGCCGAGACCGTCATGTCGCAGATCCCGGTCCTGCTGGACCTGACGGGCGCCGAGACGGAAGTGGCCAAGAGGGTTCTGGACTTCAGCAGCGGTGTGGTGCTGGGGCTGGGCTGCGGCATGCACCGGGTCGACAAGAACGTCTTCCTGCTGGCGCCGCCGGGCACGGAAGTGCAGGGTCTGGTGGACGCGGTCGCGCAGCCTTAGGGCCCGGTGTCCGCCCGTACTCCCTCCCCGGTCGACGTGGGAGATCTTGTGGGTGAATCCCCCGATCGTAGGAAGGTCGGCCGGGCGTAACGGTTCGCCTGGCGCGGCGCCGCTTAGCTTCCCGGCATGACGGTGCATACTCCGATGCCGGCCGCGCGGCCGGCGGCAGGCCAGGACCGACCGCAGGTCACCGAGGTGCGGCTGTCCGCCTTCGCGGGGCACCGCGGCACGGTGCTCCCGCTCGGCGCGCTGACGCTGATCACGGGTTCCAGCGGCAGCGGCAAGTCCAGCGCGCTCCGTGCGTACGAGGCACTGGCGCGACTCGGCGCCGGTGCCGAACTGGTCGACGTCTTCGAAGACCCCGTCGCGTGCGTGCCCGAACGCGCCCGCGCCGACGGTCAGCGGCGGCGCGGCTTCCGCATCGGCTGCACGGTCGACGGGCCCGCCGGAAACATCCGGCTCGACCTCGCGGTCCAGGCCGAACCCGAACTGCGCGTCGTCGGTGAGCGGCTGACCCGCGGCGGCCTCGTGCTGCTGGAGACGGCGCTGCGCGACCCCGGCCGACGCATGGTGCAGGCGGCCTGGCACACCGCGGGCGCGGCGCCCGTGACCCGCGCCCCGATGCCGGACGACCGGCTCGGCACGGCGCTCGTGCCGCTGCGCGTGGCGGGCAAGACGGACGGGCAGCGCCTGGTGCTCGCGGCGGCCGAGCAGGTCGTGGTCGCGCTGCGTTCGGCGTTCCCCTGCGACCCGCGGCCCGGCCGCATGCGTGCGCCGGTCCCGGCGGGGCTGATCGGTCCGGGCCGGCTGTTGAGCGGCTGCGACAACCTCGCCGAGGTCCTGTGGCGTACCCGGGCCGAGTGTGCGGTCCGCCACGCGTTGCTCGTCTCGGCGGTGCGCGACGGATGTGCGGGGCCGGTCGTCGACGTGTTCGCCGAGGAGGCGGAGGACGGTTCGGTGCAGGCCTTCGTCGACCGGGGGGACGGGGTGCGCACGCCTCTCACGCGGCTCGGGGACGGGGAGTTGAGGTATCTGGCCCTGGCGCTCGTTCTGCTCACCGGGCCCGGCGTTCTCGCCGTCGACCCGGTGGCGGAGGTCCCGGAGGCCTACCAGACCCTCACCGTCCTCGCCGACGGCTTCGACCGCCGCCTGGACGCGCGGCAGTCGCGTGCGCTCGGCGAACTGGCGGCGCGGACCTGCGCGCGTGGCCACATCCGCCTGGTCGGGGCGGTGGGGGACGCCAGGTGGGCGGCCGACGTCGCCGGCGCCGCGGTGGTAGACCTGGAGCCGTGACGGAACGATGTGATGTAGCGCGCCTGCAACGCAGGCTGGCCGAGTTCGCGGCGGCCCGCGACTGGGGGCAGTACCACACCCCGAAGAACCTGGCCGCCGCGCTGAGCGTGGAGGCGTCCGAACTGGTCGAGATCTTCCAGTGGTTGACGCCGGAGGAGTCGGAGCGGGTGATGAAGGACCCGGACTCGGCGCACCGGGTGACGGACGAGGTCGCTGATGTCCTCGCGTACCTGCTGCAGTTCTGTGAAGTTCTGGGCATCGACGCGCTGGCCGCGCTCGCGGCGAAGATCGAGCGGAACGAGCGGCGTTTTCCGGCTCCTGACGGCCCGTAAGTCGCGGGTAAGACCCGCGTAAGACCCGCGTAAGACCCGGGCAAGACCCGGTAAGACCCCTGGTTCGCCTCCCTTCCCGGCATTTTCGTCACTCTCCGGAGTGGACTGCTTGTCGAATTTCGATTAGTTGTCCACAGATTTCCGGCTTCCCCTGGCTTTTCGACCGGATGAGTATCACGCTGGGTAGTGGATGCGGGAGTTCGGGCGAGCGTGCGGCGTGTGCGCGCGGGATGGACGGGGGGTTGCGCATGAACGCGATGCGGCTGATCGAGGCGAACCGGCGCGCCCTGGCGCGGAGCGAGGACCCGGTCGGCATCGTCATGGAGGTGTGGCAGTCGCAGGCGCTCGCGCAGGCGATCGGCAGCCGCCTCGCGGTCGCGGGCCCGCCGGAGTTACGGGGCGAGGCGCTGGGCCTGAGCGAAGTCGGCGGCAGAGCCTGCGGGGTGCTGGACGCTCCCCACTTCGGTACGGAGGACATCCGGGCCGCACGCCTCACGGAGACCGGCGACGCGCACGACGTCCTGCTCGCGCTGGACCAACTGCTCAGCGAGGTCGGCATCGCCCTCGTCGGGGTCGCCATGGGCGCCGCCGACGAGGGGGTGTACTGGCAGTGCATGGAGGCGATAGACGCCGCCGACGAGTCGAGGGACCGCGTCCGGGAAATGCTGCGCAGGCTCGCGGTGCGGGAGCGGGCCCTGCCGGAGCGCGACTCGGCGGCGGGGTCGTCGTGAGGTGGTGGTGTTCTGGCCGTGGCGGGGGTCTGTGTGGCGCGGGCGGGGGCGTCGGGAGGCGGCGGTGCTCTGATCGCGTCGCGGGCGATGCGGCAGGGGCCCGGTCGGCGCGGGCGGGGTTGTCGTGAGGTGGCGGTGTTCCGGCCCCGCCGGGGGCCTATGCGGTGCGGGCTTCGCCGGCGCTGGCCGGGGCGTCGGGAGGCGGCGGTGTTCCGGTACTGCCGGGCGTCAATGTGGTGTGGGTTCCGCCCGGGCGTCGGCGTGGGTGGTGGGTGGTTCGGTTCCGTCCGTGTGGATGGTCTTCCGGCGGGCCGAGTCGCCAGCGCGGGCCCGCGTTGGCCGTCCCGTGGACGGACTTTCACCCGACCGGGGCGGCCGCGGATCGGCGGGACCGGCAGGGTTGGCGGGCCTTCGAGCGTGCAGGATGGAGCCATGGATCTTCGCATCTTCACCGAGCCCCAGCAAGGGGCGACCTACGACACTCTGCTCACCGTCGCCAAGGCCACGGAGGACCTCGGCTTCGACGCGTTCTTCCGCTCGGACCACTATCTGCGCATGGGCTCCGCCGACGGGCTGCCCGGTCCCACGGACGCGTGGATCACGCTGGCCGGGCTGGCGCGCGAGACCAAGCGGATCAGGCTGGGCACGCTCATGACCGCGGGTACCTTCCGGCTGCCCGGCGTGCTCGCGATCCAGGTGGCGCAGGTCGACCAGATGTCGGGCGGCCGCGTCGAACTGGGCCTCGGCGCGGGTTGGTTCGAGGAGGAGCACCGGGCGTACGGCATCCCCTTCCCGAAGGAGAAGTTCGCCCGCCTGGAGGAGCAGCTGGAGATCGTCACCGGCCTGTGGGCGACGGAGACCGGCCAGACCTTCGACTTCGACGGCAAGCACTACCAGCTGACCGACTCCCCGGCCCTGCCCAAGCCCGCGCAGCCCAAGGTGCCGGTCCTCATCGGAGGCCACGGCGCGACGCGCACCCCGCGCCTGGCCGCGCAGTTCGCCGACGAGTTCAACATCCCCTTCGCCTCGATCGAGGACAGCGAGCGCCAGTTCGGCCGGGTCCGCGCGGCCGCCGAGCAGGCCGGGCGCAAGGGGAGCGACCTGGTGTACTCCAGTGCGCTGGTGGCCTGCGTCGGCAAGGACGACGCGGAGGTCGCCCGGCGCGCGGCGGTCATCGGCCGGGAGGTGGACGAGCTCAAGGCCAACGGTCTGGCGGGTTCGCCGGCCGAGGTCGTCGACAAGATCGGGCGGTACGAGGCGATCGGCGCCGGCCGCGTCTACCTCCAGTTTCTGGACCTGGCCGACCTGGATCACCTGGAGCTCATCTCCTCACAGGTGCAGTCCCAGCTGTCCTAGCAACCCCAAGCGGCCCCCTCCGAGGTGGCCCCCAGAACGTGGTCGCCGGGCGCACCCCTCCGGTGCCCGGCGGCCGCCCCCCTCCCCCTCCCCTCCCCTTCCTCGATCTGTGACGCGTCACAACGGGCGCTCGCTGACTCTGGAGTACATTCCACCTCCGTTTCCGCGGCAGGACCGCAGGATGTGAGGCGCGGTACTTCGGACGGTCGAGGATGACGGAGGTCGGTATGAGGCTGCGTGGACGTTTCGGGGCGGGGTGTGCGGCGGTGGCCGCAGGGGCGGCGCTCGCCGCGGTGACCACACCGGCACAGGCCACGGAGGAGGTACCCCGAGAACCCCTGGAGTACGTGGCGATGGGGGATTCCGCGGCGGCGGGTCCGCTGATCCCGCAGCAGGACATCAACCTGCTCTGCCTGCGTTCGAACCGCAACTACCCCGCCGTGGCGGCGAAGGCGCTCGGCGCGCGGCTGACCGACGTGAGCTGTTCCGGCGCCACGACGAAGGACTTCGCGGGCCGCAGGCTCGGGCTGCTGCCGCCGCAGTTCGACGCCCTGAAGAAGAGCACCGATTTGGTATCGGTCACGGTCGGTGCCAATGACAGCGGCCTGTTCCAGCAGGCGCTCGACTGTCTCAACTTCCTCCCCGAACCGGTCGGCCTGTCCTGCGCGGACCGGCTCACGGCGGGCGGCGAGGACCGGCTGGATGAGGCCGTCGAGAAGTGGGCGCCGACGTTCGGCGCCGCGCTGGAGGAGATCAAGCGGCGCGCCCCGCACGCGAGGATCATCGTCACGGGGTACGGCACGTACATACGCGAGGGCGGCTGCCATCCGAAGCAGCCGGTCTGGGCCCGCGACGGGGACTATCTGCAGGGCGTCATGAACAAGATCAGTGCGGTGGTCCGGGACCAGGCGAAGGCGCACGGCGCGCGGTTCGTCGACGTCGCCGCGCTGACGGTGGGGCACGACATCTGTGCCGCGCCGAAGGACCGCTACCTGGAGGGCCTGGTCCCCGCGCACCCGGCAGCTCCGCTGCACCCGAACGAGCAGGGCATGGCCGTCTATGGCGACGCCGTCGCCGCCGCGGCCCGTTGAGGGGGAGCGCGGGCATGCGAACCGCACGCGCGGGCATGCGAACCGCAAGCGCGGGCATGCGATCCGGCGACACAGCCAGGCGGTCCGTGCACCGCAGGGCGGCCCTCTTCGCCTCGGCGGCCGCCCTCGTCGGAGCGGCCCTGACCGGCGCCCCGTCGGCGGCAGCGGCAGCCACACCCGCACCCGCAACCGCACCCGCGCCCGCACCCTCAACCACACCCGCGCCCGCAGTCGCACCCGCAGCCACACCCTCACCCGCGCCCGCAGCTGCACCCGCACCCTCACCCGCGCCCGCAGCCGCAAGCTCACCCGCACCCGCCGACAGGGATAACCGGCTCCCCGTGGTCTACCACTCCGTCCCAGGAGTGGTCGCCTCGCTCGCTCGTCCGGGCGGCGCCCCGCCCGGCGCCAACGACTGGTCCTGCCGCGGTGAGAAGCACCCGCGCCCCGTGGTCCTGCTGCACGGCACCCACGTCAACATGGCCATCAACTGGAGGGCCCTGTCCCCGCTGCTCAAGAACGACGGCTACTGCGTCTTCGCGCTCAACTACGGCGGCCTGAAGCTCGGACAGGTCGGCGGCACCGGTGACATCCCCGCCTCCGCCGGTGAACTGGCCGGCTTCGTCGACCGCGTCCTGCGCGAGACCGGCGCCGCCGAGGTCGACCTGGTCGGCCACTCGCAGGGCGGCACCCTCGCCCAGTACTACGTGAAGTTCCTCGGCGGCGCGCCGAAGGTGCACGACCTCGTCGGGCTCGCGCCGACCAGCCACGGCTCGACCGCGCTCGGCCTCGACAAGGGCATCAGGGCGCTGTTCAAGGTGTTCCCCGGCCTTGAGGGGATCGCCAGCACCCTCGATCCGGCCGCCCGTCAGCAGCTGCGCGGCTCGGACTTCATCAACAGGCTCAACTCCCTGCCGGACACGGTCTCCGGGGTGCGCTACACCACCCTCGCGACCACGTACGACCCGGTGGTCACCCCGTACAGGTCGCAGTTCCTCGACGGGCCCGGGGCGCGCAACATCACGGTCCAGGAGCTGTGCGGCAACGACTTCGCCGACCATCTCGCCCTCGCCTACGACCATGTGGCGCTGCGCGAGGTGCTCAACGCGCTCGATCCGGGCACCGCGCGCGGGCCCGACTGCTCAACCCCCGTCCTGCCGGTCCTCGGCGGCTGAGCCGCGCCGGGCGGAGCGGGCCGCGAGCGCCGCGTGGAGCAGGGGGATGTCGGGGGTGCGCGCCGGGTCGATGCCGGTGAGTTCGGCGATCTTGCGGAGGCGGTAGTCGACCGTGTTCGGGTGGACGTGGAGCTCGGCGGCCGCGGGCCGTCGGCTTCCGCACCGCAGATAGACCTCCAGCGTCCGCAGCAAATCCTCGTCCGCCTCGACGGGGTGGAGCAGGGCCGCGAGACGGTCCAGGGCCTCGCCGGGGCGGGAGAGCTGGTATTCGAGCAGGACGTCGTCCAGGCGGTACAGACCGTGGGGGCGCCCGAACCGCACGGCGACGTCGAGGATCTCGCGGGCGGTGGCGGCGGCCCGTACCACCGCGGAGGGTTCCGCCGCGGTGGCGCCCGCCGTGACGTCCGCTCCGGCGGCACGGCCGACGTCGGCGACGATCCGGGTCAGTCGGGCCCAGTCGCCCGCCGTCAGCTCGGCGGCCGCCACCTCGCTCGGCAGCAGCGCGATGCCGCCCTGCGAGGTGAGGGACGACAGGACGGGACCACGGACCTGTCGCTCCAACTCCGCGCGCAGCCGGCGCAGTTTGCGGCGTCCGGCGACCGCGGGATCGACGCCCGACGCCGTCTCGTCGGGGTGCGGCCCCACCGTGAGCGCGAGCACCAGATAGCAGGGCGGCAGCCGCAGCCCCGCCCGGGACGCCGCGGCGT
Source organism: Streptomyces sp. NPDC003379 (assembly GCF_053589195.1). Lineage (NCBI taxonomy): Bacteria > Bacillati > Actinomycetota > Actinomycetes > Kitasatosporales > Streptomycetaceae > Streptomyces > Streptomyces sp. NPDC003379. The sequence goes on along the minus strand of NZ_JBSFRK010000001.1, from coordinate 315,353 downwards.
CGGCCGGGGTGCCTTCGAGGAGCGCGGAGAGCAGCGTGTACCGCGCGGAGCGCTCGTCGTCGAACAGCGTCTGGCGCTCGTCGAGATAGCCCGCGCCCACGGCGGGTGCGACCAGCTCCAGATAGCGCAGGACCAGGGTGTTCGCCGCCATCACGTCGACGACCTCGGACGGCCGGACCTCGGGCGTCAGGGACTCCCACATCACCTGCATCCCCACGTGGTACGCCGTGAGCACCACGTCGATCGGAATGCCCTCCTCGGCGCGGCGCGCGGCGGACTCGCGCAGGAAGTCCAGCTCCTCCCGCGCGGGCAGTTCCTTCGTACGCAGTACGTCGATGAAGGACCGCAGGGTCTGTTCGATCACGCGTCTGATGTCACCGCCCAGTTCCTCGGTCGGCAACAGGCCGTACGCGGGGATGCGGGCGGTGACCTCGGCGAGGACCAGGTCGGCGTAGGCGGGCAGGCCGGCGGCCAGGCGCTCGTGCAGTGCCCGGCCGCCCACCACGAAGACTCCGTTGCTGTCAGCCACCGTCGGAGGTTAGCCGAGTGATGTCGACCGAGCCCGCCCCCGTTCTCGGTTCGGGGACGGCCGCCCACAGGGCCACCGGCGCGAGGACCGTGGCGAGGACGGCGACGGCTCCGGTGCGGCCGCGTGCCCAGCGGGCCCGGAACCGTACCGGATCCTCCACCAGGACCTTGGAGAGCCCGGCCGCCGCCACGGAGACGGCGACGACGACGGCCGTGCGGGGCCGTCCCGACAGTCCGAGCCGCTCCTCGTCGAGGAGGACGAAGAGGGGCCAGTGCCAGAGGTAGAGGCTGTACGAGAGCAGCCCCGCCCGGCGCAGGGGAGCGCTGGCGGGAACTCGGCCGGCCGGGCTGCCGGGTGCCCGCGCCAGGCAGGCGATGAGCAGGGCGGCGGCCAGTGCGTGGAGGAACAGGCCACCCTGGAAGAGGGACGGGGAGTTCTGTCCGTCCGGCACGATCCAGTACGCCCCGAGCGCGTGAAAGCGCTGGTCGGGAGGGCTGTCATCGTTTGCTCACAGAGCGGTGGAGGTCCCGTCACGCGGCGCGCGCGTGACGGGACCTCCGGCCGTGGAACCCCTTACCGCCCTGCCGATTACTGCCCTGCCGAGCGGCCGAAGAACTCCAGCTCGGCGATGGCCACCTGGCGGTCCTCGGCGACGCCGTACGCGGAGCGCAGGATCAGCCGGGCGCTCACCGCGTCCCGCACCCGTACGTCGATCTTCTGTACGCCGCCGTCGTTGATCCGGCGGTGCAAGGTGTGCTCCTTGCCCGCCGAGTCGCTGACCACCAGGTCGAACTCCATGGGCCTGGCCTGCGCGGCGGCCTGCGCGGTGCGCGCGGAGCTGCCCGGCGTGATCAGGAGGTTGAGCAGGTCGGTGGGCTGGCCGAAGTCGGCCTGCAGCCACTGGCCCGCCGAGTCGCCCGCGTAGCCCGTGCCCCACCAGGTGTTGGAGTAGCCGTCGAAGGCGAGCTTCGCGGCCTGCTTGGGGGCGGAGTGCGAGGCGCTGAAGCCGGTGGGGTGGACGGGGACCCGCTTGGCGAAGTGGTCCTGCACGGCCCGCGCGGCCGGGGGCCCGCCGAAGATGCCGCCGACCACCAGACCGGCGATCACCGCGATCCCCACGGCGCGGGTGATCCATCGGGTGCGGTCCCGGTGCAGGCGCGGCCGCTGACCCGCGTAGGGGCCCTCGGCGGTCGGGGCGGCGGAGTCCTTCAGGGGGTGGGCGCAGCTGCGGCAGAAGTGCCGGCGCAGCGCGTTGGCCGTCCCGCAGCTGCGGCACGCCGCACCGGTCTCGGGCTCGGCGGGCACGGCGGCCCGCCGCACCCTCGGGCGCGCCGCGTCGGGCCTGCCCGGCAGCACGCCGCCCGGCGTCTCCGGCGGCGCGACGGCCTCGGAGGCCTCCGGCACGGGGACGAGCAGCGAGCGTATGGCGGTGTCGGAGGAGGAGGGGCCGGAGGAGGAGGGGCCGGACGAGGAGGTGCTGGTGGGCTCCGCGGGTCCGGTCGTCGTCGCCGGGAGCGGGGCGGTGGTGTCGGTGCCGCCGGATGCGGGGGCAGGGGCAGGGGCCGGAGCCGGAGTCGGAGCCGGTGCGGCGTCCGGATCGGCGTCGGCCTGCCGCGTGGGCGCGGGGGCGACGCCCGCCGGGGTGTCCCAGCGCAGGAAGGCGCCGCAGGAGTCGCAGAAGGACTGGCCGCGCTGCTGGGCGGGGGTGCCGCACTCGGGGCACGGGGGCGTGGTGGAGGAGGTGTGGGGCATCTCAGGTTCCTTCAGGGGCAGGCATGGCGGTCACCTCGGCCGTGAAGGGGAGGTGCGCCGGGCGGGCGGCGGCGACGACGGACCGCAGGCGGTACGGGTCGACCGCCGCCGGGTCGGGCACGCGCAGGGTGACGTGCAGGGCGGGGCGCGGGGTGCCGGGGAAGGCGCCCAGTGGCCGCGCGGACCAGGTCGCGCCGCCGCTCTCGCCGATGTGCGGCCGTATGCCGAAGGCGAGTTCGACGGCGGCGGAGAGGCCGCGGCGGGTGCCGCGGACGCGGTGCAGGGCGACGGCGGACGCCACCGCGTGACGGCGCACCGGCAGCGGCTCGCTGCCGTCGAGCTCCGTGCCGACCCAGTCCGTCAGCCACCCGAGGAAGTCCTCGGGTGCCAGGGCGGGCATGAAGTACGCGTCCAGGCAGTCCAGAACGGTGAAGACCGGCGCGAGCACGACATCGAGCCCGGAGACGAACCGCAGCGCGAAGTCGTCGTCGGCGAAGACGGCGGGCAGCTGCTCGGCGAGCGGATGCGCGGAAACCATCCCCGGCAGCGAGCCACGGCACGACCCGCCCCGGGGGCCCGGTCCTGGACCGGCTCCCGAGCCGCGCCCGGAGCCGGACCCGCCGCCCGCCCCTGAGCCGAAGCCCTTGCTCGGACCGAGTCCCGACCCGGGCCCAGAACCCGAGCCGAGCCCCGTCCCCGCACCCGACGCCGAAGGCGCACCCGCCTGCGGCCCCCGGCCCGGACCGGTCACGTCCGCCTTCCGCAGGTTCCCCGCCCCCCTCGGCTCCCGCCCCGTCATCGCGCCTCTATCACACGGACGCGGTGGTCGAATGGGAAGAGCAGCGCGGACGGTGTCAGTTCGATGCGGTCGGTGGCGTCGCCGCGGCGGGTGGTCAGGGGGTCGGCGGGGTGGAGGAGGACCTCGTCGACCAGTTCCACTCCCGGTACGCGCTGGAGCGCGGCGAAGATCTCGCCGGAGCGCAGCGGGCGGCCGAACGGCCAGCCCGTGCCGTGCGCCCCGCCGGTCAGCGGGTCCAGGTAGGCGTAGAGCGCGTCGAGGGCGTCGGCACGTACGCGTTCCGCCTGCGCGGCGCGGAAGGAGTGCAGCGTGGCGACGACCGTGACGCCCTGGTAGAAGGGCGGGCCGACGGCGAGCCGGGTGCCGAGCGGGCGGCGGTCGTCGAGGAAGTGCGTGACGCGGGAGAGGAGTTCGTCGCCGGGGACGAGCTGTTCGAAGCGGAGGCGGCCGCCGCGGTCCGGCACGGCCTGCGGGACGACGAGGACCCGGACCGCGTTCTCGCCCGCCTCGGAGGACTCCGCGGCCAGACAGTGGATGCGGGCCGTCTCGGGCGCCGCGCGCCGCGCCAGCTCCTCGTAGTCGCGCGCGGTCACCGCCCGCTCCTGCGCGCGCAGCGCGATCGGCGCGCGGACCTTCGCCTCCTGCACGGTCTCGCCGTCCACACCGCCGCGCGCCGCCTCGCGGTTCTCCACCCGGGCGACGTACGGGATGGAGCTGCGCAGCACCTGGATCGCGCCGCGCGCCACATTGCCGGCGCGCCCGCCGCCGGTGCGGTAGCGCGTGGCGCGGAGCGCGGCGCCCTTGGCGGGCACCGCACCGAACTGCCGGAGGGTGCCGTCCGGTTCACGTACCGCGGGGCCGAAGGCGATCTCGCCCGTCGCGGCGTCCAGGGTGACGTGGCGGTCGTACGGTCCCGACGCGGCGAAGTGGTCGACGACCTGCCACGCGTCCCAGCCCGACTCCTCACCGTCGGAGACCTCCAGGAGCAGCGGCGGCCGGTCGGCGACGACCGGTGCGTGCGTGAGCCGGACGCGCTGCCCGGGGACGCCCGTGGAGTCGCCGAGGGGTTCATCGCGTACGACATCGGCGTGCGCGACGGCGGTCGTGCCGCCGATGGTGAACGCGGACGCGGCCCGCACGGTCGGCGACGCGCTGTAGAACGGCTGGCCCTGCGCGGCCTCGACCACCCGGCAGCGCAGCCAGCCCGCGTCCTGCCGCCCCACCCGGGAGACGATGTGCCCGACCGGGATGTGCAGGACCACGTCGCCGGGCCGGTTGAGGCCACCGGTGGAGTCCTCCTCCACCTCGCACCGCGCCCAGCCGTCGGCGGTCCACGCCTCCCACACCAGCGGCGGCTGGCGCGGGTCGACGCCGACGCCGTCCACCCGGCTGTCCAGCTGGAGCACGGCCACACAGGCGGGCACCGCGGCGCTGAGTCCGAAGAGCAGCGTGTCGCCGGGCCGCGGGGCCTCGGCGAAGACGCCGACGTCACGCCCCCCGAACACGTCCTGCCCGCGGTCCTGCGGCGTGCCGTCCGCCTCCTGGCGCAGCACCGCCTCCAGTACGCAGGGCACCACCGTCAGGTCCGCCTCGGTCGCGAAGGCCACCGCCTCCTCGGTCTCGGTACGGCTGGTGGCCACCTCGGTCCCGGCGGGCAGCACCACCGGCTCGGGCTGCGGCGCGGAGAGCCAGAAGGTGACGTCGGCGCGGGCCGCGGAGGGCGGGAAGAGGGTGACGCCGAGCAGGTCGAGGAAGGCCAGGTGGTTCTTCTCCGGCACACGGTTGAGGCGGTAGACGACCTGGTCGGCCATGTGCGCGACCGCCTCGACGAGGGTGACGCCCGGATCGGAGACGTTGTGGTCGGTCCACTCCGGGCAGCGCTGCTGGATGTAGCGCTTGGCGTCGTCGACGAACTGCTGGAAGCGCCGGTCGTCGAGGTGGGGTGCGGGCAGGGCCATCGGACTTCAGACTCCGCTCTCTGATTCCGTGGACGGGATCACGTAGAAGGGAAAGACGAGGCTGCGCGGGTTGTTGATGCCGCGCACGGTGTAGCTCACGTCGATGAACAGGACGGACGGTTCGTCGGGCGCCGGGCTGACCTCGACGTCCAGGACCTCGATGCGCGGCTCCCACCGGTCGAGGGAGGTGCGCACCTCGTACCGGATGCGGCCCGCCGTCGCCTCGTTGACCGGCGCGAACACCAAGTCGTGTACGGCACAGCCGAATTCCGGCCGCATCGGCCGCTCACCGGGCGCGGTGGCCAGCACGAGCCGGATCGACTCCTCGATCTCGCGCTCGCGGCGGGCCAGCGCGATGCCGCCCCCCGCGTCCGTACGCAGCGGGAACGTCCAGCCCGCGCCGACGAACTGCTCACTCACGACCCTCAACTCCCCTGGACACGGACTTCAACTCCAACTGGAACTCCCTGGACGCGAGGCCCAAGGGCCAGAACCCGCCTAGAACGGCAGGGTGTTGCGCAGCACGGCGGGTGCCATGAGCGAGACGGTGGCGACCGAGGTGAGCGTGACCGGGCCGACGGCCTTGACGCCCACCAGGCCGGTCGCGTTGATGTCCGCCGCGCCGCCCGCCGTGACGCCGAACTTCCCGCCCGCCTTGATGTCCACGGCCCCCGCGGCGCTCAGCGTCAGCGACCCCCCGGCGGTCAGCGACAGATTGCCGCCTGCTCTGATGTCCACGCTCCGTGTCCCCGAGATGGACACGGACCCGTCGCTGCGGATGGTCACGCTGGTGCGCGTCTCGTCCATGTGGACGGTCAGCCGTCCGTTCCCCGTCTGGAGCCGGATCCCGCTCTTCATACGGGACTTGGCGTCGACCAGCTCGACGGTGTGACCGCTGCGCGAGGCGAGGGAACGCCAGTTGACCCGGCCGCTCGTCGGGTCGACGGCCGGCAGGCCGTCCGGGTCCGGTGTCGGCTTGTCGACGCCGTTGTACAGCCCGGCGAGCACGTACGGATGCTCCAGCGAGCCCCGGTCGAAGGCGGCGAGCACCTCGTCACCGACCTCGGGCAGCATCAGCCCGCCGCCCCGCACGCCGCCCAGCTGCGCGACGCGGCACCAGTCGCTCTCGTACGTGTCCGAGAGCCACGGAAAGCGCAGCTTGACGCGGCCCAGCTTGAGCGGGTCCTTGGCGTTGCTGACCAGGGCCATCGCGACGCCCGGCAGCGGCGGGGAGGCGTCGGCGCCGCCGGAGGCGAGGCCGTAAAGCGAGCGGAACTGCCGCCCCGAGACGGTCAGCCACGTCGTGAACTGCCGCCCCGACTCGAAGAGATGGCGCACACCCGTCGCCGTGTACTTGCCCTCGAAGGGGAAACCGGCCCCCTTCAGCGCCACCGGCCGCCCCGGCCGCAGCTCGGGATTGCCGGTGACGGCGACCTCCACCTCCGCGAAGGACCCCGCCACATCGTCGGCCAACGCCCGTGCGGCGTGCGTGACTTGGGCCTGCGTGGTGTACGGGGTCTGCGTCCCGGTCAGCTCGGATGTGCCGAAGGGGCGCGAGAGCTGGCCGGGCGTGATGTCGGTGACGATGTCCTTGCTCATGGCCGCCGGTGACCGGGCGGACAGGGCCCGCTTGGCCCGCATGTCCCAGCCGCGCGCCCCCGCCGTGGCGACCTGCCCGGCGGCGGTCACCGCGACGCGGCTGTGCAGCGCGTTGTGCCCGAACTCCAGGACGTACGGGCTCTGCGCGGCGGGAGTCGTGTCGGCGGGCGCGCCCGCGGCGGGCGCGAGCGCCGCGAAGCACAGCTTGCCGTCCTCGTCGAACGACAGATGGGTGTCGTTCTCCTGGGCGAGGCGGGAGAGGAAGTCCCAGTCGGTGATGTTGGGCTGGGTGGCCAGCTCGTACACGGTCGGGGTCGCGTCGACCTTGCCGAGCTTCAGCCCGCTGAGGGCGGCGACGCGCCGCACGATGTCGGAGGCCGTCATGTTCGGGAAGCCCTGCACGCGGCGGTTGCGCAGCAGCCGATGACCGGGGTCGTAGCCGCGTACGACGAGGGACTTGCCGCCCGCGTCGGCGTCGACCTCCAGGGCGGTCACCTCACCGGTGAGCATCGGCTTGCCGCGCACGCCGTCGGTGAACGGACACAGGACGGCCTTGGCGCCCACCTTGATCTGCGGGAACTTCTCCAGGATGTCGCCGCCCGTGTCGGCGAAGGTGAGCTGGAAGGCGGAGGGCACGTTGACGCTGGCGTCCACCCAGCCCTCGACGAGCAGCGCGGCCAGTTTGTCGGGCAGCACGGAGCCGCCGATCTCGGCGTGCAGGACGCTTGTGTACGTCTTCTCACTCATCGCGTGTACGTCTTCTTCTCACTCATGCGGACTCCACGTTCGCGGGGGCGGGTCGGGCCTCTTCGGCGGCGGGCAGCAGCAGCTCCGTGCCGGGTCTCAGCCGCATCGGGTCGTCGATGTCGTTGGCCTCGGCGATCAGCCGCCAGCGCGTGGCGTCCCCGTACTCCCGCCAGGCCAGCGACGCCAGCGAGTCACCGGCGACGGTGCGGTGCACCCGGCGCGCCGAGAGCGCGCCGGACGTCGGGTTCTGCCCTTTGGTGGGCATCGCCACCTCGGTGAGCGACAGCGCGCAGCTGGCACGGATCGGCTCGCCGGTCGGATTGAACAGGGTGTACGTCGCGCTGACACTGGTCACATACGCCACGAACTGCACGGTGTTGAACGACCCCCAGGAGAACCGCACCCACGGCGGCGACGGCCGCTTGGAGGTGACACTCTGCGGCGTCACCTCGCAGCAGGAGAGCAGCAGGTCCACCTGCTTCTGCACCTTGCCGGAGGCCGGCGCGCCCGAGGAGTCGAGGAAGACTTCCAGCTGGAGCGTGGCGGGCACGGACCCGGTGAACTTCGGCGGGGCGCCCCGCATATAGGCGACCGCGGGCTGCGTGCGCCACTGCGCCGACCGGCCCATCTGCAACTGCGTCGGGTTGAACTGGAACTCGACCTCGCCGATCTTCCCGCCCAGCGACCCGCCCAGGTCGGTGGGCGGCTGGTGGATGGCGAGCGCGGCCCGCACCAGACTCGCCCCCGCCTTGCCGCCGGTCGGCGCGGCCATCTCAGGCACCTCCCGCGTCGGTGAACCCGTGGTGCGCGATCTCCAGCGTCTCCGTCGCCACGCTCGGGCTGTCCGGGCTGAGGCTCGGCCCCTGCCAGCGCACGGGCAGCACCTCCACGAGCCCCCACTGCGCGACGACGGACCCGTCCGCGCGCAGGGCGGCGATCTGGGCCGTGGGCCGGGAGATCCCGGTGGCGATGGAGGAGATCCACGCGGCCACGCGGGAGGTGTCGGCGGTGAGGGGCCGGGTGAGGCGGATGGTGGAGAAGGTCACGCGGGTGGGCAACTGCCAGACGAACCCGTTGTTGCCGCCTTCCTGCCGCTGCTCCACCTCCACCTCGGAGGACAGCCCGTCACAGCCGTTGAACAGGCCGAGGTCCTGACCGTCGATGGTCAGCTTGAAGAAGACGGTGGAGCCGGGGTCCAGGGTCGAGGGCATGGGTTCTTTCCTGTGGCGGAGGTGGCTGGGGCGTACGGGTGGTGGGGCCGGTCGGCGTGCGAGTGGTGGGGCGGAGCGACGATCAGCGGCCGTGGTCGCGCAGCCGCCCGATCCGCTCACGGTCACCGCGGAGCTCTGCGCGCAGGAGGCGGGAGAGCGGGGCGAGGAGGCGCCGGGCGAGGTCGTCGAGGTCGGCGGGGCCGGTGGGGCCGGATTCGGGGGAGGGGTGGGCTGACGGCTCCGGATGGGTGGTTGTTCCGGTTTTGGTGCTGCCGCCGTAGTTGTTCGCGGGGCTGGTGGGGCGAGCGGCGGGGGTGGGAGGGGGTGGCGGCGCGGCGGCGGGGACAGGGCCGGGGCCGGGCCTGGGGGCGGGCTCGGCCGAGCGCCGCTGGACGGCCGGCGGTCGGCCGGTTGCCGGGCGGGCGGCCGCCGGGGGCTGAGTGGCGGGGCGTACGGGGATGACGGGCGGTGCGGGTGCTCGTCGCGGTGCGCGGTGGCCGGACTTGCCCAGAGGCACGACGACCGGAGCGGCGGCCCCGACGGAGGAACCGCCTCCGCTCTGCGGACCGGCTCCCTGGGACCGCTGGAGCGGCACGGGGGCCGGGGCCGTCTGCGGGGCGGGCCGCGTGGCCGAAGCGCCGCGGTGCGCTGCCGCGGGCTGGACGGTGAGGCTCCGGGAGGGGGCCAGGGGGAGAGCGACGGCGCGGGCTGCCGCGGGCCGATAACCGCCGGGGGCGATACGGCGGTTGAGCGGGGCGACGGGCAGTGGTTTGGGGGTGCTCGGTGGTACGGGGCGGTGGGTGTTGCTTTGCGGGGGTGCCGGTGTGGGGCTGGGGGGCGTGGCCTTCTGTACTGGGGTGGTCGGTGCGCTGATTGGGGCGCGGTGTGTATCGCTGTGCGGGTTCGCCGGTATGGGGCCGGGGGTGTTGCTTTGGGCGGCGGAGGGCGGCTGTGTGGGTGCCGGGGTGGGTCCGGGGACGGCGGTGCTGGTGTCGGCGGATGGGGGGCGCGTCGGTGCGGGGGTGGTGGCTGTGGGCCGTTGGGCGGGGGTGATTGGCGCGCCGATCGGGGCGCGGCGTGTACTGCCCTGCGGGGCTGCCGGGGTGGGGCCGGGGGCGGTGCTGGTGTCGGCGGATGGGGGGCGCGTCGGTGCTGGGGTGGTGGCTGTGGGTCGTTGGGCGGGGGTGGTTGGCGCGCGGCCTGTGTCGCCCTGCGGCGCCGGGTCTGGGCTCTGCTGGCTCAGCGGCCGGCCGAGTCCGGTGCGGGGGTGTCCGCCGTCTGGGGCGGTGCGCCGGACCCGGCGTACGAGAGGCCGTCGCTGTACGGGCTGGATGGGGGAATCCGCCCGCACAGCGACGGGTTCCGCTGCCGTGGCCGCCCTCCCTGGACGGGAAGCGGCGGCGGCAGGGATCCCCGGGCCGGCGGGGGGCACCGGCCCGGGGACATCGTGGGCCCGGACGGAGGCGTCCGGGTCGTTCGTGGGTGTGGCCCTGACGGCGAACAACTGCCGTCGCGGCACGGCGCTCGGCGCGGCGGCCACCAAGGGGGAACGCCCTGCGGGCGTGGGCCGCACCAGGGGCACGGAGCCCGTACCTGACGCGGCGGAGCCGGAGGCCACGGAGCGCTGAACGGCCGGGACGGCCGGGGTGCCGCTCGGGGGCGGCGCATTGCGGGCACTGCTGAGCGGTGCGGTGTCGGCCGCGGCCGGGGTATTGGGCGTTTCGGCGTGCCGCTGCGGTGCGTTGTGGCTGGGTTGGCCTTGGCCCGTGCTGGGGGCGGCGGGGGTTCGGGTGCTGGTGAGTGGTGCGGTGGTGTTGGTCGTGGTCTGGGTGGGCGCGGGCTTGTGGCCGGGGCTGACTGTCTTGCGTTGCACGGGCTGGGGTGTGCCGGGGGCCGGGGTGGTGACGTTCGGTGTGCGGCTGGCGGCGACCTTGGGCGGCCCGCCAAGTGGCTGCGGGCGTAGTGCGTTGTGGCCGTGATCGGGCTGGCTTCGGCCCGTGTCGGTAGGCGGGGTGGTGTCGGTGTTGGGTGTTCCGCCGTTTGGTTGCGGGTGAGGTGTGCTCCGGGGGAGATGGGGCTGGTCTCCGCTGGCGCCGGTGGCCGCGGTGGTGGAGTTCGACGCGCGGTTGGCGGCGGCCTTGGGCGGCCCGCCAAGCGGCTGCGGGCTCAGTACGTTGTGGCCGTGATGGGGCTGGTCCCGGCCCACGCCCGTGGCCGGGGTGGCGGCGGCGTTGGGCGTCCCGCCATGGGGACGCGGCTGCGGGGGCAGTGCGTTGTGGCTGGGCCGGGCCTGGCCCGTGCCGGGCGCCGGGGCGTTGGGGTCCTGGTCGGGCGCGTCTTGGGCCGGGCGCCCGGCTGGGGGCGTTCGGGTGCCGGTCAGTGGTGAGGTGGTGTTGGTCGTGGTCTGGGTAGGGGCCGACTTGTGGCTCGGAGTGGTTGCCTTGCGCTGTACCGGCTGGGGTGGCGCGGTGTTGGGCGTTCCGCCGTGTGGTCGTGGCTGTGGTTGTAGTGCGTTGGGGACGTGCGTGGGTTCGTTCTGGGGCGCGTCGGTGAGTGGGGGCGTGTTGCCCTCGGGGCTGCTTGGGATGGGGCTTCCGGAGCGGGGAGCGGTGCGTCGGGCAGTCGTACCGCTAGGGGGAGTTGAACCAGAGGACGGCGCCCCGTGGGCGCCAGGGCCCGCGCCCCGCCCCCTGCGCGCACCGCCACCCGAAGCGGGAGCCTCGCGCCCCCCAGCAGCCGAAGCCGAAGCCGAAGCCGCAGTCGCAGACGGAACCGCCGGCCGCTGAACCGAACCCGTACGCCTCTCCTCACCCTCACTCTCACCCTCCACCAGCCCACGCACAGGCAGCTTCAGCACCGGCAGGTCAAGCCTCGCCGGGTGCCCGGCCACGGGCCTGAGGACGTCGTGGAGGAGGCCGCCCGGCGCCGAGGCGGTCACCGCATGGGCCAACTCCCCGCCGAAGGACGGGTCCTGGTGCGCGGCGAGGGTCGCCCCGAAGCCCCGCTCGGCGACCGTACGCGGCGCCGCCAGAACACGCTGGACCGGCGGCACGACGGCCCAGCCGCCGACCCCGCCCCGCGCGCCCGCCGCCACCGCATCGGCCCCGTGGCCGGAACCGGCGTCGACGCCACCACGCGGCGCCGACTCCACGGGCCCGCGATCGGACGTCGTACGCTCGGACGCCGCACGCCCGGACGCCGCACGCCCGCGCGCCCCACGTCGCCACCCGAACAAGCCCATCACTTACCTCGACTCACCAACGCCCCAAGGCCCCAAGGCCCCAACAGTCCCGCGTCCGACGGCACCCGCATCACACCGCCGCCCGTCACTCACTCACCCCCTCACTCCCTCGCCGCGGCCCGCTCCACCAACGTGGCCGTCCGCGACACGTACGCGCGCCGGTCCCCGTGTTCGAGGTCGAGGATGTCGTCCATGCCCCAGTGGAAGTGATAGGCGAGGTACGCGACTTCCTCCTCGATGCGGTCGGCCGCGTACGTCACGATTCCCCCAGGCGGCTCCCGGCCAGCTCCACCTCGAAGGACTCCTCGCAGTGCGGGCACGCCACGGCCGCCCGCGTGTGCCCCTCCGCGTTGATCTGCCGGTAGAAGTCCTGGAGGAAGGCGAGGTCGGAGGCGAACATGTTCTCCACCGTGCCGTCGTGGACGGAGCCGAGCGTGCCGAGCCGGGTGATGACCCGGCCGAGCAGGACCACCGACAGATACGCGGGGTTCTCGCGCACGCGCACGTCCCGCAGCGGGACCAGCTCGTCGCGTGCCGTCGCGAGCCGCATCGCGCCGTTGCGGTGCACGGTCCCGGACTCGTCCACGAAGCCGCGCGGCAACTCGAACTCGAACTCCGTGCGCAGCGGTTCACGGCTCCCCGCCGCCCCGCCCGCGGCGGCAGCCGCACCCGATGCCGCCCCCGCCGGGCCTTCGCGCCGCATTATTCGATGACCAGCTCTTCGAAGACGATGGTGACCTGCTCGGTCAGCGCGGCGGCGTCGCCCGCCTTGACCCCGCTGGTCTCCACCTTGCTGCACCAGGCGTTGCGCAGGTTGTACCGCTTCACCGGAGTGTTCTGGTAGTCCATCATCATGATCGTGGCGTTCTTGCGCGCCGAACCCATGTCGCCCGCGATGGACTTGTTGATCCACTCGCTGAAGACGGGGCTCTGCGTCATGCCGCGCGTGACCGTGCACTCGCCGGCCTTCTTCACGCCGGGCATCTTCTTGACGACGGGCTTCCCGTCCGCCGACACCTGCTGGTACTCGATGACGTCCTGCTCCATGGAGAGGCCGCTGACCTCCTGCAGGTACTCGACCATGACGCCGTCGATCTGCAGGCCGAAGTTGTGTGTGGTGAGGGCGTCACCGGGCTGAAGGGACAAGGGGTTTCACTCCTGTTGTGATGGTTCTCGGGGGACCTGAGTCGAGTACGCGGTCTACTCCTCCAGCTCGCCGCCCCCGCCGGAGAACTGCGCCAGCCGGAACACCACGAACTCCGCGGGCTTGACCGGCGCGATGCCGATCTCGCAGACGACCCGGCCGACGTCGACCGACTCGACGGGGTTGGTCTCCGCGTCACACTTGACGTAGAAGGCGTCCTCGGGGCGCGAGCCGAACAGCGCGCCCGACCGCCACTCGTTGACCAGGAACGCCGAGACGTTGCGCCGGATGCGCGCCCACAGGGCCTGGTCGTTCGGCTCGAAGACGACCCACTGGGTGCCGATGAGGATCGACTCTTCGAGGTAGTTGAAGTAGCGGCGCACGTTCAGGTAGCGCCAGGCCGGGTCGGAGGCCATCGTCCGCGCGCCCCACACCCGGATGCCGCGTCCCGGGAAGGCGCGGATGCAGTTGACGCCGATGGGGTTGAGCAGGTCCTGCTCGCCCCGGGTGATCTGGAGCTCCAGGTCCACCGCGCCGCGCACGATCTCGTTGGCGGGCGCCTTGTGCACGCCGCGCTCGGAGTCGTTGCGCGCCCATACGCCCGCCATGTGGCCGGACGGCGGCACGATCACGGACTTGCCGCTTGCCGGGTCGAAGGACTTGATCCACGGGTAGTAGAGCGCCGCGTAACGCGAGTCGTAGCCCGCCAGCTCCTGGCGCCACTGACGCACCTGGCGGGCGTTGAGCGCCGGCGGCGGGTCGATGATGGCCATCCGGTCGCCCATCAGCTCGCAGTGCGAGATCAGTCCGAGCTGGACGGCCTTGACCTGCTCCTCGTCGATCAGGCCCTGCTGGTAGGCGGCCATCAGGTCCGGCACCGCCACCATGTTGATCTCGTCCAGGGCCTCCAGGCCGCCGAAGCCGGTGCGGTCGGCGGAGTCGCCGATGAACTGGGCGGTCTCGACGCGGGCCGCCGCGCCGTCCGCCGAGGACGCCGAGGACGCCGAGGACGCCGAGGACGCTGTCACGGCGGCGGCGGGCGCGGGCGGTGCGAGCGTCACGGTCTGCGCCTCGGGCCTCGCCAACTGGCCGCCCGTCGCCGCCGACGCCTCTTCGAGGACGATGGTCTTGGAACGCTGCTTGACCTGGGTGACGACGTAGTTGCGCGCGGTCTTCTTCGCGCTCACGTCGAAGCTCTCGACGACCTTCTCGCCGTCCTTGACGACCAGCTTGAAGCGGTCCGCCGCGCTCTCGCCCTCACCGTCCTGCACCTCGACGGTGAGCCCACCGCCCGTGGAGCCCGCCGCGATCGCCGACACCGCGAAGGCGCCGAGCGCCACGGGCTCGCCCGCGGTCAGCTCCTTGGGCGCCCGCGCGGGGGCCGGCGACTGCTCCTGGGGGCCGGTGGTGTCGGTGCCGCCGACTCGTACGACGTACGCGGCGGCGCCGCCGTTGTTGAAGAACCCGTACACGGAGTGCGCCAGGTAGTACCCGTCCGTGAACTCGCCGAACGCGGCCACGTACTGGGACCAGTTGGTCACCAGCGTCGGCTCGTTGAGCGGCCCGCGCGGCGCCAGACCGACGAAGGCCGCCACGGATGTGCCGACGCCCTCGATGGGGCGCGAACCGCTGGCCACTTCTTCGATGTAGACGCCGGGGGACAGGTACGTGGGCATGGTGGCCTGGCTCTCTTCCTGGAAGGGCGGAAACTGGAGGGAAGAAGGAAAACGATGTCCCACGCGCGTGCCGGTGCGTAGAGACAAACGGACGTCAACGAGGGCAGATGCCGCTGCCCGTTCGGCCGCCCGGCCGCCCGGCCGGTCACCGCGACAAGGGGGGCGCGGCCCGGTGCGCCGGGAGGATGTCGGCGGGGGCAGCGGACGTTGCCCGTCCGGACATCCGCGCCGACGCGGGGGAGGGGCGGAGAGCGGCTCACGTTCCGTCCGCCGCCGCATCCGGCCGAATGTGAATGCTCCTTGGCGCATATGCCCCGCACCGCGCCCCAGCGGCGTCAATACCTGGTCAACAAGGTGGCACAAGTGCCCCGGGGGCTCGGGAGGCCGGTGCGACTGTCGTAACGTTTGGTGCTGATGGACATCCGTGGCCGGTACGAACGGGCAGACGCGCGGTGTGTCACGGGGCAAGGGGTGGGGGTGCGGGGCCGACGATGCGGGGCGACGCGGACGGCGAACCGGGCCGGAACGGCGAGAGGGGGCCTGACCGGGACGAACCCGGCGGGGCCTTCCGGTTCCAGGTCCTCGGACCGGTGCGGGCCTGGCGCGACGGGCAGCCGCTGACGCTCGGCTCACCGCAGCAGCGCGCCACCCTCGCCGTGCTGCTGCTGCGCGACGGGCGGCCCGTCTCCGCCGCCGAGCTGGTGGACGCCCTGTGGGGCGAGGAGCCGCCGCCGCGGGCGGTGGGCACGCTGCGTACGTACGTGTCCCGGCTGCGCGCCCTGCTCGAACCCGGCCGGCGCTCCCGCGCGCCCGCCCGGCTCCTGGTGTCGGCGGGCGACGGCTACGCCCTGCGGGTGCCGCGCGGCGCCCTCGACGCCCGCGAGCTGGAGGACCGGGTGACCGCGGCGCGGCGGCTGCGCGACAGCGGCCGGCACGCCGACGCGTACGAGGAGCTGACCGCGGGGCTCGCCCTGTCGGACGGCGCCCCGCTGGCCGGTCTGCCGGGGCCCTACGCCGAGCGTCAGCGCGACCGGCTCACCGAACTGTCCGTCACCGCCCAGGAAGAGCTGTTCGCCTGCGCCCTCGAACTGGGCTGCCACGGTGAGACGACCGGCGCCCTGCGGGTCTTCGCCGCCGAACACCCGCTGCGCGAACGCGCCCAGGCCCTGCTGATGCTGGCCCTGCACCGCGGCGGCCGGCAGGCGGACGCCCTCGCGGTGTACGAGGCCACGCGCCGCACGCTGGCCACGGAGCTCGGTGTCGACCCGGGCGAGGAACTCGCCGCGCTGCACGCGGACCTCCTGACGGGCCTCCCCCTCCCACGGGCCGCCGCCCCGCGGCCACCGCTCCGTACGGCGCCGCCCCTCGCGGACACCGGGCGGCGCCGCACACCCACCCGACCGGACACCGGACACCCCGGCCCCCCGGGTACGGGGTCGCGGGGCGCGCGTCCCGCCCCTCTCGTCCCCGCACAGCTCCTCCCCGACCCGCCCGACTTCGTCGGCCGCGAGGCCGAAGTCCGTCAGCTCACCGAGACGTTGCGCGGTGCCGCGTCCGGCGACGCCATGGCCGTGGCCACGCTCACCGGGCTCGGTGGCGTCGGCAAGACCGCGCTCGCCGTGCACGTCGCGCACGCCCTGCGCGAGGAGTTCCCCGACGGGCAGTTGTACGTGGATCTGCGCGGCGCCGACCCGGCGCCCGGCGTGGAGAGCGGCGGCGCGCTCACCGGGTTCCTCCGCGCCCTCGGCGTGCCCGAGAGCGCCGTGCCCGACGGCCTGGACCAGCAGACCGCCCTGTACCGCTCGCTCCTCGCCGGGCGCCGCGTCCTCGTACTCCTCGACAACGCCCGCGACACCGCGCAGGTACGGCCGCTGCTCCCCGGCACCCCGGGCTGCGCCGTCCTGGTGACCAGCCGCTCGCGGAGCATCACGCTGCCCGGCGCGCGCCTCGTCGCCGTCGAGACGATGGACGAGAGGGAGGCGCTCGGCCTGCTCGCCGCCATGATCGGCCGCGACCGCGTGGCCGGTGAACGCCCCGCCGCCCGCGAACTGGTCGCCACCTGCGGCGGGCTGCCCCTCGCCGTCCGTATCGCCGCGGCCCGGCTGGCCGCGAGGCCCGGCCGTTCCGTCGCCGACCTCGCCGCCCGGCTGCGCGACGAACACCGCAGGCTGGACGAGCTGCGGGTGGACGACCTGGGCGTCGAGGCCACCTTCCGGCTCGGCTACGAGGCCCTCGACCCCGGCCTCGCCCGCGCCTTCCGCATGGCGTCGCTCTGCTACATGCCCTCCTTCTGCCGCGGCGCGGCGGGCGCCCTGCTCGACGTGGGCGACGAAGAGGCGGAGACGGCGGTGGAACGCCTGGTCGACGCGGGCCTCATGGAGCTGCACGGCGAGGACCGCTACCGCTTCCACGACCTCGTCAGGCTCTTCGCCCAGCAGCAGTGCGAGCGCCAGGAGAGCGCGCGGGAGCGCGCCGAGGCCCGGCTCCGCTTCCTCGACTACGTCCTTGCCACCGTCGTCACCGCGATCCGCCGCACCAAGCCGCACAGCGTGCTGCCCGCACTCCTGCACCGACCGGCCTCCCCGGGCAAGCCCCTCCCGGACGAGACCGCGGCCCACGACTGGCTGGTCGTCGCCCACTCCCGCCTGTACGCGGCAGCCGAAAACGCCCTACGCCACGTCCCGGACCACCCGCCCTCACACGACAACGGCGGGGCGCCCCCCGGGCTGCGGCCCACCGTGGACCTGCTCACCGCCTGGTCCCATCTTCTGGTCGGCACCGCCCGCCACCGTGACCTGGAGCCTCTCGCCGAGCTGGCTTTGGAGACCGCTCGGCGGCACGGTGACGATCTGTGTGCGGCTCGTGCCCTGCGGCTTCTCGGGGCGCCGCACTACGGCACCGAGACCTACGGCCGTGCCGAGCGGATGCTGCGCGAGAGTCTGCGTCTGGCCGCGGTGGCGGGTGATCCGCTGGTCGGTGCCGAGGGCAGTCACGAGCTGGGCATCGTCCTCATGGGCACCGGCCGCCCCCACGCCGCCCTGGAGCAACTGCGGCTCTCCTACGCGAGGTTCGGGGCGCTCGGCGGGCACAGCGACCGGATCCGCGTGCTGTCCCACATGGCCCGGGTGTACGTCACCCTCGGGCGGCGCGCGGAAGCCGACACCGCGCTCCGTGAAGCGGTGCGCCAGGCACGGCAGTCGGGCAGTACGTCCACCCTCGCGCACGTCCTCTACCAGTCGGGCTGCGCCCTGCTGAAGGACGGCCGCGCCGCCGAGGCCGCGGACCGGCTGCGCGAGGCGGGGCGCCTGCACGCCCGGTCGCGCGACCCACGCTGGGAGGCGCTGTGCTGGGCCCGCCTCGCCTCCTGCGAACTGGACCTGGGCAGCCCCGGCAAGGCCATGGACTGCGCGGACGCGGCGCTGGCCGTCGAGGGCGAGCTGGGCGACGCGTTCTGCCACGCCCTGGCGATGGCCGCGCGGGGCCGTGCGCTGCTCGCCCTCGGCGACCTCGACCGGGCCAGGGCCGCCCTGCTGATCGCCTACCGCGTCATGGACCGGCGCGGCGCCATGGAGGCCGCAGAGATCGCCGCGCTGCTCGCCCAGTGGAAGCCGCGCACCGGCACGCCCCGGCCCGTGCTCTCGGCACACGGCTGAGCCGCCGCCCCGGGCCGCGCGGAGGCCGGCGGCGGCGCGTGCGTACGGGCCCTGCACCGCCGTCCGTACGGGAGGGCAGTACGGGCTGCCCCTGACGTGGCCCTTTCGTACAAGGAGCAACCCCGCGGCGCCCCCTACCGTGCCCGTATGACGTGGTGGAACTCCCTTGACCCGGCCGCGGTGACCGTTGACCCCGGTGGCCGAGCGACCGTACGGCTTCGCGTACGCAATACGGGAGACACGGTCGAGGAGTACCGGCTGGGGGTGGTCGGCACCCCGGCGGGCTGGTCCCGCGTCGAACCGGACGTGCTGCGCCTCTACCCGGGCAGCGAGGGCACCGCCGAGATCTCCTTCGCGCCGCCCCGCTCGCCGGACGCGACCGCCGGGCCGACGCCGTTCGGCATCCGCGTCGAGCCCCGGGAACAGCCCGAGGCCCGCGATGTCGTCGAGGGTCAGGTCACCGTCACGCCCTTCTCCGAGATACGGGCCGAACTCCTTCCGCCCACCATCGTCGGACGCGTCCGCGGCCGGGCCTCCGTCGCCGTGGACAACCTCGGCAACACCCCGCTCACCGCATCGCTGACCGCCCGCGACGACGCCGACCGGCTCTCCTTCGACGTCCTGCCCACGAGCATCCAAGTCGCCCCTGGCAGAGCGGTGTTCGCGAAGATGACGGTGCGTCCGCAGCAGGTGCGGTGGACGGGCCCCGCGCAGGCGCACCCGCTCACCGTCTCCGTGCGCCGTTCCGGCGACGAGACCGCCCACGAGCTGCCGGGCAGCTTCGACCAGCGTGCGCTCCTGCCGCGCCGGCTCCTCGCGCTCGGCAGCGTCCTCGCGGCGCTCACCGTCGCGTTCGTGGTGCTCTGGTTCTCCTTCACGCCCAAGATGACGGGCTCCGCGCGCGAGAACCAGGCCGCCGCGGCGCCGGACGCGGCCCCGCAGGGCGGCGAGAAGGACGAGCTCGGCGACGCCCCGCCGCCTCCGAAGGAGAAGAAGACCGGCGACGCCCCAGGCGGTGGCGGCATCGGCGGCGGGGGTGCGGGGCCCGGTGGCGGAGGTGACGATGGCGGCTCCGGTGGCTCGTCCTCGTCCGGCGGGGGCGGAGGCGGGGGCGATGGTGGCGGAGGTGGCGGAGGCGGCGGAGGCGGTGGCAGCGCCGGTGACGCGACCGGCGGAGACAGGCCGAGGCCCGGCGCCAAACGGGGCGCCACCCACGCGGGACCACCGTGGAAGCGGGGCTACAAGCCGGACGTCGTGGTCGAGTACGCCCAACGCCGCCTCGCCGCCCTCGGCTCCAGGAACGCATGCACCCTCGACGGCCGCTGGACCCCCGGCGTCATCGACGCCAACACGGAGGACTCGTTGATCTGCTACCAGGAAGCCGTGGTCCGTAGCGGCCGGAGCAGCGGCAACAACACCGCGCAGATTTTCGCCACCGACAGGAAGGGCACGCTCGGCCGGGCCACGCTCACCTCCCTGTGGGCACAGGGTGTCCGCGCCGCCGACGTCCGTTCCGGCGCCGACAGCTGGGAGGTCGTGCAGGTGCAGGCGGCGTTCTGGTGGGCCTCGCAGGCCGGCATCAGCGACGACGACCTGGCCCGGGACCGGGCGTACGCCCAGCACGGCGTCGCCTACTTCGAGAACGGCCGCATCCCGCCCACGACGGCCAGGTACAGCGGCAACACCGCCGCCCACATCAAGGAGTACCAGGGCGCGGTCGGCCTCCCCCGGACCGGCGTCGCGGACACCGCGACCCTCCGGGCGATGGTCGGCGGAAGCGTGAAGAGCCCCGGCGTGGCGGGGCGGTGATCGGCATGTGGACCGCACTCGAACCCGACGTCACCACCGTGGAGCCCGGCTCCACCGCGACCGTGCGGCTGCGCGTGCGCAACACCGGCGACACCGTCGAGGAGTACCGCCTCCAGATGGTCGGCGACGCGGCCGGCTGGTCCCGCGTCCAGCCCGACGTGCTGCGCCTGTACCCGGGCGCGGAGGCCACGGCCGAGGTCGTGCTCGCGCCGCCCCGGACCCCGGACGCGCAGGCGGGCCCGGTGCGGTTCGGCGTCCGGGTGCGCCCGCGCGAGACGCCGCACACCGCGGACGTCGTCGAGGGCCAGGT
This sequence comes from Streptomyces sp. NPDC003379, assembly GCF_053589195.1. NCBI lineage: Bacteria > Bacillati > Actinomycetota > Actinomycetes > Kitasatosporales > Streptomycetaceae > Streptomyces > Streptomyces sp. NPDC003379. The sequence goes on along the minus strand of NZ_JBSFRK010000001.1, from coordinate 294,925 downwards.
CACCGTCGGCCCGTTCACCGAACTCCGCACGGAACTGCTGCCGTTGGTCGTACGCGGCCGACTGCGCGCCAAGGCGGCGGTGGCCGTCGACAACCTCGGCAACCAGCAGCTGACCGTCTCCTTCTCCGGCCGCGAGAACGGTGAGGAGCTTGAGGTCGAGGCCGAGCCCGGCTCGGTCCAAGTCGCCCCGGGCCGCGCCGGTTTCGCGGAGCTGAGCCTGAAGCCCGGCGCGGTGAGCTGGATCGGCGGCACCCGCAAGCATCCGTTCACCGTCTCCGTGCTCCGGGCCGGGGTGCCCGATCCGGTGGAGCTGCGCGGCACCTACGTACAGCCGTCGGTGTTCCCGCGCTGGGTGATGGCGGTGTTCTCCGTCCTGGTCGCGCTGGGCGTGGCGGCGGCCGTGCTGTGGTTCCAGCACAAGCCGAACATGACCACCCAGGCCAGGGAGAAGCCCGGCAAGCAGCAGCAGCTCCCGCAGGGGGACGGCATGAAGCAGGCGCCGAGCCCCAAGCCGAGCGCCGACGAGAAGGAGAAGAAGGAGAAGCCCGCGCCCCCGGATGGCGGCGAGGAAGACGCGCCGAAGTCCGAGCCGGACGGCGGCGGCGAGAAGGCCGAGAAGGACGAGAAGAAGGACGCCACACCCAAGGGCCCCGAGACGCACACCATCCGCAGCGCCGAAGGCAGCGGCTGGTATTTGGAGGTCAAGAAGGGGGAGCAGGCCGACGGCACCTACGTCGGCCAGAACCCCTCCCTCACGGACGAGTTCGGCGAGAACCAGGACTGGGTCCTGCACCATTACCCCGAGTCCGACACCTACGCCCTGGAGCCCGCCAACGCCCCGGGCACCGTCATGGACCAGAAGGTCAACACCAACATCGTCCAGATCTTCCGTGCCCCGCCGGAGAACATCAGGACCGGCCGGCTGCCGGACAACCAGAAGTGGAAGCTGGAGAGGCGCGACGACGGACTGACGCGGATCGTCGCCGTCGGCTCGGGCGAGTGCCTCGTCGACATGCAGAACGACACCAGCGCGGTCACGTGGAAGTGCGACGACCGCAAGAGCATGGGCTGGACGATCTCCGACTGGCCGCGGTAGCGGTTCTGCGTGTTGCCCCGTGTTGCCCCGTGTTGGGGTGGGTCACTGCCAGGGCAGTGACCCACCCGGCTCCAGCCGGCCCATCTTGCGGTACTCCCGCCGCGCCCCGGCCCGTACGTCGGCTCCCGAGACCGGGCCGCCGCGCCCCGCCGCCAGATAGGCGGCGGTGACGGCCGCCGACCGGATGCCGCCGCCGGAAAGCTCGAATTCCTTGGCGCAGGAGAGGAGTTCGCCCTCAAGCTCACGTGCGCCGGGCGTGCCCGCCAGGGCGGTCCGCCACAGGGTGACGCGCTGCTCGACGTCCGGGAAGGGGAAGTCGACCACGAGGTCCAGACGCCGTGTGAACGCGTCGTCGATGTTGGCGCGCAGATTGGTGGTCAGTACGGCGATCCCGTCGAAGGCTTCCAGGCGCTGGAGCAGATAGGCGCTCTCCAGGTTGGCGTACCGGTCGTGGGAGCTCTTGACCTCCGAGCGCTTGCCGAAGACGGCGTCGGCCTCGTCGAAGAGCAGCACGGCGTCCGTACGGTCGGCCTCGGAGAAGATCCGCTCCAGGTTCTTCTCCGTCTCGCCGATGTACTTGTCGACGACCGCCGACAGGTCCACCACGTACAGATCCAGTCCCAGTTCACCGGCCACCACCTCGGCGGACAGCGTCTTCCCGGTGCCGGAGTCCCCGGCGAACATCGCGATCACCCCACGCCCGCGCCCGCCTCCGGTACGCAGCCGCCAGGTGCCGAGCACCATGTCGCGGTGCCGGGCGCGCAGAGCCAACTCGTGGAGCTGGGCGAGTGGTTCATCGGGGAGCACGAGGTCCTCGAAGCCGACCTCGGGCCGGATGCGCCGGGCGTGCTTGTCGAGGACCGGCGCGGATTGCAGGCGGGCGCTGCGCTGGATGTGCGCGGCGGTCGGCGCGGTGCCGTCGAACGCGGCCAGCCCGACGGCGGCCCGAGCGGCCCGGCGGATCTGCGCCTCACCGAGCCGGTAGGGGGCGACGGCCTCTCCGAGATCGAAGCCGAGATCGAAGCCGAGATCGAAGCCGGGGTCGGGGCCGGGGCCGGGGTCGGTGTCCGTGGCGGTGCCGCGGTCCGGCTTGTTGGTGGGTGCGTGCCGGATGAGTTCGGTGCGCCACGCGCGGGGTGCGTCGATGTCGTCCCGGGTCGGCGCGTCCAGGGCGAGCAGTCCCGCGTCGGGTGCCCATCCGGGGTCGTACGGCTCACTCCCGACGAACACCACCGGTACGTTTCCGGTCGCCAACGAGCGTACGAGGGGGCCCGGGTCGGGAGGGAGCGGCGACACGACGAGTGCGGCCCGCCGCAGCCGTGCCTCGCGCAGCAGCGCGACGGCGGGCCCGGCATCCGCGCTGCCGGGCCCGGCCGGGGGCAGATGGTGCAGCACGGGCAGCCCGGCGGCGCGCAGCGCGGCGATCACCGGCTCGGCGGCGGTGGTGCCTCTGCGCTCGCGCAGATGGACGAGTACGGGCCGCGCTGCGGCGATCTCCGCGAGGCGCGCGGCCAGCGGATCCGCCACCCGTGACTCCTCCGGACGCAGCAATTCAACGGCGCTGCCCACGAGTTCCGGGTCCAGCGCGTCGTCACCGAGCAGCCACGCCACCACCCGCTCCGGCACCCGCACCGCGCGCCCCGGCAGCGGCCGGTCCTCCTCGTCGAGGGCGAGAAGCCCTCCGGCGCGCAGCGGCGCCCGGGGATGGAAGCGGGCGCGCGCCTGCGGGTCGTACGGACCGGTGCCCGCGAGGTCGAGGGTCAGCGCGACCGTGGCGCGGCGCCGCCCCACGTCGTCGTTGAGGAAGCCGTACAGCGGCTCGAAGCGGCGGTCCACGTCGGGCGCGAGGGCGGCCAGCAGAATACGAACGTCCAGTGGCGTGAGCCCGAAGAGCTCGGCCAGGTCGCCGAGGCGGCCGCTTGTTTCGTACGCCCCGAGGGCGGGGGAGGACGGGACGACCGGCGGCGGGGACGTGGCCAGCCGGTGGGCCGTCTCCGGTGACACGTACAGGCCGCGCAGCGGGTCCGCCGCCGTGGGATCGGCCGCGCCGCGCCGCTCGACCAGCTCGGCCACGCGCTCGCGCAACACGTCGAGCTGGGCGAGCACCGTTCCGGACGCGTTCAGCGTCGCGGACGCGTTCACTGGCTCGGGCGCGTTCACTGGGCAGCCTTTCCGTCGCGCGACCGGCTCCGCAACCGCCGTGGCCGCGCGTCGCCCGGCTCGCCGTCGATGCCGCGTACGACGACGGCGCCCTCGGTGACCGGCGGTGCGACGTCGTACGTCGGAGACACCGGGAACGGCACGGTGATGACGACGTCCAGGGACGGCTTCAGCTCGCCGCCCAGCGCCGACCAGATGTCCGCGATGGACCGGGACTCGGGCGGCGGCACCGCGACGCTGAGCGGCAGCGGCGCCCGCAGCGCGGCGAGCGCGTCCGGCAGCCGGTCGGGCGGCAGCAGCTCGTGCGCGAGCAGGGTGCCCAGCGCCGCCGAGAGGAGCCGGTGCTCGTCCTCGGGGCGGTTGGTCCAGGCGGTGAGCAGATACGAGAGCCGGAACCAGCGCGGCGGCTGCCGCCTGCGCAGCACGACGCCGTCCGGGCCGTGCTCCGCGTACGCGCCGCGCTCACGCCGGGCCACGTCCTCGCGGATGTCGTACAGGTACGAGTTGAGCGTGGGCGCGTTGCGGCGCGCCGCCCAGTCGCGGTTCGGCGCCTCGAAGACGACGTCGCCGGTCCCTTCGGGGAGCGCGCCCCGCAGCAGCCGGCGCAGCGCTTCGTCCACTTCGTGGATCACGTCGACGCCCCGGGCCCGGCCGGGCGTCGGAGGTGGTGGGTCGGCGGCATCAGATGTATCCCTCCCGCAGCGCGTACGCGACGGCATGCGCGCGGTTCTGCAGCTGCAGGCGCGTCATCAGCGCGTGCAGCACGTTCTTGACGGTGCGTTCGGAGTAGGCGAGCTTCTCCGAGATCCGCTTGGTGTCCAGGCCCTCCGCGATCAGCCGCACCACGTCCACCTCGCGGGGCGCCATGCCCAGCGTCGGCACGAGCGCGCCGGCGGCCGACGGCGTGCCGTCGAGCGCCGAGAGCCGCAGCCGCCCCAGCTGGGTCATGAGCCGGTTGATGAGGTCGGGCGGCAGCTCCCCTTCGCCCCGCGCCGCGCTGTGCACGGCGCGCAGCAGCTTCTGCGGGGTCGCCTGGTGCCGCCAGAGGATGGCCCGTACGCCGCACTCGACGACCGCGAGCAGCTCCGGCTCGCGCAGCTCGCTCGCGATCAGCACGACGCGCTGCTCGGCGGACCTGGCGAGGCGGCGCAGCTCGGTGCCCGCGGGGTCGTCGAGCCGGTCGACGAGCATGACGGCGACCCGCTCCGGTGCGGGCGCCGCTTCGTGCGTGGTCCTGGGTGTCTGCGATGTGTCCTCGGTACGGTCCACCAGCTCGACGCTGGGCTGGTGGCGGAGGTGACTGATCACTCCGGCCCGACTGAGGGGGTCGGTGGCGTGCACGGCCACCGATATGCGTGTATCCGACACTGGTGTTCCCTGTCTTCCCCCGAATATCGACGGGCACAGGGTGAGCGAGGTCGATCAATAAACGATTACCGATGGATCAACGCGGACGTTTACGGACGTGAGTGGACGTGAGTGGACGTCAGCGGGACGTCAGTGCGCGTGAGCGGACGCGAATGCACGTGCGCGCCCGGGGCCTCCCGCGCGGTGCCTGACGAGGGGAAATTCCCGGGTGCGCCCGCGGTGGGCGCTGTACTTTGAAGGACCTGACCACCCCCCTCAGCCCTGACCCCGTTTCGAGGCCGACCCACCGTGTTCCTGACGATCAGCACCACCGGCACCCCAGAACGCCCGGCGACCGACCTCGGGTTCCTGCTGCACAAGCACCCCGACAACGCGCGGGCGTTCTCCACCTCCTACGGCACCGCGCACGTCCTCTACCCCGAGGCGACCGCCGAGCGCTGCACGGCCGCGCTGCTCCTGGAGGTCGATCCCGTCGCGCTCGTGCGGCGCGGCAAGGGCAAGGGACGGGGCGGGGCACCCGACGCGGCGCTCGCGCAGTACGTGAACGACCGTCCCTACGCCGCGTCGTCGCTGCTCGCCGTCGCGCTGAGCGCGGTGTTCTCCAGCGCCCTGCACGGCGTGTGCAAGGCGCGTCCCGAGCGGGCCCGGCAGCCGCTGCCGCTGCGCGTCGAGGTGCCGGCGCTGCCCGCGAGCGGCGGCGGTGAGCTGGTGCGGGCGCTGTTCGAGCCGCTGGGCTGGACGGTGACGGTGACGCCCGTACCGCTGGACGAGCGGTTCCCCGAGTGGGGCGATTCACGGTACGTCGGACTCGTACTCGACGCCACAGACGACAAGTTGACCCTGGGCGAGGCACTCCGGCACCTGTACGTCCTGCTGCCCGTCCTCGACGACGCCAAGCACTACTGGGTCTCGGCGGACGAGGTCGACAAGCTGCTGCGGGCCGGTGAGGGCTGGCTCGCGGACCACCCGGAGCAGCAGCTCATCACCAGCCGCTACCTCGCGCGGCGCCAGTCACTGACCCGCGAGGCGAGGGAGCGGCTCGAACTGGTGCGGCTCGCCGACGCCGACGACACGGACGTCGACGAGGTCGACAACGCCGTCGACGAGGAGTCCGACACCGACGAGAAGCCGGTGCCGCTCGCCGTGCGGCGCCGTGAGGCGATCCTCATGGCGCTCATCGCCGCCGGGGCGGGGCGCGTGCTCGACCTGGGCTGCGGGCAGGGCCAGCTGGTGCAGGCGCTGCTCAAGGACGCCCGGTTCACGGAGATCGTCGGCGTCGACGTGTCCATGCGCGCGTTGACCGTCGCCTCGCGGCGGCTGAAGCTGGACCGCATGGGCGAGCGCCGGGCGGAGCGCGTCACACTCTTCCAGGGCTCGCTCGCGTACACCGACAAGCGGCTCAAGGGGTACGACGCGGCGGTGCTCAGCGAGGTCGTCGAACACGTCGACCTGGAGCGGCTGCCCGCCCTGGAGTACGCGGTGTTCGGCTCCGCGCGGCCCCGCACCATCCTGGTGACAACGCCGAACGCCGAGTACAACGTCCGCTGGGAGACCCTCCCGGCCGGCCACGTCCGCCATGGCGACCACCGCTTCGAGTGGACGCGCGAGGAGTTCGGGTCCTGGGCCCGCCAGGTGGCGGAACGGCACGGCTACGACGTGGAGTTCACACCGGTCGGCGACGAGGACCCCGAGGTGGGCCCGCCGACCCAGATGGCGGTCTTCACACGGAACGAGGACAAGCGCACCGGCACCGGACCCGCCGGGAGCACGCAGGGAGTGAAGACGGCATGACCGACGACAGCAGCACCGACAGCACCAGCAGCACCAGCAACACCCACAGCACTGACAACACCAACAGCACCGGCAGCACCACCAGCAGCAGTACCGAAGCACCTCAGGCAGGGCGCACGCTGTCCGTCACCGACCTCTCCCTCGTCGTCCTCATAGGCGCCACCGGCTCCGGCAAGTCCACCTTCGCCCGGCGGCACTTCAAGCCCACCGAGGTGGTCTCCAGCGACTTCTGCCGCGGTCTCGTCGCCGACGACGAGAACGACCAGGGCGCCAGCCGTGACGCCTTCGACGTGCTGTACTACATCGCGGGCAAGCGGCTGGCCGCAGGGCGTCGTACGGTCGTCGACGCGACCAACGTACAGAGCGACAGCCGCAAGCAGCTGATCGAGCTGGCCAGGGAGTACGACGTGCTGCCCATCGCCATCGTGCTCGACGTGCCCGAAGAGGTCTGCGCCGCGCGCAACGCCACGCGCGCGGACCGGGCCGGCGTCCCGCGCCGCGTCATCCAGCGCCACCAGCGCGAACTGCGCCGCTCGCTGCGGCACTTGGAACGCGAGGGCTTCCGGAAGGTGCACGTGCTGCGTGGGGCGGAGGAGATCGACGGCGCCGGGATCGTCACCGAGAAGCGCTACAACGACCTCTCCCACCTCACCGGCCCCTTCGACATCATCGGCGACATCCACGGCTGCGCCTCCGAACTGGAGACCCTCCTCGACAAGCTCGGCTACGTCGACGGGAGGCACCCCGAAGGCCGTACGGCCGTGTTCGTCGGCGACCTCGTCGACCGCGGCCCCGACACCCCCGGCGTGCTGCGCCGCGTCATGGCGATGGTCGCCGCGGGCACCGCGCTGTGCGTGCCCGGCAACCACGAGAACAAGCTCGGCCGCCACCTGAAGGGCCGCCGCGTCCAGCACACCCACGGACTCGCCGAGACCATGGAGCAGTTCGAGCGGGAGAGCGACGAATTCCGCGCCGAGGTGCGGGAGTTCGTGGACGGGCTCGTCTCGCACTACGTCCTCGACGGCGGCAAGCTGGTCGTCTGCCACGCCGGTCTGCCCGAGAAGTACCACGGGCGCACGTCCGGGCGGGTCCGCTCGCACGCGCTGTACGGCGACACGACCGGCGAGACCGACGAGTTCGGTCTTCCGGTGCGCTACCCGTGGGCGGAGGACTACCGCGGCAAGGCCGCCGTCGTCTACGGCCACACCCCCGTGCCCACCGCGTCCTGGCTGAACAACACCATCTGCCTGGACACCGGCGCCGTCTTCGGCGGCAAGCTGACCGCGCTGCGCTGGCCGGAGCGGGAACTCGTCGACGTACCCGCCGAGCGCGTCTGGTACGAGCCCGCCAAGCCGCTGCGCACCGAGGCGCCGGGCGGTCACGACGGACGCCCGCTCGACCTGACCGACGTACACGGCCGCCGCGTGGTCGAGACCCGGCACGCGGGCCGCGTCGCCGTCCGCGAGGAGAACGCGGCCGCCGCCCTGGAGGTCATGAGCCGCTTCGCCGTCGACCCGCGCCTGCTGCCCTACCTGCCGCCGACGATGGCACCCACGGCCACCTCCCGCCGGGAGGCCCGCGGCGGAGCCGCTGATGGACACTTCCTGGAGCACCCGGTCGAGGCCTTCGCCTCGTACGCGCGGGACGGCGTCGCCCGCGTCGTGTGCGAGGAGAAGCACATGGGCTCGCGCGCGGTGGCCCTGGTCTGCCGCGACGCGGCCGTGGCCCGTGAGCGCTTCGGCGTCGAGGAGGGCCCGACCGGCTCCCTCTACACCCGCACGGGCCGCCCCTTCTTCAGCGACGCGTCCGTCACCGAGGAGATACTCGCCCGGCTGCGCGCCGCCGTCAGCGAGGCGGGCCTGTGGGAGGAGCTGGACACGGACTGGCTGCTGCTCGACGCCGAGCTGATGCCGTGGTCGCTCAAGGCGTCCGGCCTGCTCCGTACGCAGTACGCGGCTGTCGGCGCCGCATCCCGGGCCGTCTTCCCCGGCGCGCTGGCCGCCCTGGAGGCCGCGACGGCGCGCGGCGTCGACGCGGGCGCACTCCTCGCCAGGCAGCGCGAACGCGCCGTCGACGCCGCCGCGTTCACCGACGCCTACCGCCGCTACTGCTGGCCGACCGACGGCCTGGACGGCGTACGGCTCGCGCCGTTCCAGATCCTGGCCGTCCAGGGCCGCAGTCTCGCCGCGCTCCCGCACGACGGGCAACTGGCCCTGATCGACCGCATGGTGGAGCACGACGGGTCCGGTCTGCTCCAGACCACCCGCCGCCTCTACGTCGACACCGGCGACGAGTCGTCCGTCAGGGCGGGCGTCGACTGGTGGCTGGAGATGACCAGCCGCGGCGGCGAGGGCATGGTCGTCAAGCCCGTCGCGTCCCTCGTCAGGAACGACCAGGGACGGCTGGTGCAGCCCGGCATCAAGTGCCGGGGCCGCGAGTACCTGCGGATCGTCTACGGCCCCGAGTACACGCGCCCGGAGAACCTGGACAGGCTGCGGGACCGCTCCCTCGGCCACAAGCGCTCGCTCGCCACGCGCGAGTACGCGCTCGGCCTGGAGGCCCTGGACCGCCTCGCGGAGGGCGAGCCGCTCTGGCGCGTCCACGAGTCGGTCTTCGCGGTCCTCGCGCTGGAGTCGGAGCCGGTGGACCCGAGGCTCTGAGCGCCACCGCGTACGGCGTTGGCCGCACGTACGGCGTTGACAGCGCGTACGGCGTTGACCGCGCGTACGCCGTCCGGCCGGGGAAAGATGGACCCCATGGGATTCCATGTCGACTCCGAGGCCGGGCGGCTGCGCCGCGTCATACTGCACCGCCCCGATCTGGAGCTCAAGCGGCTGACTCCGAGCAACAGGAAAGCGCTGCTCTTCGACGACGTGCTGTGGGTGCGCAGGGCCCGCCAGGAGCACGACGGTTTCGCGGACGTGCTGCGCGACCGGGGCGTCGAGGTGCACCTCTTCGGTGACCTGCTGACCGAGACCCTGGACGTGCCCGCGGCCCGCCTCCTCGTCCTGGACCGGGTCTTCGACGAGAAGGAGTACGGCCCGCTGGCCACCGACCACCTGCGGGTCGCGTTCGAGACGATGCCGTCGGTGGAGCTCGCCGAGGCGCTGGTGGGCGGCATGACCAAGCGGGAGTTCCTGGAGGCCCACCCCGAGCCGACGTCCGTGCGCTTCCACTGCATGGACCTGGACGACTTCCTGCTCCGCCCGCTGCCCAACCACCTCTTCACCCGCGACACCTCCGCCTGGATCTACGACGGCGTCTCCATCAACGCCATGCGCTGGCCCGCCCGGCAGCGCGAGACCGTGCACTTCGAGGCGATCTACCGCCACCACCCGCTGTTCCGCGGCGAGGACTACCACGTCTGGTCGGAGGGCCAGGCGGACTTCCCCTCGACCATCGAGGGCGGCGACGTCCTGGTGATCGGCAAGGGCGCGGTGCTCATCGGCATGAGCGAGCGCACCACACCGCAGGCCGTGGAGATGCTGGCGCACAAGCTGTTCGCGGCGGGCTCGGCGCGGACGATCGTGGCGCTCGACATGCCGAAGCGGCGCGCCTTCATGCATCTCGACACGGTCATGACGATGGTCGACGGCGACACCTTCACGCAGTACGCGGGCCTCGGCATGCTCCGCTCGTACACCATCGAACCAGGCGTCGGCGACCGGGAGTTGAAGGTCACCGACCATCCGCCCGAGAACATGCACCGCGCCATCGCCGCCGCGCTCGGCCTCGACGCGATCCGGGTGCTCACGGCCACGCAGGACGTGCACGCGGCCGAGCGCGAGCAGTGGGACGACGGCTGCAACGTCCTCGCGGTCGAGCCGGGCGTGGTGGTCGCGTACGAGCGGAACGCGACCACCAACACGTATCTGCGCAAACAGGGCATCGAGGTGATCGAGATCCTGGGCAGCGAGCTGGGGCGCGGCCGGGGCGGGCCCCGGTGCATGAGCTGCCCGGTGGAGAGGGGCGCGGTGCCGGGGGTCTAGCCGCGGCATGCGGCCCCGGGTGCACGGAGTCTCACCTGCCTGCATTACCTGCACTGCTTGCACTGTCTGCACTGCCTGCATATAAATGTCGAGGATCGTATATAGTTTCAATTCCCCTGTCCCCGTTCTCGCGTCCCAGGAGCATCACCATGGCCACACACCTCACCGGTCGCCACTTCCTCAAGGAGCTGGACTTCACCGCCGAGGAGTTCCGCGGCCTGATCGGCCTGGCCGCCGAGCTGAAGGCGGAGAAGAAGGCCGGGACCGAGACGCGGCGCCTTTCCGGCAGGAACATCGCCCTGATCTTCGAGAAGAGCTCCACCCGTACGCGCTGCTCCTTCGAGGTCGCCGCCGCCGACCAGGGCGCCTTCACGACGTACATCGACCCGTCCGGCTCGCACATCGGCAAGAAGGAGTCCACCAAGGACACCGCCCGGGTGCTCGGCCGGGTGTTCGACGCGATCGAGTTCCGCGGGGACGCCCAGGAGACCGTGGAGACGCTCGCCGCCCACGCGGGCGTGCCCGTCTACAACGGCCTGACCGACGACTGGCACCCCACCCAGATGCTCGCCGACGTCCTCACGATGACGGAGCACAGCGCCAAGCCGCTCGCCGACATCGCCTTCGCCTATCTCGGTGACGCACGCTTCAACATGGGCAACTCCTACCTCGTCACCGGCGCCCTCCTCGGCATGGACGTCCGCATCGTCGCGCCCAGGGCCTACTGGCCGGCCGAGGAGATCCTCGCTCGGGCCCGCGAGCTCGCCGCGGCCAGCGGCGCCCGGATCACGCTCACCGAGGCGGTCGACGAGGGCGTCCGGGGCGCCGACTTCGTCACCACCGACGTCTGGGTCTCCATGGGCGAGCCGAAGGAGATCTGGGACGAGCGGATCACCGCGCTCGCGCCGTACGCGGTGACGATGGACGTCCTGCGCGCCACCGGCAACGCGGACGTGAAGTTCCTGCACTGCCTGCCGGCCTTCCACGACCTGGGCACCGAGGTCGGCCGCGAGATATACGAGAGCCATGGGCTGACCTCCCTGGAGGTCACCGACGAGGTCTTCGAGTCGGCGCACTCCGTCGTCTTCGACGAGGCCGAGAACCGCCTGCACACCATCAAGGCAGTACTGGTCGCGACCCTCGCCTGACCCGCCGTACGACGCACGCACCACGCACCACGCACAACGCATCGCGCACAACGCACCACGCACCACCAGAATCGAGAACCACCCCATGAGCCCCAAGAGTCCGCACGGGGCGCGCATGTCGCGCATCAAGTCCCCCGACCAGCTCGTCGCCGAATCCGGCGCCGACCTGGAAGGGCACGGCCTGAAGCGGACCATGGGGCTCTTCCAGCTCATGTGCTTCGGTGTCGGCGCCATCGTCGGCACCGGCATCTTCGTCGGCCTGTCCGACTCCGTCGCAGAGGCGGGCCCCGCCGTCGCCGTCTCGTACGTCCTCGCGGCCGTGACCTGCGTCTTCACCGCGTTCTCGTTCGCCGAGCTGGGCGGCGCGATCCCGGTGTCGGGCAGCTCGTACTCCTTCGCGTACGCCTCTCTCGGCGAGCGCGTCGCGTTCCTCGTCGGCTGGTGTCTGCTCCTGGAGTACGGCGTCTCCGTCTCGGCGGTCGCGGTCGGCTGGAGCCAGTACCTCAACGAACTCCTCGACAGTCTCACCGGCTGGCAGCTGCCCGCCGCCCTGTCCGCGGGCCCCGGCCAGGGCGGCGCCGTGAACCTGCCCGCCGTCGTCGTCATCCTGCTCGCCGCCGTGCTCCTGGTGCGCGGCATCCGCGAGAGCGCCGGCGCCACGGCCGCGATGGCGGTGCTGAAGATCGGCATCCTGCTGATGTTCCTGGCCATCGCCTTCACCGCGTTCAAGGACGGCAATCTGACGCCCTTCGCGGGTACGGGCGTCTCCGGCATCACCTCGGGCGCCTCGCTCGCCTTCTTCTCCTTCATCGGCTTCGACGCCGTGACCACGGCCGGTGAGGAGGTCAGGAACCCGCGGCGCAACATCCCGCTCGCGATCATGATCTGCATCGGTGTGGTCACCCTGCTGTACGTCGCCGTGGCGCTCGCGGCCATCGGCGCGCTCGGCCCGGACGCCGTGGCCGACAAGCCCGCCGCGCTCTCGCTCATCGTCGACCAGGTCACCGACTCGGCCGTCGGTGGCGGCATCATCGCCTTCGGCGCGGTCGTCGCCATCGCCTCCGTCGTGCTCGCCGTGATGTACGGCCAGACCCGCATCCTGATGTCGATGTCCCGCGACGGCCTCATGCCGCGCGTCTTCGAACGCGTCTCGCCGCGCACGTCGACGCCCGTCGCGGGCACGTGGATCGTCGCGGCCGTCGTCGCCGTCCCCGCCGCCTTCTCCTCGCTGGACGTGGTGGTCAACCTGACCACCATCGGCACGCTCTCGATCATGGCCGTGGTGAACGTCGCGGTGCTCGCGCTGCGCCGTTCGAACCCCGGCCTGCGGCGCACCTTCCGCGTCCCGCTCCACCCCGTCAGCCCGCTTCTCGGCGTCGGCTTCTGTCTCTATCTGATCTGGGGCACGGGCTGGTCGACGTGGGTGCAGTTCACCGTGTTCCTGGTGGTGGGCGCGGTGGTGTACGCGCTCTACGGCCGTAGCAGGTCCCGCCTCGCGAACGCGCCCGATCAGGCCGTGACGCGGGGCCCCGCCCAGTAAGCCGATCCGGCCGGGCGAGGAGACGCCGCGCACGCGCGGGTCGGCAGCGTGAACCACACCGCCTTGCCGGACGCCGTGGGGCGGTGGCCGCAGGACGAACTGAGGGCGCGGACCAGGAGCAGGCCGCGCCCGTGCTCCTGCCAGGGGTCCGGCTCGCCGGGCGGTTCGGGGGCGGTGAGATCGCCGGGCGGCAGCGGACTCCGGTCGTGCACCTCGACCTGACAGCCGGTGGGCAGCAGCTCGATCACCAGCTCTATGGGGCCGTGCCCTCCGGTGTGCTCGACGGCGTTGGCCACCAGCTCCGCGGTGAGCAGCTCGGCGGTGTCGGTGTCGGTGTCTGTGTCGGCGGACGACTCGATGTCGGTGAGCGCTGTACGGACCAGAGCGCGCGCGACGGGCACTGCTGCCGTGGTGTGCGGCAGCGCGACGCGCCAGGAGGCGAGGGTGAGGGGCTCGTACAAGGCGGATCCGTTCAGGGCAGCAGGCGGTCCTGCTTCGGGCGGTCCAGCTTTCAACGGTACGAATCTTAAGCGCTAGGGCGACAGGGGCGGCTGTCGGGCGGGTCGCGGTTATATCGCGCAGTCATGACGACGGTCACGAAGGAGTGATAACTTCAGGAAGGGAACCACAGCGCACAACGAGCAGCGCACAACGAGCAGCGAACTCCAGCCCCCGCCCCCGCCCTAGCCGCAGCCGCAGCCGCACGGCCGAGGAGGCCGCACATGATGAGTCCCTTCACCGGCTCCGCGACCCGCACCCCCGACTGGCGGCATCTGCGCCTGGCCGTCGACGACGGGGTCGCCACCGTCACCCTCGCCCGTCCCGACAAGCTCAACGCACTCACCTTCGGTGCCTACGCCGACCTGCGGGACCTCCTCGCCGAGCTGTCCCGAGACAGGTCCGTACGCGCTCTCGTGCTCGGCGGCGAGGGGCGCGGCTTCTGCTCGGGGGGTGACGTCGACGAGATCATCGGCGCGACGCTCGCCATGGACACCGCTCAGCTCCTCGACTTCAACCGCATGACCGGCCAGGTCGTGCGGGCGGTCCGGGAGTGTCCCTTCCCGGTGATCGCCGCCGTGCACGGGGTGGCGGCGGGCGCCGGCGCGGTGCTCGCCCTGGCCGCGGACTTCCGCGTCGCGGATCCGAGCGCCCGCTTCTCCTTCCTCTTCACCCGGGTCGGCCTCTCCGGCGGGGACATGGGGGCCGCCTACCTCCTGCCGCGCGTCGTCGGCCTCGGCCATGCCACGCGGCTGCTCATGCTGGGCGAACCAGTGCGGGCCCCCGAAGCCGAACGGATCGGCTTGATCAGCGAGGTGACGGAGGAAGGCAAGGCCGCCGAGGCCGCCCGAACCCTGGCCCGCCGCCTCGCGGACGGCCCGGCCCTCGCGTACGCGCAGACAAAGGCGCTCCTCACCGCGGAACTGGACATGCCGCTGGCCGCCTCCATCGAACTGGACGCGTCGACGCAGGCCCTCCTGATGACCGGCGAGGACTACGCCGAGTTCCACGCATCCTTCACAGAGAAGCGCCCACCGAAGTGGCAGGGACGGTGAGCGCGGAGGTGCCGACGCCCCCTGGACCGCAGCGACCCTCGCCCCCCACCGGCCCGCCCCCGAGCGATCCCACCGAGGCGGCGGACACGCCCCGGGCGCCCCTGTCGTCCCACATCACGACAGCCGGACACCCCATGCCCACGCTGCTCGCGGCGGGCGTGGGGATGCCGGGGGCACCGGAGTCACCGCGGGCGAGTGCGGGGCCGCTGCCGCCCTCGATACCCGCCGCGGCCGGCCGGGTCGTACCTGCGGGCCCGGCCCAGGGCGGCCTCGCCGAGACGCCCGCCGCGGCCCGGATGCCCACGCCGCTCGCGGCGGGCGTGGGGATGCCGAGGGCGCCGGAGTCGCCGGGGGCGAGTGGCGGGCCGCTGCCGCCCTCGATGCCCGCCGCGGCCGACCGGGCCGCATCTACGGGCCCGGCCCAGGGCGGCCTCGCCGAGACGCCCGCCGCGGCCCGGATGCCCACGCCGCTCGCGGCGGGCGTGGGGATGCCGAGGGCGCCGGAG